>JAAELU010000778.1 GCA_024226255.1 bacterium | reverse complement strand
GGGCGACTTCGAGTGTTCGTCAGACACTTTCGACGACGAGTTGCCACTCCCATGTAGATCAACGACCGGGGAGTCACTCATGCGTTCGAATTCACTCTTGCGGATCCTGGCCCACCTGCTGGCCATGCCGTCGGTGCTGCTCGTGATTCCCGCTGCTTCGCACGCAACCGTGTTCGAGACCTTCGGGTCTGGCTCCGCGGTGAGCCAGATCGATGCCACCGTGGATTTCGAAGATCCTGCCGCGCTCGTCGATGTCCCGTACATCGAGAACGGGATCTCGGTGACGCGTGTCAACGGCAAGTCGAACAACGGCCCGTGTGGCTATGCGGGTTGTGACATAGACGGAGCGTTCGTTCGCTTCGTCGGGAACTTCATGTACGCCCCCAGTGACGACATCACCTTGCCGAACTACATCGAGATTTCGACGACGTCTCCGCTGCTGGCTATCGAATTTGCACTCGACTCCTCGGCTGGATCTGATCTCTCTGATGTCGGGGTGTACTACGCCTGGGACGCCCTGCTGAGTGGCACGTCAGTCGGGAGCGGTGCCACGACCTACGGCCACGCACCCATTCTCGGCTTCCTGGACCCCGCCGGTTTCGACACGCTGCGAATCAGGGTCAGCGGTGATCCCCTCACGGTCATCGAGGACGTGTACGGGCTGGGAGGAGGGATGCAGGCAATCGATTCGATTCGCGCGCAGTACCTCCCGGTCCCTGAGCCGGGGACCGGGTTGCTCACGGCGAGCGGCCTCATCAGTCTGGCTGCGCGACGGCGGCATTCGAACTGAGCTGCCGTCCTCGTTGCGCTTGATCTGAGCCAACGCGATCTCGATCAGAGAACTTCGGGGCGGTCGACAATCGAAACGACCGCGCCGGAAGCGATGAAGCACGTGTTGCGACCACGTTCCGATCGGCGGACGAGGTTCGCGCTGACCTCCTGTCACGCCTCCCTAGCGAGTCCCCACAAAGTCTCCACAGCACTGAAACGGGCTGAAAAGGAAAGCCCCCGGAATCAAGCGATTCCGAGGGCTCAAGGGGTAGCGGGGCCAGCACTCAAACCTGCGACCTCCGGGTGATGAGCCAGAGGTCGCCGACGTGCCGGAGTGTATGTTGGCCTGATGGCCTAGTGGGAAGTGAGCGTGCTGCCGGGGGTCGGCTCCGACTGGCGGAACATGTGCTCGTAGGAGACTGCGTCCGGCTCCCACTGCCACTCGCGGGACAGGGGTCGAGATTCGAACTCCGCTAGTGCGGTTTGGGAAGCGCGGTTGTCCAGCAAGGCGAAGCTCGTTGCGACGATCGCTGCCAGGACCAGGGAGGCAATCATGCCACTGGTCCAACCCGGCGCCGTCACCTGGCGCCCGCTCATCTCCCGCCAGATCCCCCTCGAGAGCAGCGGTTCTACCAACGGTGGGGATCCACCCGATCCAATCGAATTCCAAAAACGTACCATGTCCGTATCCTCCTCAGCCCCATGACACACTGCGTTAATGCATATCGCGTGCCAGGTGCGAGGGGCGGAAGTATTTGATTGGACTGACGAAATGCGACACACATTGGATGCTTTCGGGACGCAATGGGAC
Organism: bacterium; assembly: GCA_024226255.1. GTDB lineage: Bacteria > Actinomycetota > Acidimicrobiia > Spongiisociales > UBA5794 > JAHEJX01. The sequence goes on along the minus strand of JAAELU010000778.1, from coordinate 1,394 downwards.
ACTGTTTGATTCTGCGGTGCGTCATGGTGCCTCGCTTGCAGCCTGCAGACCCCGGGATCCCTGGCCCGGCTCCATTCGGTGCATGCCACATTGGGCGGCCCCTGCCGCCGTTGGCGGCGCCCGCCATTCCGGCCGAGCGCCATCGAGATGTCTGCTGACCGGTCGTTGTCTTGCGCCGGGGCGGTTGGGAAGCCCGCATCCACGGACACGAAGAACGAAGCCGGTGATACGATCGGCTGCTTGGCGATTCGCATTCGAGATCGCCTGTGAACCGGTCGGGCAAGATCGCGTCGATCCACGAAGACCAGGCCAACTCATCGGAGACAGGATCATGTTGCAGAAGTTCGTCTACTGGACCGGAGCTTCGGACTTCCTGGTGGGGGCGGGTGCAATCGCGGGTGCCGTGGGCGTCGCGGTTGCCGACACGCCGGTCAAAGGGCAGTTCGTACCTCTCATGACACTGGGGATGTTTCTCATGATGGCCGCGGCCTGCCTGATGTGGGCGTCTCGGAATATGGTCGAGCGGGCACCCATTATTTTCTGGCAAGGTCTGGTGCGATTGACTGCCGTGGCTGCAGTGATCTACGCAGTGCCCAATCAGCTCGCCGAGCAATGGGAGTACGTACTGATCCTGATCGATGGGCCGATTGGCGCAATCTATCTGCTGGGCATGCCCCGAGTCACCGGGTGCTCGCTGCTCGGTTGTTTGCTCTGCAGACCGGCGACCGTCCAAGGGTGATCGATGATCTTTGTTCCGGGCCGCCAGCTGGGGGCTTCGGCAGAGTTCATGCAGCGGTATATTCTGCCACCCCCCGCTATCGAATCGCGCTCGGACACCGGCAGAGTATCTATCTATGTCTTCAGACTTGCTGCGCCGCGGTTTCGCACTCGGCTTGGTCGTCGCGCTCTTTGCCTGTGGCGGGCAGACGCCGGCTGCCGATCCCGACACGGCACGTGAGGTCGAGCAAGGGGCCGTGATCGGCAGCTCGATGGAAGAGGGTGCCGTGCACGCCTGGTTGGGGCTGCCCTTCGCCAAGCCGCCGGTCGATGGGTTGCGATGGCGCGCACCGCAGTCACCCGAACCCTGGGATGGCTCGCGCGAGGCGCTCGAATCTGGCAAAGCGTGCACGCAGCTCTCCGTCGGGTCGGTCTTTGGGGGTGAGGATTGCCTCTACCTCGACGTCTTTGCCCCGGCGCGAGCGCCCGACGAGGTCCCGACGGGCAGCGATCGTCTCCCGGTCATGTTCTGGATCCACGGAGGTGGCAACAGCATGGGCTGGGGCAACCAGCTCCCGGCTTCCCCGCTTGCGCGCGATAACGATGTGATCGTCGTGACCATCAACTATCGCCTCGGGATCCTTGGCTGGCTCTCTCATCCCGCGTTGCGCGCGAGC
>JAAELU010000777.1 GCA_024226255.1 bacterium | reverse complement strand
GCTCTCGATGCCCGCACCAGGGCAGAGGGGTTCGCTCAGGAGATCCGCAAGGTCACGGGGTTGTCGGCTCCCTAGCGAGCAACAGGACGTGGGCCTGCATCGAACGCGGTCGGGCGATCGCAGGGAACAGTCCGTCGAACAGGTTCGCCGCGCCGGTCAGCCTCGAGATCCTGGGAATGGACCTCGAACCACGTCAGAGCCAGTAGCCGGCCCAGCTGGCTGCAATCCTCTAGCCGAAATAGTCAAGACAGAGCCCTGTTTCTTGTCGGTGACAACTGATACTATCGAACATATGTTCGCTACAACTGTGGATTCCACAGCTAATCGGTTCGAATCGCTTGAAATGATGGCTCCTGGGCCTCAGCTGGCTACGGCCCTGGCTGGAGTGGATCGTGACGCTCTCTCTTGCGATGAGCTGGTGAGCGTGCTGATCGCCCATCGGCGTCTTGCCTCGCACTACGGCGCGGAGGGGTACACCGACATGGCCGCCATTGAGTCCACGATGCGACAGCATGGCCTCGATTCTGTAGCGGCCGGCGAGAACACGGCAGCCGAGATTGGTGCAGCCTTGCGACTGACTCGGCGCAGTGCAGATCGGGAGACGCTTTTTGCCTTGGCATTGCGTCAGCATCCTGTGGTCCACGAAGCGCTCGCTCGCGGCGACATTGACGTGCGGCGGGCTCGGGTTCTGGTGCAGGGGACCGAACACGTTCCCTTGGCGGCTGCTCAGGAGGTCATCGACCAGGTCATCGATGATGCCCCCAACCTGACCTCTGGCCAACTTGCCGCTCGCTTGCGGCGGTTGTGTATGGAGATCGATCCGGATTCTGCCGCTGAGCGCTACCGCCGCAACCTCGACAAGCGGAGGGTCTACGGCTCGGCCAATCCCGAGGGCACGGCCAATCTGCTGGCCCTCGATTTGCCGCCCGATCGTGTCGCCGCGTTTACCCGATATCTCAACGACGCGGCCCGCGGCCTCCGCGGTGGCGTCGAAACCCGAACCATGGATCAACTTCGGGCAGATGTCTTCCTCGACATCCTGGAGGGAACGCACACCCGGGTGGCCGGCAAGCCCGCGGGCGGCGGTGTCCTGATGGAGGTTGATCTCGCCACACTCGCCGGCCTCAACTCATCTCCAGGGGAAATCGCCGGGTACGGGCCCGTCGTCGCTGATGTTGCCCGGCAGGTCGCCGACGAGCAGCAAAACAGCCAGTGGACGTTCATCGTGACCGATCCGGAAACGGGTGACATTGTCCACACGGGCACGACCAGGCGTCGGCCCACAGTCCGGCAACGGCGGCACATCACTTCCCGGTACCGCCGTTGTGTCTGGCCCGGGTGCCGAATGCCTTCGGTCGACTGCGATATCGACCACCGCCTACCCCACGCCGATGGTGGCTGCACACACAATCACAACCTCGCCCCTGTGTGTCGTCACCACCATCGGATTCGTCACCAGGCTCGCTGGAGCTACCGGCGCTTCAGGAACGGTGATCACGAATGGAGGTCGCCGCTCGGGCGCACATACATCACCACCGGACGGTCTCCCTAGCCGCGGAGTACCTAGTCGCGCCAGCGGCTAATTTGCGCCCATGACAGATCTAACACCATCGTCCTGGGTCGTCTCCGCGGGCCGCTCGCGCCGGCCGGGAGAGCCGCTCAACGTGGCACCTGTCCTGGCGTCCAACTTCTACCTGCCGAGCGACCGCATCTACACGCGCGGCGAGGGCACAACGACCTCGGAGGCGTTCGAGGAGGTAGTCGGCGGGCTTGAAGGTGGCCGAGCCTTGGCGTTCTCTTCGGGAATGGCCGCGGTGGCGGCCGTATTACATCGGCTTCCCGTCGGAGCGGTTCTGGCGGTCCCGGAAGATCCCTATCACGGCGTGGCCGGGCTGTGTGAGGAAGGCGAAGCCCAGGGACGCTGGACGGTGTTGCGGCTCGACCTGGCAGACACCGCAGCTTGGATCGAAGCGGCCACCACAGCAGATCTGCTGTGGTTGGAGTCACCCGCCAACCCGTTGATCACGGTGGCCGACTTGCCGGCGATCTGCGGGGCGCCCCGTAAGCCGGGCACCATCGTCGCCGTCGATTCAACGTTCGCCACTCCGCTGGTCCAGCGACCACTCGACTTCGGCGCCGACGTTGTGATGCACTCGGCCACCAAATTCCTCGGCGGGCACTCCGACCTGCTTGGTGGGCTCCTGGTGACCCGGGACATCGAGCTCCACGAGGAACTGGATCATCGCCGCAAGCTCACCGGAGCGATCATCGGCGCCATGGAAGCCTTCCTGGCAACGCGAGGAGTTCGTACGTTGGCGCTGCGAATGGACCGGGCCCAACACAACGCGATGATCCTCGCCGAACGTCTCGAGGGCCACCCAGAGATCAGCCGAGTCCGCTACCCAGGCTTGCCGAGTCACGACACCCACGAAGTAGCGCGCAGTTTTATGACCGGTTACGGCGCAATGATGAGCTTCGAGACCGCCGGCACCGGGGAGCGGGCAGGAAAGGTATGCGAGGTCGCCGAGTTGATCAACCACGCCACCAGCCTGGGCGGAATCGAGTCAACGATGGAGCGGCGGGCGGTCATCCCCGGCCAGGAGACAATCCCTCCCACACTCATCCGTTTCAGTGTCGGGTGTGAGGATGTTGAGGACCTGTGGGCCGATCTGGACCGAGCCCTGAGGGTCACTCGGGGCTAGTCGGGCGTAAGCCGAGTCGGCTTGGCGCGCTGGTACCATTGGGCCTAGCTGGCACACTTGAAGGGGTCTTGTGGAGATCGAAATTGGCATTGCCAAATCGGGCCGTCGAGCCTGGGGCTTCGACGACATAGCAATTGTTCCGTCGCGCAGGACCCGCGACCCGCACGACGTCGACCTCTCATGGCAGCTCGACGCCTACAGGTTTGAACTGCCGATGATGGCCTCGGCCATGGACTCGGCGGTGAGCCCGGACACAGCTATCGAGATCGGTCGATTGGGCGGCCTGGCTGTCCTCAACCTCGAAGGGCTGTGGACTCGCTACGAGGATCCGATGCCCGTTTACGCCGAGATTGCCGGCGCTGACGATGACGAGGCAACTCGAACCATTCAGAAGGTCTATCAAGAGCCGATCAAGCCGGAGTTGATTGGCCGCCGCGTCGAGGAGATCAAAGCCGGGGGTGTGATCTCCGCTGCCAGCCTCACGCCACAGAACGTCGAGGACCTGCACCAACCGGCTCTCGAGGCCGGTCTCGACATCCTCGTTGTCCAAGGCACGGTTGTCTCGGCCGAGCACGTCTCGAGCCGGGCCGAGCCGCTGGATCTGTTCAAGTTCATAGGGGCTCTCGACGTTCCAGTTGTGGCCGGGGGAGTGGCGTCCTACGCCGGCGCCCTCCACATCATGCGGACCGGCGCTGCCGGCGTGCTTGTCGGAGTCGGTCCGGGAGCTGCTTGCACGTCACGGGGCGTGCTGGGAATCGGCGTCCCCCAAGCGACCGCAATTGCCGACGCCGCCGGAGCGCGGATCCGGTACCTCGAGGAGTCGGGCCGCTACGTGCATGTCATTGCCGACGGCGGGATGCGCACCGGCGGCGACGTCGCCAAGGCCATCGCCTGCGGTGCCGATGCCGTCATGTTGGGTTCGCCAATAACTGCCGCCGCCGAGGCCCCCGCCCAGGGCCACCACTGGGGTATGGCCACCTTCCACCCAACGTTGCCGCGAGGCACCCGCGTCCAGACCGGCCGCCTCGGCACCATGGCCGAGATTCTCACCGGTCCCGCCCACGAGAATGACGGGCGGCGCAATCTGTTCGGTGCCCTTCGGGTCTCGATGGCGACAACTGGATACGCCAACGTCAAGGAGTTTCAGAAGGCGGAAGTGATGGTGGCGCCGGCGTTGCAGACCGAAGGGAAACGGCTGCAACAAAGCCAGGGTGTTGGAATGGGCCACGGCTCCAGCTGATGCCGGGACCCACCATTTCCGGACACGCCTCCGGCGGCGATTTTGACAAGATCCTGGTCGTCGATTTTGGCGCTCAGTACGCTCAGTTGATCGCACGGCGGGTTCGCGAAGCCAGCGTCCTGTCCGAAATCGTTCCTCGTGACATCACGGCGGCCGAGGTCAAGCAGCACAACCCGGTCGGTTTGATACTGAGCGGCGGCCCGGCATCCGTGTATGCCGAGGATGCCTACGACCTCGACGCGGCGATTCTCGAACTGGGCATCCCGGTGCTCGGCATTTGTTACGGCCACCAGGCGATGGCGCACGCCCTCAACGGCGTCGTGGCCAGCAACGACATCGCCGAATACGGCCGGGCCCAGCTCGAAGTTGGCACCGAGAGTGTGCTCTTCAAGGATCTGCCGGACGATCAGGTTGTCTGGATGAGCCATAAGGACGCGGTCACCGAGCCGCCGCGTGGGTTCGTTGTGACTGCGAGTACCGGCGACTCGCCTGTTGCTGCCATGGAGAACCAGGAACGTGGTCTCTTTGGAGTGCAATTCCACCCTGAGGTGGGCCATACCGAATTCGGTCAGGACATCGTGAAACGATTCCTGCACGACGTCGTGGGCGCCCGGCCGAACTGGACTCACGTTGGGATCATTGAGCAATCGGTTACCGCGGTCCGTGAGTCAGTCGGCGATGCCAAAGTCATCTGCGGACTCTCTGGCGGCGTTGATTCAGCAGTAGCGGCTGCGATCGTACACAAGGCGGTCGGCGATCAGTTGGTGTGCGTATTCGTCGACCACGGGCTGATGCGCCACGGCGAAGGAGAGCAGGTCGAAGACACGTTCCGGCGTGCCTTCCACATGAACCTGATCCACGTCGATGCCGAGGACCGGTTCCTAGCGGCACTCGAAGGAGTGACCGACCCGGAACGCAAGCGCAAGATCATCGGCGAAACCTTCATCCGGGTGTTCGAGGAAGCCGCCGCCGACCTGCAAGACGCCCGCTTCCTGGTGCAGGGCACTTTGTATCCCGACATCATCGAATCGGGGACGAAGGACGCCGCCAAGATCAAGAGCCATCACAACGTCGGTGGCCTCCCGGATGACATGCAGTTCGACTTGATCGAACCGCTCCGGGATCTCTTCAAGGATGAGGTGCGGGCAATCGGTGCCGAACTCGGTCTTCCAGAAGAGATTGTCTGGCGCCAGCCGTTTCCCGGTCCCGGTCTTGCGGTGCGCATCATCGGCGACGTCACCAAAGAGCGTCTCGATACGCTCCGGGCCGCCGATGTCATCGTTCTCGAGGAAGTTCGTCGGGCTGGTTTGTATCGTGAGCTTTGGCAGACATTCGGGGTGCTCCCCGCCATCAGGACCGTTGGGGTACAAGGAGATGGTCGCACCTACGCTTTCCCGCTGATCGTGCGCGCGGTCGCTTCCGACGACGCAATGACGGCCGACTGGGCGAGGTTGCCCTACGAGGTTTTGGAACGTATTTCCACTCGCGTCATCAATGAAGTGCCGGGTATCAACCGTGTCGCCTACGATATTTCAAGCAAACCACCTGCAACAATTGAGTGGGAGTAGCTCAGAGTATCTAGTTACTCCTTCAGCTCAATGGGTTTTCAGTCGATATCTCCTCTGCATGGAAACCCCCCGGACCCCTAGAGGCGAACCGTGACCTGGACTGACGATCCAGAGTTGCAGGCGATGTTCATGTCTGAACTCGAAGAGCGTTCGGCGCGCCTCGTTGAGGGCGGCGAGGCGATGATCGCGGGAGCCGTCGACGCCGAGATCTCGAGCACGATGCTCCGTGAAGGCCACACCATCAAGGGAACCGGCCGCGTCATGGGCTATGACGCCATCTCCGTGGCAGGCCAGCAACTCGAAATGTTGTGGCGTCGCATCCAGTCCGAGGAGATCGAACCGCACCCTGAGCTGGGAGCCGCGATTGCGGCTCTCGCCACAGTTTTGCCCGCCGCCGGAACGGCTGATCCCAAGGCCGGCACACCGGAGCTCACGGACGCGATGGCCGCCGTTGACGCGGCACTCGGGACCGGATCGCCGGCCGCCAAGCCGAAGCTGCGAGCGGTGGAGCCAGTCGAGCCCGAGGCCCAACTAGAAGAGTCAGAGGAGCCAACCGAACAAGACGTTGCTCCCGCGGTCATTGAACCCGAGGCGGTCGAGCCCGAAGTCAAACGCCCTCGAATAAAGGCGAATACCTCCGATGTCGGCGGCATCAGCCTGCGCGAGCGTCTCGACAACGCGGCCGCTGAGGATGCGGCCGCTGAAGATGCGGCGGCTACAGAACAAGACATCACGCCATCTAGCCCAGTGGTGCGTGAGCCGGAGGATCCCCCTGTGCCGGATGTCGTTGACGACACGGTCGAGGAGACCTCAAATGAAGTGGCTTCTGAAGAAGAGTTCAGCCACGAGTACGTCCGTCCCCGTCGTCCCAAGGCTCCCGAGCCGACACCGAGCCGAGATGCGCCCGCTCGCCCAATCGAACCACCGGCCGCCGCCTCCATCACGGCCGACCTCGGCGGGTTGCTCGGGGCCGTGGAGAGCTGGGCGAGCGTCGAGACTCTTCCAGTCAGCGCCGGACGGATGTATCGCCTGATCAACTTGGTGGCTCGGATCCGGATTGATGTCGAAGCCGCTGACAGGAAGATTCGCGAGGTTCGCAACTCGGACGATCTCGATGCGCTCGAGGCCAGTGTGAGCGCCATCCTGTCGGCAGCGGGCGACCTCGAGCACGATGCCATGCAACTCGCCGCCGTTCCGCTTTCGTCGATGACCAACACGTTGCCGCAGCTCGTGCGGTTCGTTGCCAAGAAACTGGACAAAGAGGTCCGTTTTGAGATCGTCGGTGATACCGAGGTGGTCGTCGACCGCCAGGTGCTCGACAAGATTGCCGACCCACTGCGGCAGCTGGTCGTAAATGGGATTACGCATGGGATCGAGAATCCCGAAGTCAGGCAAAGGGCCGGCAAACCGACGACCGGCTCCATAGCGCTCTCGGTCACTGTCAAGGATCGACGTCTCGAACTCGTTGTTTCCGATGACGGCGCCGGCGTGGACTGGGCCGCGGTTCGAAACACTGCCATTGAGAACAACTTGCTCACATCCGGTGAAGCGGCCGATGAAGCGAAGCTGAACGATGTCTTGTTCAATCCCGGATTCTCTACGGGTGGCATGAGCGATCTGAGCGGATCCGGCAAGGGCCTGTCGTCCGTGTCTGAGATCGCCGAATCGCTCTTCGGTCGAGTCCGACTCGAATCCACTTCCGGCAACGGATCAGCGGTGGCGCTCACAGTTCCAACATCGCGAGCGCTGCAGCGGGTCATGATTCTCGACAGTGCCGGGATGCAGTGGGGCCTGCCGGAATCGGTAGTCGAGGAAGTGCTGCCGATTGATGAAGCAGACATCGATTGGACCGGCAACGTCCCCACGCTCAGCTGGCGTGGTGAGAAGCTCCCAGTCTCGCCGCTCGGGGAACTCGTCGGAGCCGCGGAATCGCGCCTCCCGAAGACCATTCTCATCATTTCACATCGCATTGGCTCGGCTGCAGTCACCGTTCACGGAGTTCAAGGGGTCAGAGAGGTCGCGGCCAAAGAACTCGGTCCGCTGCTGGCGGGCCCTTCGCACATCACGGGCGCCGCCCTGCTCGGTGGTGGCGAGGTGGTTCTTGTACTCGACGCGTCTGCCCTGGTGACCCGAACTCACTCGGCCCCACCGGACGATGAGCGGGGTGACAGGGTGCTCGTTGTCGACGACTCCATTGGTGCCCGTGCCGTCGTGTCTGGCGCACTGGCATCGAGTGGATTTGTGACGTCGGTGGCCTCGAGTGCCGCTGAGGCTCTCGAGATCCTCGACGGGCAGGTTGTCGAGGCTCTGGTTGTTGACTTCTCGATGCCGCAGGAGGATGGAGCTCAACTGGTTGCCAAGGTGCGCGATAGAGGCATCACAGTGCCGATCGTCATGCTGTCCGGCGTGGCTACCGAGGACGACAAGGCGCGTTCCAAGGAAGCCGGTGTCGATGTCTTCTTCGATAAAGCCGACTTCCGCGAGGGTGCGCTTGCGGAGACCTTGCGAGATCTGCTCCGCTCCGAATAGACGGAACTACGCCCGTGTGACTGGGAGCCCGCTGATCGTTTGACTGCGGTGCCTCTCCGGATCTCGTCGCCCCTGCCTGGCTCGGGAGGTTTGGCTTTCGCCAGACCACGATCAGCGTTGCCGCTGGGCCTCACCCAAACCCCCCTCGGCGGCTAAAAACCTCGAAGCAGCACCCTGACGGTCACGCGGGTCAAGTAGCCCGAACTACGTCGATGTAACTTCGTACCGTGCACCCTCGTATAATCGAGGCCCATGCCGGACTCCCAACTCCTCGAGGGCCTGAACCCCGCGCAGCGTGAAGCTGTCGCTGCCACCGATGGCCCGGTGCTGGTTGTCGCCGGCGCTGGATCGGGCAAAACGCGGGTTCTAACACGACGAGTCGCCCACCTCATTGAGGACCACGGCGTGTCACCCTTTGCGATTCTCGCCATCACGTTCACCAACAAGGCTGCCGCTGAGATGAAGGAACGAGTGGGCGCCCTCGTCGGGGGGGTCGTCCGTGACATGTGGGTATCGACTTTCCACAGCAGCTGCTCGCGCATCCTGCGCCGCGAAGCCCACCGATTGGGTTACCGGTCATCCTTCTCGATATACGACCAGGCCGACTCGCTGCGATTGGTAACGCTATGTGTCAAGGATCTCGACCTCGATCCCAAGCGGTTCCCGCCGCGGAACATTCGAGCAGCGATCTCGGCGGCCAAGAACGAGCTGATCGACTTTGAGACCTTCGCCCACAACGACGCCGGCTTCTATCACGAAAAAGTTGCCGACGTCTACCGGCTGTATCAACAACGGTTGGTCGAAGCATCCGCGATGGACTTTGACGACATGCTGATGACCACTGTCGAGTTGCTCCAGGCATTCCCGGACGTGCTCGGGCATTACCAGCAACGCTTCCAATATGTGCTCGTCGACGAGTACCAGGACACCAATCACGCCCAGTACATGCTGGTGCGCCTGCTCACCGATCAGCACCACAACCTGTGCGTTGTGGGGGACTCGGATCAGTCGATCTATCGGTTCCGTGGAGCCGACATCCGCAACATCAACGAGTTCGAGAAGGACTTTCCCGACGCCCGCATCATCATGCTCGAGCAGAACTACCGCTCGACCCAAACGATCCTCGAGGCCGCCAACGCCGTCATCTCCAACAACACCGGCCGCGCCCCCAAACGCCTTTGGACCGACTTCGGTCAGGGCGACCCGATCTCCACCTACGAGGCCGAGGATGAACACGATGAGGCGGCGTACATCGCAGAAGAGGTCGGGGCTCTGGAGAAGGCCGGGCGTCGACTGTCCGACATGGCCGTGTTCTACCGCACCAACGCCCAGAGCCGTGTAGTTGAGGAACTGTTCGTCAAGTACGCCATTCCGTATCAGGTTGTGGGTGGCCTCAAGTACTACGACCGCCGCGAAGTGAAGGACGCGTTGGCCTATCTCAAAGCGCTGGTCAACCCGGACGATGTTATTTCGCTGAAACGAATCATCAACACGCCAAAGCGAGCGATTGGCGACACCAGCGTTGCGTATGTGGATCGTTTTGTTGAAGACAACGGCATCTCGCTACTCGACGGCTTGCGACAGGCCGACGAGAACGACCGGCTCAGTTCACGCGCTCAGAAGGCGATCGGCGAATTTGTCGGTCTGTATGACCACTTGCTCGAGGCAGCCAAGGCGGGGCCGTCAGCGGCGCTGACCGCTGTGCTCGACATGTCCGGCTACATGGACTGGGTGCGAGCGGAACGTACTATCGAGGCGATGGGCCGCGAGGAGAACCTCAAGGAGCTGCTGTCAGCGGCCGCCGACTTCGAAGAAACCGGACCGGTATCTATAGGCATCGCCGACTGGGCAGAAATGGACGGCATGGCTCGGCTCAATGCATTCCTCGAGTCGATCAGCCTCGTCACAGACATGGACAACTACGAAGACTCGGAACTGGTAACCCTGATGACGCTCCACAACGCCAAGGGTCTCGAGTTCCCGGTTGTGTTCATCGGTGGCCTCGAAGACGGCGTCTTTCCGCACATGCGGTCCCTGGGCGATCCGGCCGAGCTGGAAGAGGAACGGCGGCTGGCGTACGTCGGGATCACAAGGGCGATGGAGAAGCTCTACCTAACCCGGGCGTGGAGCCGCAACCTGTGGGGCGGCAACAACTTCAACCCGCCGAGCCGTTTCCTGAGAGAGATCCCGGAGCATCTGGTCAACACCGCGACCCGACAGAAGCGGAGTCGGCTCGAACTCGCAATCGGCTCTTCGCAGCGCGTCGAGAGCGCCGACATCGGGCGGGGGGACAAGGTTCGTCACGCCCACTGGGGTGACGGCGTCGTCGAAGACATCACCGGTGAAGGCGATCGTGCCGAAGCCTTCGTCGCTTTCAGCGATCACGGCAAGAAGCGACTTCTGCTCGCCTGGGCGCCTTTGGAGAAGGTATAGAGACCCCCGCGGCTCTTCGGTCTGGCGCCGTTGGGTGCGTCCGGAACTAGGGAGCCATCGCCGCCCCCTGACCCGAGCCCGTCGAACCAAGCGGAGAGTGGCAGCGCAAACGCTGTCTCTTCCCCCGTGACACGTCGCTTTGGACGGGTCACGTTTGGGGGAAGTACCCGAGGAACGAGGGGGATGGGGGAAGCGAAGGTAGTTCGATAGAGAGAACGTTGCGTCTGGCGCCGAAGTGCGCGAGCTGCCCTGACCCGCGGCGGTTGGCTGTGCGCCGACGCGCGTCACGGCCTTGGCGCGACTCCGCTTCCCCCTCGGGACGTTTGGCTATCGGCGCCACGGCAAGGGGTGGGAAGTGGGGCCTCACCCAAACCCCCCTCGCCCTCCCAAGCCGCCCGCAGGGCGGCCCACCTCCCCCAGACGTTGTCCGCCCAGAGCGGCGTCCAACGGGGGAGGAGACACTTTTGCGCACTACCTGAAAGGTACTGTCAACGCACCGCCCGGTTCCGGCTTCCGCCCACTCCCGTTACTCTCTTCTTATGCCAATTCGGATTCTTATCGCCAAGCCGGGACTCGATGGACATGATCGGGGCGCCAAGGTGGTAGCTAGGGCTCTTCGGGATGCCGGGTGTGAGGTCATCTATACCGGGCTCCATCAGACCCCGGAGCAGATCGTCGATGCGGCCCTCGAAGAGGACGTGCAAGGGGTTGGGCTGTCGGCACTATCCGGAGCTCACATGACTCTCTTTCCCCGGGTGGTCGAGTTGCTGGCCGAAAAGGACGCAGCCGACATCGTGGTCTTCGGTGGTGGCATCATCCCGGAGGCTGATGTTGCCCAACTCGAGTCTTTGGGTGTTCAGGGGGTCTTTGGGCCGGGGACTTCGCTACAAACGATCACCGACTGGGTCGAGAAGACTCTCGCCCCGCGCTGAACAGTCGGCCAGTTCGATTTCCGCGTGGCGCTCTGGTGGAATAGCGCAACGGCGTGCCAGGAGGGCCCAACTTGAAGATTCATGAGTACCAGGCGAAGCAGCTGATGGCTGCCCGGGGCATCCCCGTACCGCAGGGTGTCGTCGCCACGACGGTCGACCAAGCCGTCGCCGCCGTGCGGCCGTTGGTGGAGGAGACCGGAAACCCGGTCGTGGTCGTGAAATCGCAGATTCACGCCGGGGGACGGGGCAAAGGCCGTTTCCGCGAACATCCCGACCTGGGTGGCGTCAACGTTGTCACTGCCGGCATCGACGGCGGGATTGCCGCTGTCGAGGACAAGGTGCGCGAGTTGGCCACCAAGATGCTCGGTTCCACCCTCGAGACCATCCAGACCGGTTCCGAGGGCAAAACGGTCAACACTCTGTACATCGAACAGGGCATCGACATCGCCGAGGAGCTCTATCTGTCCGTGCTTCTCGATCGAGCTTCGAGCCGCAACATCGTCATGGCTTCGAGCGAAGGTGGCACAGAGATCGAGGTGGTCGCCGCGGAGACCCCCGACAAGATCCTCAAGGAGGAAATCGACTCGGCCCACGGATTGCTGGCATTCCAGGCAGCTCGGTTGGCTCATGGCCTTGGGCTCGAAGGCGACGCGCTCCGCAACGGCGCCAAGTTCGTCCAGGCGCTGTCAGTTGCCGCCGTCGAACTTGATGCCGACATGATCGAGATCAACCCGCTCGTTGTCACCACCGACGGCCGCGTGATGGCTCTCGACGGCAAGATGAGTTTCGAAGCCAACGCGCTGTATCGCCACCCCGACGTGATGGGGATGCGCGACGTGAGCGAAGAAGACCCAGCCGAGGCCGCAGCCACCGAGCACGGTCTCAGTTTTATCAAGCTCGACGGAACGATCGGCTGCATGGTCAACGGCGCCGGGCTGGCGATGGCGACGATGGACATCATCAAGTTCTTCGGCGCCGAACCTGCGAACTTTCTCGACGTCGGAGGGGGCGCCACGGCCGACAAGATCACTGAGGCGTTCAAGCTGATCACCGCCGATCCCAACGTCAAGGGGATCCTCGTGAACATTTTCGGCGGGATCATGAAGTGCGACACAATCGCCGAGGGTGTGGTCGAAGCGGTCGGCGAGGTAGGGCTCGAAGTGCCGCTGGTTGTGCGGCTGGAAGGAACCAACGTCGAGCTGGGCAAACGGATCATCGATGAGTCGGGGCTGAATGTTGTCAACGCCGCCGACATGAAGGACGGGGCCAACAAGATCGTGGAACTGACCTCATGAGCATTCTCATCAACGCCGATACCAAGGTTCTCGTCCAGGGAATGGGGCGCACCGGGCGCTTCCACACAGACAAGGCAATCGCATATGGCACGCAGATGGTCGGCGCCGTGCACCCGTCGAAGGCCGGGACTGTTGAAAAATACACAGGCGAAACCGACCACTCCGGCGTGGCCGGACGTCCCGATACCTACGACGTCGACGTGCCCATCTACCGGTCAGTAGCCGAAGCAAAGGACGCTACCGGCGCCACGACAAGTGTCGTCTACGTGCCGCCACCGTTTGCGGCCGACGCCATCATGGAAGCTGCCGAGGCTGGCCTGGAGCTGGTCATCTGCATCACGGAGGGCATACCGGTCGCCGACATGGTGAAGGCCAAGCGCTACCTCGAGGACGGTTCCACTCGACTGGTCGGGCCGAACTGTCCCGGCGTGATCACTCCGGGCGAGTGCAAGATCGGAATCATGCCGGGTTACATCCATCAGCCCGGCCGTATCGGCGTTGTGAGTCGGTCCGGCACACTGACCTATGAAGCGGTCTATCAGCTCACGACGATCGGACTTGGCCAAACGACTGCCGTCGGCATCGGCGGAGACCCGGTCAACGGGACCAACTTCGTCGACGTGCTCAGCTTGTTCAACGCTGACCCGGCGACCGAGGGTGTCATCATGATCGGCGAGATCGGTGGCACGGCGGAGGAAGAAGCCGCCGCCTGGATCGGGGAGCACATGACGAAGCCGGTTTCCGGTTTCATTGCCGGAACCACGGCTCCTCCGGGCAAGCGCATGGGCCACGCCGGCGCCATCATCTCAGGTGGGATGGGAACGGCCGATGCCAAGATCTCAGCGCTGCTCGAAGCGGGCGTAACCATCGCTCCCACGCCGTCAGATCTCGGCTCAGCGATGGTCGAAGCCATGGGATGAGCGGCGGTAGCCGTCAACCGAGCCTTTGACTGAGTTTCTCCTCGGCCTAGGGCTCGGCCTTGGAGCCGGACTCTCTCCGGGGCCGCTACAGACGCTCGTTGTCACCTCGACCCTGCGCGGGGGATTCGGTGCCGGGGTACGAGTGGCAATCGCGCCGCTGCTGACGGACGCTCCGATCATCACGTTGACGGTGGCCGTTATCAGTGCGATACCCGAAGGTACGGTCCGAATCATCGCTGTGGCCGGCGGGCTCATGTTGGTGGCCATGGGTGGCTGGGAGATCGTCAAGGCGCGCGGCAACGCCGCAGCGGACGGCGAAACGGCTCGTTCCGATGACATCCTGCGTGGGGTGCTGGTCAATGGGCTCAGCCCCCACCCGTGGCTGTTCTGGATAGGTGTTGGAGCCCCGGTTCTAGTTACTGCCTGGAGACTCTCCCCGGGACGTGCCACGGCATACCTGGTCGGGTTCTATCTGACGATTATCGGGGCCAAGGTCGCCATCGCCGCAGTGGTTGCCGCCGGCCGCCAACGCCTTTCAACCGAGTGGCGTTACCGCCTCCTGGTAGGCGGGGGAGGGCTGTTGATCGTCTTCGGAGTCCTGTTGGCCCTACGGGCGTAGCGAGGACAGGAAGAGGCGTGAGGGATTAGTTATGAGTTATGAGTTACCAGTTACCAGTTGGCTTTGACTGATAACTGGCAACTGGTAACTGGCAACTCGGTCTCCTCAAGCCTCATTCCTGGTCTCCCGCGGTTACTCTCCCTTCTCATGGGACGCATCCAAACTTCAATCGAAATCGCCAAGTCATCGTGGAGGGTCCTGAAGGCGGACAAGGAGCTGCTGGCACTTCCGATCCTGTCGGGGCTGGCCACGATCGTGACGATCGGCCTGTTTGCAGTACCAATCTTCGCCTCAGGCACCAATCTTGAGACCTACGAGCCGGGGACAGCCCAGTACATCACCCTGTTCATCCTCTACTTCGTGCTGGCGTACATCACCATCTTCTTCAACGCGGCGCTTGTGAGCGGAGCCCACGAGCGGCTCAACGGCGGCGATCCGACTCTCGGCAGTGCACTGCGCGGGGCCGCCAGCCGAGCAGGCAAGATTCTCCCGTGGGCACTCGTATCTGCGACCGTCTCGATCATCCTCCGCACGCTCGAGGAGCGTGCCGGAGTGCTTGGCCGAATTGTGATCGGTCTCGTCGGCATGGCCTGGGCTGTGGTGACCTTTTTGGTCCTTCCGATCATCGTCATCGAGGGATTGGGAGTCGGCGACGCCGTTAAGAAGTCCACGGCCATGTTCCGTCGTACCTGGGGCGAGAACCTGACTGCGCAGGTGGGGCTGGGCTTCATCGGCTTCCTTGCCGCCATACCCGGGATGGGCCTCTTGTTGTTGGGAGTCAGCAACAAGAGCCTCGTCGGAATTGGTATCGGCATCCTGTGGCTGGCCGCCGCCGCAATTGTTATGTCGGCGCTGTCGGGCATATTCCAGACGGCGCTCTATCACTACGCCGCCGAGGGGACGGTGCCGGGTGGTTTCTATGCCGATCAAACGTTCGCCGGCGCATTTCGGAGCAAAAAGGACCAGCGCCGCTACCGGTAAGCTGGTCGCGTATGGACCAAACGAAATCGGACTCAGCGAGCCGGATTGTCGTGCTCGCCTCCGGCTCGGGCAGCAACCTGCAGATACTGCTCGATCACAAGGCTGATAGCTGGCGAGTCGTCGGCGTTGTGTCGGACCGGCCAAGCGCCCATGCCCTCGACCGTGCCGCCGCGGCCGGGGTTCCTTCCGAGGTTGTCCAATACTCGAGTTTTGGCGACCGGGCCGCATTCACTGCCGCAGTCTGTGACTCGATCGACCGGTTTGACCCCCACTTCATTGTCCTGGCGGGCTTCATGCGTGTTCTCGGCCCGGACGCGATTTTGAGGTTTCCGAACCAAATCATCAATGTCCACCCATCCCTGCTGCCATCATTCCCCGGTGCTCACGGAGTCCGAGATGCCCTGAAGTATGGCGTCGCGGTGACCGGCGTCACGGTTCACTTCGTTGATGAACAGCTCGATCATGGTCCGATAATCGCCCAGGAGGCAGTGGCAGTTCTCCCCGGTGACGATGAGGACAGCCTTCATGCGCGGCTCCAGGCCATTGAGCATCGGCTGTTGCCCCACGTGGTGACTCAGCTGGCTAGGGGAACGTTGGAAGTGTCAGGACGAATCGTCAAAGGAACGGTGTCGACATGAATCGGCCGGTCAAGCGAGCATTGATTTCAGTTTCGGACAAGACCGGTCTGGTCGAGTTTGTCGGCCGATTGGTTGCAGCCGGCGTCGAGGTTGTCTCCTCAGGCGGCACCGCGGCGGCGATAAGGGCCGCCGACCTCCCTGTGATCGCCGTTGCCGACGTGACCGGCGCCCCCGAAATGTTGGGCGGGCGGGTCAAAACACTGCACCCGACAATCCACGGCGGGATCCTGGCAGACCACGGCAAGCCGGACCATCAGGATGATCTGCGGGACCAAGGTATCGTTCCGTTTGAGCTCGTTGTCGTCAACCTCTACCCGTTTGAGGCGACCGTCGCCAAGGCGGGAGTCACCCCTGCCGAGGCCATCGAGAAGATCGACATCGGCGGGCCGACTCTCATCCGGGCCGCAGCCAAGAACCACAAGTGGGTAGCCGTGGTCACGTCGCCCGACGATTACGAGGAAGTGGCGGCGGCTGTTGAAGCAGGCGGCCTCGACGATCGTCTTCGCGAGCGCCTGGCGCAGAGCGCCTTCTACCGGACGGCCGCATACGATGCTGCCATTGTCGGGTGGTTTCACCGGAATGAGGCCATGCCTGATCGTCTGGTCCTGCCGTTGGAGAAGGCAGCGGACCTGCGCTACGGAGAGAACCCTGATCAGGAGGCCGCCATCTATCGGCGCCGTGGCGGAGGCGGTTGGTGGGACCAGGCCCAGCAACTGCAGGGCAAAGCGATGTCATTCAACAACTATGCAGACACCGAGGGTGCATGGCGCCTGGCGGGTGACATGGGCACATGCGGCGTGGCCGTTATCAAACACACCAACGCCGCCGGCGCCGCGATCCGAGCAACAGTTTCGGAAGCCTTTGCAGCAGCATGGGCGTGCGATCCACTCGCGGCATTCGGGGGCGTTGTTGCCGCCAATGTCGAGATTGACGAACCCACGGCCGAGGCGATCAGCGAATACTTCGTGGAAGTTGTTATCGCCCCCTCCTTCTCGGATGAGGCGATCGCCGCATTCGCCACCAAACCGAACGTTCGGGTGATCATCGCTCCGGCATCGCAGCGCTCCGACCTGGATCTGCGACGAGTTGAAAACGGGATGTTGGCCCAGGAACGTGAGCCGCAACCTCTGGCACCCGATGAGCGATGGGACGAAGCGTGGACGGTTGTGTCCGCCCGCAAGCCGAGCGCTGAAGAGAAGTCAGATCTGGCCTTTTCCTGGGTTGTCAGCGCTCACACCAAGTCGAATGCGATCGTGGTGGCCGCCAACGAGGCGGCCGTAGGCGTGGGCGCTGGGGACCAGAGCAGGGTGGGAGCGGCGCAGCGGGCGATCGCCAAGGCCGGCGACCGCAGCGTCGGTGCTGTGGCGGCCAGCGATGCCTTCTTCCCGTTCCGCGACGGCGTTGATGCGTTGGCCGCGGCTGGGATCACGGCAGTGATCGAGCCCGGCGGATCGATGAGAGATGACGAAGTCATCGCTGCCGCGGACGAACATGACATGGCCCTGATATTCACCAACCGGAGGTACTTCAAACATTGAGCGCTCGAGTTCTCTCAGGTAAGGACGTCGCCGCGGTGGTTCGCGGCGAAGTGAAGGAGCGGGTAGCCGCGTTGGCCGCCAAAGGCCGCACCGTAGGCCTGGCCACCGTGTTGGTGGGTGAAGACGCCGCGTCACAGGTCTATGTGCGAGGCAAGCACCGGGCCGCGACCGAAGCCGGCATGCTGTCCTTTGACAAGAATCTGCCGGTGTCTTCCACCCAACAGGAGGTGGAAGACACGATCCGGCAACTCAACGAGGACCCCGCCGTCGACGGCATGATCGTTCAATTGCCCTTGCCCGACGGCTTGGACGGCAACCAGGCCGTCGAGACCATTGCCCCCGCCAAGGATGCCGACGGTCTTCACCCGGACTCTTTAGGCCGCCTGGTGCTCGATCGGCCCGGACCACGTCCGGCGACTCCGGCCGGGATCATGCGGATCTTGCAGCACTACGACATCGAGACCAGCGGCAAGCTGGCGGTCGTCATTGGGAGGTCGTTCCTCGTGGGGAGGCCGATGAGTTTGCTGCTCAGCGTCAAGGGCGTCGACGCGACTGTCGTCCAGACGCACTCGCGTACCCCGGACCTGCCGGCGGTTTGCAGAGAAGCCGACATCCTCATCGTGGCGATCGGACGGGCTCACTTTGTTGGTGCCGAACACGTCAAGCCGGGGGCAACAGTGATCGATGTGGGGATCAACCGCACCGACGCCGGCCTGGTTGGCGACGTCGACTACGACGCAGTTGTCGACATCGCCGGAGCGATCACACCGGTTCCCGGCGGTGTCGGGCCGATGACGATCGCGTCGCTTCTGGACAACACCGTTGGCGCCGCCGAACGGACTGCAGCGGCTGCCGGAGACTGAATTAGGGGGTCGTGCCTGCGGCTAGCCTTTGGTCACCCATCGCGACAGGAGAGCAGCCGCACATGGCGACAGCTATCACCATGGGCCCAGAGGGCCTGAACGTACCGAACGACCCGATTATCCCCTTCATCGAGGGCGACGGCATCGGCCCGGACATCTGGTCCGCATCTCAGCGAATCATGGATGCGGCCGTGGCCAAGGCCTATGGCGGCGAACGTGAAATCACGTGGCAAGAAGTGCTCGCCGGCCAGAAGGCATTTGACCAGACGGGTCAGTGGCTTCCTGACGAGACGGTTGAAGCATTCCGCTCGCTGCTCGTGGGTATCAAAGGCCCACTGACGACCCCTGTTGGTGGAGGAATCAGGAGCCTCAACGTTGCGCTCCGCCAGATCCTCGATCTGTATGTCACCTTCCGCCCAGTCCGTTGGTACAAGGGCACCCCGTCGCCCGTCAAGAGCCCGGAACTTGTCGACATGGTCATCTTTCGTGAGGCAACCGAGGACGTTTATGCGGGTAAGGAACTCGAGGCACACAGCGAAGGCGCCAAGGAACTCATGGACTTCCTTTCTGAGTCGTTCGGGTGGGACATCAAACAAGACAGTGGCCTCGGCATCAAGCCTGTTTCGGAATCGGGTAGCAAGCGCCTGATCCGCGCTGCGATCAAGTACGCCGTCGAAGAGGGTCGCAAGTCGGTGACGCTGGTCCACAAGGGCAACATCATGAAGTTCACCGAGGGTGCCTTCCGCACGTGGGGCTACGAGGTCGTTCGCGACGAGTTCTCCGATGTTGCAGTGTCGTGGGAAGACTGCGGCGGAGATCCCGGTGACAAGATCCTCGTCAAGGACGTTATCGCCGACGCCTTCTTGCAGCAGATCCTCACGCGGCCGGCCGAGTACGACGTCATCGCTACGTTGAACCTCAACGGCGACTACATCAGCGACGCGCTGGCGGCACAGGTGGGCGGTATCGGCATAGCTCCCGGCGCCAACATCAACTACGTCACCGGGCACGGGCTGTTCGAGGCCACGCACGGCACAGCGCCCAAGTACACAGGTATGGACAAAGTCAACCCGGGATCTCTCACCCTTTCGGGCGAGATCATGCTCCGCTACATGGGTTGGAAAGAAGCCGCTGATCTCATTATCTCGGGTTTGGAGAGGACCATCTCACAGAAGGTCGTTACATACGATTTCGCCCGGCTGATGGACGGCGCCACTGAAGTGAAGACAAGCGAATTCGCTTCAGCGCTCATCGAGAACATGTGATCTGGTCAGAAGGGACTGAATAATGAGCAAAGTCACAGTGGTTGGAGCCGGCAAGTACGGTTCGACGACGGCCCAGCGTCTTGCCGAGGCCGATATTGCTGATGAAGTCGTAATCACGGACATCGTCGAAGGCCTGCCACAGGGTTTGGCCCTCGACATGAACCAATCGCGACCTGTCGTTGGCTACCGCACATTGGTCACCGGCACCAATGACTACGCCGACACTGCCGGCAGCGATGTGGTCGTGATCACGGCGGGACTCCCACGAAAGCCGGGAATGACCCGCATGGACCTTCTCGAAGTCAATGCCGGAATCGTCACCAACGTTGTGAACCAGCTGATGGAGTACTCACCAGAAGCGATCCTCATTGTGGTGACCAACCCACTGGATCAGATGACGACTCTGGCAGCTGAGGTCTCTGGGCTGCCTCGCCACAAGGTCCTGGGACAGGCTGGCATGCTTGACTCGGCACGTTTCGCCCACTTCATTTCAGGGGCGACAGGAGCGGACATCCTGGACATCGAGGCCGTCACCCTTGGGTCGCACGGGGCGACCATGGTTCCGGTACCGTCTTTGTGCAAGGTAGGCGGCAAGCCACTGGCGGAGGCTCTCGATGCGGACACGATCGACGAGCTCGTTGACCGCACCCGCAGCGGCGGAGCAGAGATTGTTGGTCTGCTAAAGACCGGCAGCGCGTATTACGCCCCATCGGCTGCTGCCGCTGCGATGGTAGAAGCGATCCTCACCGACTCTGGAGCGACCATGCCGGTGTGTGCGTGGACTGAGGGCCAGTACGGCATCGAAGGCGTGTATTTGGGTGTCCTGGCGAAGCTAGGTGCTTCGGGCGTCGCCGAGATTCTCGAGACACCGCTCACCGAAACCGAGGTGGCTGCGTTGCATGAGGCTGCTGTGGCGGTCAAGGAGAAGGTCGAAGACCTCCGCCAGCTCGGTCAGGACGGGGAGTAGCGGCGACTCGCCGCGGTCCTAGCCGACGGCGGCGGCGAGTTCGCGGGCGCTCTCTTCGGCCGCTTCACGCTGCTTGGCAGCCCGCTGCTGTGCGCTAACGATGTCTCTCCGTCGTGCCCAAAGCATCACTGCGCCGATGAACACCAGCGCAACGCCGATGTTGGCGAGAAAGTAGCCCCAGGTCACCTGAGTATCCCGGTACTCACCAGGAATAAAGGGATCGGTTTCCAATTGGAACCGAGTCAACGTGGAGCGCATTGCGGCTCCCGAGAAGCCGATCGCAGATCCAGCGACGACTGCCATTGCCAGCAGCATGCGGTTGGCCGACATGCTCGCCGTCTTCATGACACTCATGAGGACGCCCATAACCAGCAGGACGATCAATACTGCGAGGTGAGCCGGAATGGTCGTCTCGTCACCGAGGATGAGCCCGAGAACGAAGCTGACGACAAAGATCGTGATAACGAGGATCAACGACCCGGTTGCACCGCTCAGGAGCTTCAGAAGCCTTTCACCACCGCTCATACGTCCGCTCTCAACCATTCGACGTACGGAGTGCTGGATCGTCATTGCGATACCGGCCGACAGGAGGAAACCCACGATCGAGCTGCCGTCCACCGTGACGTCCTCGCCACCTGTGAAGACAAGCGCGATGAGCCATCCAACGACAACCATGGCGCCGACGAGAATGATCGAGTTTTGCGACGTCGTGTTGAAGTTGCCGGCGACCACGAGGACCGTCGCCAACAGCGCAATCCCAATAACCGCAACGACTACACCGTGTACGGACTCGAAACCGCGATAGGACCACGGTTCAATGAAGTAGTTGTTCGTCGGCTTCATTCGAACACATTCCCACAAGACCGACTGGACAACTATCAGCGCGCCAATAACTGCAATGAGCCGAGCCCAATCTCGTTTCACTGCGGGACCTCTTTCCTCCGTGGTGGCAGCCACTCTACCGGTCTGCGAGTGCCCACGCATGAATCGCCGATGACGTTGCCATGCAACGGTTCTTGCCGCTTCACCGGTCGGGGAGTATGGTTACACGCGTGTAATTCTGACCTCGTGGGCCAAGGGCACACAAGGAGGAGGTTTTTTGTGAATAAGGCAGAACTCGTCGACGCAGTCGCCGGCAAGACCGGTGACTCGAAGGCCTCGACCGTGGCGGCGCTTGATGCGACGCTCGATGCGATCACCGCGGCGCTTGCCAGCGGTGAAAAAGTCCAGCTGACTGGTTTCGGTACATTCGAGCGTCGCCATCGTGCAGCTCGCATGGGTCGCAATCCCCGCACCGGAGACGCCGTGCCAATCGCGGCGGCCAATGTCCCAGCATTCAAGGCTGGCAAGGCGCTCAAAGACTCCGTCAACAAGTAAGTAGGTCCAATACCAACGAAAGAGGGGCGCACTTGGGTGCGCCCCTCTTTCGTTCGTCCTGGACCGTATTATGTATTACGAAGCCCCTAGTACTCCACTTCGATCTGGCCCATAGCCTTCGTCATCTCGTTGATCGTGTTCTGATTGAGCATCAACTTGGCCATTTCGCCCGATACTTTGAGCTTGCCGGTCATGAATGCCATCTGGGTGTTCAGATCGCCCGTACTGATGCCGGTCGCGGTCTCGTAATTGTTGGTGATGGTCACATCGGCCGTCTCGAGTTCCCCGAGCGACACCACGGCGGCATCCCCTCGAATGTCTACGTAATAGGCGACGTCGTCGCCCTCAGGCATGTCGGTCACCCGAAACTGCAGAGCGAGCTCTACTCCAGAGATAGCCGTATTGAATCCGGCATGGCTCGCCAGGGCGTCAGCCGTGGCCGCCACATATTCTTCGCTGAGAAATTGCACGCTCAAGATCCGGGCGTCCTTTCACTTTGTGATGGGAACAGGGTAGCGCTTCGGTTCAATGAGGATTCTGGTTCCCCTTCGGGGAACCAGTCTCGCGACAGTCCCCCGTGCCAAGCGTGTTTGGCTCGAAACCCGTTACTTTTGGCCGGCCAGATTGCGGTTGGCCACTTGGGACTTGACGTAGTCCTTGTTGAGTTGGGCGATGTAGTCGATAGAGATGCCCTTGGGACAGGCCGTCTCGCACTCGGCGTGGTTCGTACACGAGCCGAAGAACTTCTCCATCACATCCACCATGGCTTGTGCTCGCTGGAGGCGCTCCGGTTGGCCCTGCGGCAACAGGCTGAGGTGGCCGTGCTTGGCAGCAGTAAACAGCTGGCCGGCGCTATTGGGGCACGCGGCGACGCAGGCGCCACAACCAATGCAGGCAGCGGCGTCCATAGATGCTTCTGCGGCGTCCCGGGGAACCGGGATCAGATTGGCATCCGGGGCCGCGCCGGTGGCGACGCTGATGAAGCCCCCAACCTCGACAATACGATCGAAGGCGCTGCGATCGACGACCAAATCCTTGATGACCGGGAATGCGGCGGCTCGCCACGGTTCGATGACAATTGTCTCCCCGTCGCTGAACTTGCGCATGTGAAGCTGGCAGGTGGCGGTTCCTTGCTGGGGTCCGTGTGGCTGGCCGTTGATCATGAGACCGCAGGTGCCACAAATGCCTTCACGGCAGTCATGATCGAATACGATCGGTTCCTCGCCGGCGGCCGTCAATTCCTCATTGACGATGTCGAGCATCTCGAGAAACGAGGCTTCGGGGCTGATACCGGCAGCGCTGTATTCCTTGAAGCTTCCCGCCCCAAACGCCCCGCCCTGGCGCCATACACGCAGCTTGACATCCATTACTTGTAGCTCCTTTGGGCCAGCTTCACGTATTTGAACTCGAGTGGCTCCTTGTGTTTGACCGCCGCCTGGCCCGGTCCTTTCCACTCCCAAGCTGAAACGTGGCTGTAGTTCACGTCGTCTCGCTGCGCCTCGCCCTCGTCTGTTTGGTGCTCCACACGGAAGTGCCCGCCTGCGGACTCCTTGCGGTCCAGAGCGTCCCGGCACATCACCTCGGCCAGCTCGAAGAAGTCGGCTACGCGGCCGGCGTTCTCCAGTGCTTGGTTCATGTCATCAGACTCGCCGAGGACCCTCACGTCCTTCTCGAACTCGTCCTTGAGCGCAGGGATCTCGCTGAGCGCCTTCTCGAGACCGGAGGCGCTGCGGGCCATGCCGCAGTTCGACAGCATGATCTTGCCTAGTTCGCGATGGAACCAATCAACCGACCGGGTCCCCTTGGTTGCGAGGAACTTGCGAGTACGGTCCGCCACCGCCTGCTCGACTTCGGTGAATACAGGGTCAGAGGTGGGCACCGGCTCGGTATTGAGGTAGTCCGCCAAGTAGTCGCCAATTGTGTACGGCAACACGAAATAGCCATCCGCCAGTCCCTGCATCAGGGCCGACGCACCCAGCCGGTTGGCTCCGTGATCCGAGAAGTTGGCCTCGCCGATGGCGTAGAGACCTGGCAGATTGGTCATCAGGTTGTAGTCGACCCACAGGCCGCCCATCGTGTAGTGGGGGGCCGGGTAGATCCGCATAGGAACCTGATAGGGGTTCTCGTCGGTTATCCGCTCGTACATCTCGAAGAGGTTGCCGTAGCGGGCCTCGATGGTGTCCTTGCCGAGACGGTTGATTGACTCGGCAAAATCCAGATATACCCCGTTGTGCAGCGGGCCGACTCCCTTCTCCTGCTCAATCATCCGCATCGCCGCCCGGCTCGAAACGTCGCGCGGCGCCAGGTTCCCAAACGATGGATAGATTCGCTCGAGGTAGTAGTCGCGCTCGGCCTCGGGTATATCGTTGGCCGCACGGGCGTCGTCTGCAGTCTTTGACACCCAGATCCGCCCGTCGTTGCGCAGTGACTCGGACATGAGCGTCAACTTCGATTGGAACTCATCCGAAGCCGGGATACAGGTCGGGTGGATCTGCGTGTAGCAAGGGTTAGCCATCAGGGCGCCTTTGCGGTGGGCTCGCCACGCCGCGGTGACGTTGCACGCCATTGCATTTGTGGAGAGGTAGTACACGTTGCTGTACCCACCTGTGGCAAGCACAACTGCATGCGCTGAATGTGAGCTGATGGTCCCGTTGGTCAGATCCCGGGTGACGATTCCGGCGGCATGGCCATCCTTCATCACAACTTCGAGCATCTCACTACGTACGTGCAACTTGACGTTGCCCAGCCCGACCTGCCTTGCCAAGGCTTGATAGGCACCCAGCAGGAGCTGTTGGCCCGTCTGGCCTCTCGCGTAGAAGGTCCGTGACACCTGGGCGCCGCCAAAGGAACGATTGTCGAGCAAACCGCCGTAGTCCCGGGCGAATGGTACGCCCTGGGCCGTTGCTTGATCGATAATCTCGTTGGACACCTGGGCCAGGCGGTAGACGTTGGCCTCCCGGGACCGGTAGTCGCCGCCCTTGACGGTGTCGTAGAACAGCCGATGGATGCTGTCGCCGTCGTTCGGGTAATTCTTGGCAGCGTTGATTCCACCCTGGGCGGCGATGCTGTGCGCTCGGCGGGTGGTGTCGTGATAGGTGAACGCCTCCACCTCGTAGCCAAGCTCTGCCAAGGTCGCTGCGGCCGAGGCTCCGGCGAGACCGGTTCCGACCACGATGATCTTGTACTTGCGCTTGTTGGATGGATTCACCAGCCGGATGTTGAACCGGTGGTTGTCCCACATGTCTGCGATATCGCCGGAGGGGACTTTCGAGTCGAGTGTGATAGTCATTGGGCCCCTCAGTGAATGATGCCGAACATGATGCCGAACGGGACGGTGAGATATCCGATGGCGAGAATGCTCGCCAGACCGGTCGCAAAATTGCGCCGCCAGTGGTTGAAGCGTGGATTGTTGATTCCGACGCTTTGGAAGAGGCTCCAAGCTCCGTGCCAGATATGCAGCGCCAGCGCTCCCTGGGCGATGACATAGATCAGGAAGACGGGCCACCTCTCGAGACTGGCTATGAGGTTGTCGTATACCTCGCCGCGGGTGAAGTCCGGGTTGACCGCTTTGACGCCGATAGTCAGGTCTGCCAGGTGGAAAGCAAGGAACAGCAGCACGATTACGCCCGACCAGATCATGGTGCGGCTGGCGTAGTTGGCTGCCAGGTAGTTGCGCTTCTCGTCGTAGCCGACTGTGCCCCGTGCCTTTTGGTTGGCGATGGTCAGTGAGAACGCGGCGTGGACGTGGAGCACCAATGAGGCGAGCAGCCCAATCCGGCCGATCCAGACGAGGAATGTTCGAGGAGCGATTGGTTCGCCGATGTCGCGTAGGCCTTCGGCGTACTCGTTTATCTGGTGCGTACCTTCGAAGGTGTGCAGGTTGCCCAACATGTGGAAGATGATGAAGCCGATGCCGACAATGCCGGTGATCGCCATCACATACTTCTTGCCCACATCCGATTGGTAGAAGCGGATCGGCCATGGGGGAGGCCGACGTGTGGTTGTTGCGGAGTCGGTCTTTGAGCCCGTCGCCGTCACTGCGTTCCTTTCGGCTGCCTCAATTGTTGCCACATTATGCGTCGTGTCTGATCGACGTGCCAATCAGCACAACAACTTGTGGGTCTATCGACCTGTTTTGATGAAAACCGCTGTGGCTCAATGGATTCCAGGTTGACAGCCGCGCGCCAGCTTGTAAGAATCACACAGTTGTAATTACAACCGTGTAGGAGAGAAGTGTGTTCAGCCAGTTGCTAGAGGTCCTCAGTTCGCAGGAACTCGCATGGCAGGACTTGGCGAATTGCCGTGGTGCAGACCCAGATTTGTTTTTCCCCGAGAGGGGTGCATCAACCAGGACGGCTAAGTCGATCTGTCGTGAATGTTCAGTCCAGGCGGATTGTCTCGAGTTCGCCATCGTAAGCAGTGAGAAGTTCGGAATCTGGGGCGGCATGTCGGAGCGGGAGCGCCGCAAGATTCGCCGCCAACGTGCCCTCGACGCCGAGCGTCGCAAAGTCTCATAGTCCAGTTTCGTCCTGGCCTGCTTCGCATCTACGCTACCGCCTGATAGTGCGGCGACGTAAGAGGAGGGCACTTTGCCGGCCGTAGTTTTCGTAGTCATCCTGACCGCCGTAGCGATAGGGGCGTTCCTCTACATGCGCAGCCGAGGCGGCGCGGTTGCCGAGCGACCCGTGGCCAGCGCGATTCCTGCGCAGGCGTCAGCGCTCACCAACGTCGACTTCAAGGTTGAGGGTGCCACGGCTCACGTCTACTTCGATACTCACATCCCCGCCGAAGGTGCCGACGATGTCCTGGTCGGCCTCATGGGTCGCGAGGCGATGCGGGTCTTCGAGTCAAAAGCCGATCACCTGCCGCTCGAGGCAATCAAACATGTTGCAGCACACGGGCACCAGGGCGACGACACAATCGAAGTGACCGTTGTCGACGTCAAGAAGCCTGTCGAGATGGACCACATGGATGTCCCGTCCGACGACAAAGTCGTGATGGCGAGTGAAGTTGAAGCGCTCGCGGACGATCCCTTGGCCGACATCCATGCGATGGAATTCGGTCGCGGCGCCGGTTACCGCGGGGGCAGTGACGATTTGCCACCCCTCTCTCAGGAGCTCGAAATCCCCGCCAAGGTAGTCGAAGCTGTTGGCTCAGCGGGCTCGATTGACGGGATGTCGCTCGAGGATTTCATCACCGGCCTGCTGCACACCGTGGGTTACGAGGTCAGCAAGTCGGCGGACGGCACCAGTACTGCTCGCAAGGGCGGGGTAGCCACATACCTAGATTTTGTGGAACATGCTCCTGGTAGCCATCCCGAGCTCGACGAGCACTCGGTCGATGCCTTCATCGTGAAGTTCATGTCGTCCGGCGCGGCTCGGGGCATGCTGTTCACACCCAAGTTCAGCCCATATGCCATCTACGAGAAGGAACGGCGCAACGACAAGGTCAAATACATGACCCGTGAGCGTCTTCAAGCCTTCGTAGACTCCATCGCAATGGAGTAAGAGGCCCGCGGGCCGATGGTTGGGCGTTAGGGCTGATTCCGTTCGCTTTCCGTTTCCTCCCCCGTCAGACGTCGCCTTGGGCGGCTGACATCTGGGGGAGGTGGGCTGCCCTGCGGGCAGCTTGGGAGGGGGTACCGGAGGGACCCAGCAAACCGCAACACGCGCCGGCGGATCCCCCGACCGCCGCGGGCTCTCGGCTCGCAATCATGTGGCACCAGGACGCAACGTTCTCCTTATCGACTACCTTCGCTTCTACTCGGGACGTTCGGCTATCGGCGTCGGGACGGACTGCATTGTTGTGGGGCCTCACCCAAACCCCCCTCGCCCCCTCACCCTCGTTCCTCGGGCACTCCCCCCAGATGTCTGCCTCCCAAAGCTGCTCGGGACGTTTGGCTTTCGGCATGGCGACAGGG
>JAAELU010000776.1 GCA_024226255.1 bacterium | reverse complement strand
TCACACCCTGTCGCCATGCCGAGAGCCAAACGTCCCGAGCAGCTTTGGGAGGCAGACGTTTGGGCTCTCCTATGTCAATTTTGGGTTGTGGAGTTGGCCCAGATTTTGGTGGCGAGGTGGCGGCCCTGTCGCGAAGTGAGTGAGAGCTGAGAGCTGGCGGCGGTGGTGCTGGCGGGGCTCGCTTCGGTTGTCAGGCGGAACTGGTGCCCCATGCGTGTCTCTCCCCCCGTGACACGCCGCTTTGGGTGGGTCACAGTTGGGGGGAGTACCCGAGCTTGCGAGGGGGTGGGGGGAAGCGAAGGTAGTCCGCAAGGCGAACGTTGCGTCCTGGTGCGACGGGAGCGGGAGCCGAGCCATCGCGGCGGTGAGGAGTCCGCCGACCCGTGTTGCGGTGTAGCCGCGACTTCGCTTCCCCCTCCCAAGCTGCCCGCAGGGCAGCCCACCTCCCCCAAACGTCGCCCGACTACGTCGTTCGACGGGGGAGGAGACAAGAGTCTCTCCCCCCGTGACACGCCGCTTTGGGTGGGTCACTGTTGGGGGGAGTGGCGAGGCTTTGCGAGTCGAGGGCGAGGGGGGTTTGGGTGAGGCCCCATCTGTGACCACCGTTGAGTCCTGCCGATTGCCAAACGTCCCGAAGGGGGAAGCGAAGTTGTAGACAAGGAGAACGTTGCGTCTCCCCATGGCCGTCCGACAGCCGCGTGACCTCGGGCGGTGACTGTGCGCCGACCCGTGCCCGATTTGCTGGTGCCCTTAGCTTCCCCCACCGACCCGGCCCAGAGCGGCCGGCCCTCCTCCCCCAGACGTCAGCCGTCCAAAGCGACGTCTGACGGGGAAGGAGACGGAAAGCGGCCACCCCTCCCCCTCACTCCTCATCCTCACTCTTCATCCACACGCCTCTTCCTCGATCCTGGCCCCTGTCTTTCTCCGTCTAGGCTGTGAACAGCATCCGTGGAGGCAGTTGTTTGATTGAGTTCACTGAGGCATCCGTCGTTTACCCGAATGGTTTCCGGGCCCTCGACAAGGTGTCCCTGACCATCGAAGACGGCGAGTTCGTGGTGGTCGTGGGGCTATCGGGAGCCGGCAAGTCGACCTTACTGCGCGCTGTCAACGGGCTGGTTCCCATCGTCGAAGGGTCCGTCAAGGTCCACGGTCAAGAGGTTGTCGGTGCCACGGCTGCCGAGCTACGTGAGCTGCGTTCGAGGATCGGGATGATCTTCCAAACCTTCAACCTGGTGAACCGAGCAACGGTCGTCAGCAACGTGATGATGGGGCGCCTCTCGAAAGTGCCTCGATGGCGCTCAATCCTCGGAATGTGGCCGGCCCAAGACAAGGAACTCGCGCTTCAGGCGCTGGAGCGGGTCGGCATCGTCGAAAAGACGTACGAGCGGGCCTCCAACCTGAGCGGTGGCCAGCAACAGCGCGTCGGCATTGCCCGAGCTCTCGCCCAGGAACCAACCGTGATCTTGGCCGACGAGCCGGTAGCCAGCCTCGACCCGGTTACGTCACACATGGTGATGCGCGACCTGCAGCGCATCAATCGTGAACTGAACATCACAACTCTGATCAACCTGCACTTCTTGGATCTCGCTCGCCAATACGGCAAACGTCTCATCGGACTGCGTGACGGCAAACTCGTCTACGACGGCGACATCAACGATGTCGACGATGACCAGTTCCGAGAGATATACGGCCGGGCCATCACACCAGACGACTTGCTGGAGGGCGCCGAGGCGTGACCACCTCGCAGGGATCGCTGACGCCACCCGCCATGGGTACGAGCGAGCGACCAGAACCACCGATTCAAGTGGCCGGGTTGGTGTTGCCGCTCTTGGCGGCTATCGCCGCCTATACCCTTGCCGGGTTGCTGGGCTCTCAGGCAATTCTGTGGGGATTACTGATCGGTGCCGTTACGGCCGGGTTTGTCTGGTGGCGCAACTTCGTTCAAGAGATCCCGTGGCTGGTGGCCATCGTCGTGGCCGGCCCGATCGCCACTTCGCTGTTCAGCTCGGTGCTCCGCAGCCGTACCACTGTCATCGAGAAGGGTCTCAGTTCTCGAGCCAGCCTGAGCTGGCTCTTGTTCGGTCTCGTTGTCGGCCTTGCAATGTCACAAGCCTCACGGCCACGTCTGCCGGGCATTGCCATTGCCGCCCGCAGCATGGCCACAGCACTCGCATTCGGGCTCTCCTCGTTCCTGGCACTACAAGCAGGGACCTCGATCGGCTACATCGAGGCGCTCCGCGGCCGCGAAATCGACGGTGGCGCAATCCAATTCCTGACGACAGGGTTCTACGTCCAAGCCGGGGCAATCCTCTTGGCTCTGGGCCTGGCTGCCGCGGTCGCGCTGCGCCTCCGCAATGGAGTCCTCTTCGCAGGCGCCAGCGCCGTCGTGATGACACTCGTGGCCGTAAATCAGATCAACTTTTCGGTAAAGGAGATCCTCAGTAGCTTCACGCGACTGGGTGCTCTGGCGGGCGAATTCTGGCCTCCCGACTGGGCGTGGCCGAAGACGATCGGGCAGCCCGAGGCCGTCCACATCTTTGAGCCATTCATCGAGACGCTGCAGATCGCCGTCATCGGGGCGACTCTCGGCTGCATCATCGCCGTCCCGTTGGCCTTTTCGGCATCGCGAGCCACCGCACCCAACTACCCGACGTACTGGTTCTCCAAGGCTTTCATGAACGTGTTCCGCACCATTCCGGACCTCTTCTGGGGCATCCTGTTCGCTACGGCCGTCGGATTTGGCTCCCCCTTCGCCGGCGCTCTGGCGATGATCATGTTCTCGCTGTCGATCATGGCCAAGCTGCTTTCAGAGACCGTCGACTCCATTGACGTTGGGCCGCTCGAAGCTGCCAAATCGGCGGGGGCTCGCCACTGGCAGATGGTGCAGTACGCGGCATACCCGCAGGTGGCCCCCAACTACGTCGCATATGCCCTGTACATCTTCGAGCTGAACATCCGGGCATCGGTGGTCCTCGGAATCGTGGGTGCCGGCGGCATCGGCCGTCTGCTCGATGAGAGACGCAACTTCTTCCAATGGGACCAGGTAATGGCGATTGTCATGGTCATCTTCGTGGCCGTGATCCTCATCGAGATCTTCTCGATCTGGGTTAGGAAGAAGATCGTATGACAGTTCCCGATCTGGTCCCCGACGCAGTGAGCGACGTGCCGCGGCCCAAAGAGCCCCAATTCACCAAGTGGCTGCGGATCATCATCGTTGTCGGGCTCATCATCCCGCTGCTGTGGTCGGCCACGGGACTCGAAATCTCGCCATCGAGGATATGGGAGGCACCAGGGCAGATCTGGACGCTGCTAGGTGGCATGTTCCCACCGGATTGGACTGGTACACCCAAGACGATCGAACTGATCCTCGAGTCGCTGTACGTGGCCTGGATCGGCACGATCATCGGCGCCACTCTCTCGTTCCCGTTGGCTTTCCTCGCCGCCACCAACGTGGCTCCCCGATCGGTCACGCTTCCGGTTCGAAGCTTCTTCAGCGCCATTCGGGCGTTCCCCGAACTCGTGCTGGCGATCATGTTCATTCCGGCGTTCGGGCTGGGACCGTTTGCGGGGACCTTGGCCATCGGCCTCCACTCGATCGGCACCCTCGGCAAACTCTCCTCCGAGGTAATCGAGGGCGTTGATGACGGACCAATCGAGGCGATCAAGGCTTCTGGCGGCACCTACTTCCAGCAGATGCGATTCGGCGTAGTCCCCCAGGCACTGCCCACGATCGTGGCCTACTGGCTCTACCGGTTTGAGATCAACATCAGGGCATCTGCGGTTCTGGGCGTCATCGGTGCCGGCGGTGTCGGAGCTGAGATCGTCGGCCGCCTCAGGTTCCGTGGTGACTGGCCCAAGGCCGGTGCCGTGCTCATCCTGACCATCATCACCGTGCTGCTCATCGACACCGCTTCGTCCATCATTCGTCGCCGAATCATCACAGGCCACGCCAGCTCGAGCCGTCCCGCCAAGTGGATGGCCGCGCTGCTCGGAGCCAACGACGAGCCATCAACTGAGATCGCCGAGGCATGAGCGACCAGTTCATCCGCCGAGACCGGGTCGCCCAAGAGGCCCTGGAAGCAACCAACCTTGCTCCGGGCGCCACCCACTCCAACCAAAGCAAGGGTCGCGCCGCAGAGGAATCCGACGACGAACTTCGCACTGCGTTCGCCAGGGATCGTGACCGCATCCTGCACTCCAAGGCGTTCCGGCGGCTCAAACACAAGACCCAGGTGTTCATGAATCCCGAAGGCGACCACTTCGTCACCCGGCTGACTCACACCCTGAAAGTCACCCAAATTGGCCGGTCGATCGCCCAGTACCTTTCACTGAATGAAACGCTCGCCGAGGCGATTTGCCTAGGACACGACGTCGGCCACTCTCCGTTCGGTCACACAGGCGAGGAAGCATTAACCGAGTTTGTCGAGGGCGAGTGGCGCCACTCGGATCAGAGCGTTCGCATATTCGAGGTGCTCGAGCCGCTCAACCTGAGCTGGGAAGTGCTCGACGGCATCCGAGCGCACCCCTGGAAGGTCGAGCAGGGCCCATCAACTCACGAAGGCTCGATTGTCCGGTACTCCGATCGGATCGCCTATCTGTCGCACGACGCAGAGGATGCCATCCGGGCTGAAGTCCTGCGCCCCGATGAGTTTCCTGACAGTGCAATCGCCGCCTTTGGCGAGCCCGGCCGCCAGTGGATCGATTCCATGGTGAAGTCTGTGGTCGAGTACTCGTTGGTTTCCGGCGAGGTTGAGATGGAGCCGAGCAGGCTCGAAGTCATGAACGAGTTGCGCTCTTTCATGTTCGAACGGGTCTACCTCCATCCGGCAATGGAGCCTCATCGAAGGCGGGCCAAGGAGATCGTGCGCGACCTCGTGGGCCATTTCAGGCAGCGACCCAACGAGATCCCTGACTCGTACCGCCACGATGATGCCGAAGTGACGAGACAGGTCATAGATTACGTAGCGGGGATGACCGACCGCTTCGCCATCGCCATCCACGATCAGCTCTTCCGGCCCCGACTGTTTGATTGAAGAAGGATCGATGGCGGAAGGTCTGAAGTTATGCGTTACCAGTTGCCAGTTACCAGTAGGAATGAAGAGCCTCGATCTGGACTGCTGACTGTTGACTGGTAGCCAATAACTGACAACTCACAACACTCGGATCTGACGTGGGAGTTGAATGAGCGAACAGAATCAATTGGGGCCCAACCCGCTCGACACGGTGGCCTCAGGCAGCTTGCGCTTCCTCGTTGAGATCTTTGCCTGGGTAGCCGGACCATGGGCAGCCGGTCGCTGGCTCGGCGGATGGGCGGTGGCGGTGGCTCTGGTAGCCCTCCTGGCGCTGCCATCGGTGTTTTCGGTTGCCGGCGACAAACATCAGGTGATCCGGCCCGTGAGCGGCCCGGTCCGATTCGGAATCGAGGTGCTCCTCGGCATCGTCGCTGTGGTGGCAGCATGGTCCGTCTGGCCAGCGTGGTTGGCGATCGTGGTGACACTCGTAGTCGTGGCCAGTCAGATCACCGGGCAACCACGAACGAGGTGGCTGCTGACTGGGGCGCCACCCTTCGCTTAGGCCTGACTACACAAAGCATTCACCGTTGCCCCGTGGGTACCCTTCACCACCTGTCTTCCTGGGGAGGGAACAAATGGGAACGGCTCGTTCATTCGCAGTATTGGCATTCGCGGTGTTCGTTGGGGCGCTGACGGGCGCCATGATCGGAAGTGGCACCGTCGCCGATGCCCAAACCGAGACCGCAGCTTCGGCCGTTGCGACTGTCCCTAGAGGGGCAGTCGTGGCCTTCGACCGGACGACCTGCCCTGCCGGATGGCACGCCTTCGCCAAAGCGCAGGGGCGCACGGTTGTTGGCCTGAACCCCGGCGGCACGCTTCGCGCCCGAATTGGGACCAAGCTGGCTGACCAAGAAGTCCGCAAACACAAGCACGTAGTCGACCCGAGCGCTCAGTCCACCGACCCTGCCGGACCGCATTCGCACACCTGGGCAACCTACGAGAACGGAAAGTTCTCTTCAGGGGGTGCTGCCGGAGCCGACTTCGTAACTTGGAGTAACGGCATGGACGCTGTCGGCACGGGTTTCTACCCCTTGGCACTGGACTTCAAGGGCAGTCCCGGCGGCTTCTCCATTTTCAGCACCGGCGAAAGTGGTAATCACGCACACAATCTTGAACTCGATCCAACAACCTCGACCGCCAAAGGGAACAGGTTCCCGTACATCCAGCTGCTGATGTGCGAGAAGGACTAAGACACCTACGTCTTGGCACCCCACAGCGGTTCGGGGACGTCCCAGTCCGTGGGATTTCCCCAGCGGTCCTGATAGACGACCTTCTCCACTGGAGGGCGTTTGGCGACGCCCCACTTCCCAAGGGGGTAGCCACACGAGACGATGGCGGCGACCCGCCAGCCCTTGTCCGCCGGAATACCGAGCAGCTCCAGAGTCTCTGCATGGCGCGTGTGGGTATTGAAGGTGGTCAGAGTCGTGCCAACACCGGCGCCGCGGGCGGCCAGCATCAAATTCCAGACCGCTGGGTAGATGCTCGACCCGATGGGGTCGTTGCGGTCGCAGGCGACGACGATGAGCGGGACCGAGCGCATGTTGTCTCGCAACCAGCGAGACGAGGAATGGATCCTGAGGATGTCGGTGGCTCCGGCGGCGCGGGCCCGCTCCTCAGCGCCGGCGTAGAAGGTGTCCATGCCTGCATCAAACGCTTCGGAATAGAGCTCGCCGAGCTGGCGGATCGCCTCGCGGTCGGTGAGCACCAGCCAACGCCACTGCTGCATGTTGCTCCCCGAGGGCGCCCGAATCGCAGCGTCAAGCATCTGCTGCACTACCTCGGTTGGAATCGGGTCGGCCGACACCCGGCGCATGGCGCGGGTCGTATAAAGCGCTTCATAGAGTTCCATGGCGAGGACAGTACCGAAGAAACCAGAAATCAGAAGTCAGAAGTCCGATCTGACGTCTGGCTTCTGATTTCTGACTTCTTGGCTCATCTCTATCACTGTTATGCCTGCGTGGGGTTTCCCGTCGAGGGTTTCCAGGATCGTGGCGCCTTGTTCCAGGTCACAGATGCGGGTCACGAGGGCGCTGGGGTCCAGATCACCAGCGACGATCATGTCGAAGAGGGCCGGGAAGAGCTGAGCCTGCATGCCGTGGCTCCCCCGAATCTCTAGCTCACGGCTGATCACCAGGTCAATGGGTATTGGAGCCCGGGCGCTCTCACCCTGGATCAATCCGACTTGGATGTGGCGGCCCAGTTTCCGCAACGACGAGATGGAGTTCCACAGGATGGACTGATCGCCCATGGCATCAAGGGACACGTGAACTCCCCCATCGGTCGCCTCGAGGATGGCCGCGGCGACGTCGCCGGCTCCCGCATGAAGCGCCACGTCGGCACCGAGCTCGGTGGCCAGTTCAAGCGCCGCAAGGTTGAGATCCATCGTAATCACCCGTGCGCCGAGCGCCTTGGCGATCATCACGGCCGATAGGCCAACACCGCCACATCCGTGGACCGCGACCCACTCGCCCGCTCTGGCCCGGCCCTGCGCAACGACAGCTCGATAAGCCGTCGTGAACCGGCAGCCCAGGGCCGCCGCGGACACAAAGTCGATCTCGTCGGGGAGCGGCACCAGATTGTCTTCGGCGTAGCGAATTCGTACTAGTTCGGCGAATGAGCCCCAATGGGTGAAACCCGGCTGCGACTGGGCGTCACACACCTGCTGATTGCCCGAGTGGCACGGCTCACACGTTCCGCAGCCTGCAACGAATGGCACGGTCACCCGATCACCGACAAGCCACTTGGTGATCCCGGGGCCAACTGCGGCCACCACGCCGGCCAGTTCGTGACCTGGCACATGGGGCATTTCCTGAATATCGGCGTCGTGACCGTGCCAGCCGTGGAAGTCACTCCGACACACCCCCGTCGCCTGCACCCGCACGATGACCTCACCCGCCGCCGGCACGGGATCGGGAAGATCGCGGATTGTGATTGGTCCACCAAATTCGTCGTATGCCGCCGCCCTCATGACACCACCGATGCGATCACTCCGATGACGAACACATATGCGGTGGTCCAGACTGCGCACAGCGCGAGGTACCTCATTGACCACTGGCGCCAACTCTCTGAAATGGTGGCCAGCCCGGCGCCGGCGATCGCCCACAACGGGAGGCTCGTTACCGAACCGAACAACAGCACGGTGAAGCGCTCGGCCTCGATGAAGTCGATGGCAAACACCCACGCCGTTGGAGCCGCCACCAGGAACATGACGGCCGCGGCGAAAGACGCTCCGAACTCGGCAACACCACCACCCTGCCTGAAACCCACACCGATCGCCAGCGCAATCAGTGTGAGCGGGTACGTCAGTGCAAGCACAGCCGACTGGCTGCGGTTGAGGCCCTTCTTGGTAACGAAGCTGATGTCCTGGCTCATCAGCACGAGGCTACCGCGCCCGCCGGATCTCGACGCTTCCACTTTGGGTATTGTTGGTAGGTAACCAGCGGTTTTGGCCCCAAGGAGGCACCTCAGTGAGCGAATTCATCGATCGTGGCGCGATCAAGGTCATCGAGGTCATCGGCGTATCCGACAGGAGTTTCGAGGATGCCGTGAGCCAAGCCGTCGCCAAGGCCTCAGAAAGTGTGTCTGGGATCACCGGCGTCGAGGTGCTCAACATGAACGCCCGCGTAACTGACGGCAAGGTCACACAGTTCCGCGCATCCTGCAAACTGGCCTTTGTAGTCAAGTAGGAGTGGGTCAGGGATACGTAGCACGTAGCCAATAGCACGTACTTGAACTGGAAAGAAGCCCCCGGGGAAATTCCCCGGGGGCTTCTAGTCGCTTACTTGCTACGTGCTACTTGATACGGGTCTCAACGGACCTTGATGTTGATCCACACCAGCTTGTGATCGCTGCTGGGGAACGGGTATGTTCCCACGAGGGCGAACAACGGATCGCTCGCCAGCGGCCAGAACACTCCGGCCTCCTGCATCTCGACTGTGGCTGATGGCAGCACGTAGTCGGCCCGCAGGTTGCCCGGTCCAGCATCATTGAAGTCGGCCGTATCAAAGGCCGGATCACTGAGATGTGTGTCGTTGAGGCCGCCCTGGAGGCCGGCTTGCTCGGTTCCACCATCACTGGCGGGCGTGATCGATGTGTTCACCAGCGAGCTGTCCAGCAGCTGCTGGGCAGCTCCCGGGATGCTGTCTCCATCGAGCGGATCAGAGTTCTGATCGCCCGCAATGACGAACTGTGCGCCCTCGTAGAGTCCACCGGTCCCGCCCTCATCGTCGTAGATGTATGAGCTAGCCGTCGGATCGATGTAGTCCGCCCAGAAGCGAATCTCATCGAAGTTGCGCGTGCCGTTGCGATCCTCCGGGCCGTCGAACACCGGCGGTGTCGGATGGCT
>JAAELU010000775.1 GCA_024226255.1 bacterium | reverse complement strand
GGCGAGGATGAACTCGGGGGCCATGGCGTGATAATCAATCACTGGACTCCCCTATCACTCGCGTGGCGGTTCGACAGGATCATCTAGCTCCCGAACGCCTTCGTGCCTCGCTGCACGACAGAGTCATTGGTGGCACCGAAGACAAGCCGGGGGAAGATACCGATGGCGATCGTCACAACGATCAACGGCACCCAGGCCGCCATCTCCCACCTGTCTACGTCGTGGAACTCATGTCCGGCCCATTCGTCCTTGGGCTCACCGAAGTTGACCTTCTGGAGCATCCACAGCATGTAGCCGGCAGTGAGGACCGTGCCGATGGCTCCTATCACCATGAGAGTGCGGAACAGCGTGGTGCTGAGCCCCTCGGCGGGGCTGAACGACGACAGGAGTGCCATGAATTCGCCCCAGAACCCGGCGAGTCCGGGCAGGCCGAGCGAGGCCATTGCAGTGAAGCCCAATATGGCGCCCATGATCGGCATCAGCTTCTGATTGCCGCCGAGGCGGGCCATTTCCCTGGTGTGGTAGCGATGAGACATCGAGCCGGCCAGGAAGAACAAGAGTCCGGTGATAACGCCGTGAGCCACCATGCCGATGATGGCGGCATTGATGCCGATCGGGGTCATCGTGGCGATACCGAGCATGACAAATCCCATGTGACCTACCGACGAGAACGCGATGAGCCGCTTCATATCGGTCTGCGCCAGACAGGCCAGCGAGGCGTAGATGATTCCGATGACGGCGAGAATCCCGATGACCGGCGCCCAATTCATCGACTGTTCGGGCATGATCGGAATCGCGATCCGTACGAATGCATACGTGCCGAGTTTCAGAAGGATCGCCGCCAGCAGCACTGAGCCGACGGTTGGCGCCGCGGTGTGGGCATCGGGAAGCCAAGTGTGCAGCGGGAACATCGGCACCTTCACCGCGAACCCGAGGAATAGAGCGGCAAAGACCCAGACCGCCAGGCCACCGAGCGCCGCCTCAGCCGTTCCGCCACCCAGCTCGAGCATGTCGAACGTCTGCAGTCCGCTCTTGAAGTACAGCGTCAAGAACCCGAGCAGCATGAAGGCGGAGCCGAACAGCGTGAATAGGAAGAACTTGATCGACGCGTACAGTCGCATCTGGGTCGTGATATTGAACACCGGGATGGTCACTTCGGCCCGGTCGCCCCAAATCCCGATCATGAAATACATCGGCAGCAGCACGATTTCGAAGAACACAAAGAACAGGATGAGGTCGAGCGCTACGAACGTCCCGTTCATGCCGGTCGCCAGGATCAGCATCAGGATGAGGAAAGCCTTCGGGTTGTGCGGCTCCGGCCAGTGTTCCCAGCTGTAGATGATGGCGAGCACCGTGATGAACGTCGACAGCACCAGCAGCGGAAGGCTGATGCCGTCAATCCCGATGTGGTAGCTGGAGTTGATCGCAGGGATCCAGTCCAGTTTGACTCCAAGCTGGATTGCCGAGTCACCGAAGTCGAATGCAACAATCAAAACGAGGGACAGGACAAAGGAGGCGAGCGCGAACAACATCGCCACTTGCTTCTGCAGCGCCTCTTCCGCCTTGGGAATGGCGAGCAGCACGGCCGCCCCGATCAGAGGCAAGAAGACGATGAGACTCAAGCCCCATCCGCTCTCAAACCATTCCATACCTGTTCCTCCTCTAGAACCAGATCACTAAGCCGGCGACGAGAACCACCGTCGCGGCAAAAATCAGAATCGCGTACTGTTGCACTTTGCCCGTTTGCAGGAGGCGCAACATGCCCCCACCGGCACCAGTCACCGCGCCGGAGGCATTGATTGCCCCGTCGACGCCGCGCTGATCAAACCAATAGACAACCTTGCCGAAGGACTTCATCAGCAGGCCGGCACCGTTGACGATGAAGTCGAGCACATGCCCATTGAACCAGTTCATCGCGGCGGCAATTGGGCCCCGGATCGGCTTGATGACACCGTTCATGTAGGCGTCGTCGATGTAGTACTTCTTCTCCAGCACCGGATACAGGCCGTTGACTTTGAACGTGTCGCGCTCGGCCTGGGTCTCACGATCGGGACCCCAGATCCGCCAGCCGAGATACCAGCCAAGCCCGGCAGCCGCCAAACCGAGCAATGCTAGGACTGCATTGAGGCTCTCTGCGTGGTGTTCGAGATCGTGGAACCCCTCGTAGGCCCGTCCACCGACGATATCAGTGAAGACATGGGTCACTCCCGGCCAGTTGATGAACCCGAACAGAGCCGAGCCCACGGCCAAACCGATCAGCGGGTAGGTCATGATCTTCGGCGACTCGTGAGGGTGGGCCTTGCCCTTGTACTCGCCGAAGAATGTCAGCCACACGGTGCGGGTCATGTAGAAGGCGGTGACAAACGCCCCCGCAATGGCGATCCACAACACGGCGGTTCCGAGCGCCGCGCCACCCTGTGCCGCCGTGTAGTGACCGCCGGCGTATTCGAACGAAGCCAGGATTTCGTCCTTCGACCAAAAGCCCGCGAACGGGATGACGCCTGCCAAGGCAACCGAACCGATGGCAAACGTCCAGAAGGTCTGCGGCATGTGTTTCCGCAAGCCGCCCATGTCGGACATGTTGTTCGAGTGGACCGAGTGGATCACCGAACCGGCACCCAGGAACAGCAGCGCCTTGAAGAACGCGTGGGTGAAGAGGTGGAACAAACCTGCCGTATACGCCCCGGCCCCCATGGCCGCCATCATGTAGCCCAACTGCGACAGCGTCGAGTAGGCCAACACCTTCTTGATGTCGTCTTGGACCAGAGCAATCAATCCGGTGAGGAACAGGGTGAGGGCACCGATGGTGATGATGATCCAGCGAACCTCGTCGGCAAATCCCTCGACGGCGTACAGAGGGAACATCCGGCCCACCAGGTAGATCCCGGCGGTAACCATGGTGGCGGCGTGCATCAACGCTGACACCGGTGTCGGTCCGGCCATGGCGTCTGGCAGCCAAACGTGCAGCGGGAATTGGGCGCTCTTGCCCATTGC
Organism: bacterium; assembly: GCA_024226255.1. Lineage (GTDB taxonomy): Bacteria > Actinomycetota > Acidimicrobiia > Spongiisociales > UBA5794 > JAHEJX01. The sequence goes on along the minus strand of JAAELU010000775.1, from coordinate 28,187 downwards.
CCCGATGAAGAGGGCCAGCCCGGCCCAGAATGCGAATTGCGCCAGCACCGGCGAGTGGGCGGCGCCTTCCTCGATGGCGTGCATGACGTCGCTGAAGCGGAATGATCCAACGGACATCGAAATCATGATGGCGCCGATGAATAGGCCGACGTCGGCCACCTTGTTGGTGAGGAACGCCTTGATCGCCGCCGAGGAGTTCTCGTGCTCTTCCCAGTAGTGACCGATCAGCAGCCAGGAGGCGACTCCGACCAGCTCCCAGCCGACGATGAGCTGGATGAAGTTCGGCGCTGAGACCAGCACCAGCATGCCTCCGGCGAAAAGAGTGAACGAGGCAAAGAACCACGTGAAGCGGATGTCGCCCTCCATGTAGCCCTTGGCGTATGCGAACACCAGGAAGCCGACGACCCCGACGACGAAGTACATCATTATCGAGAGGCCGTCGACGCTCCATCCCCACTCGATGGCCATGTCGCCGATCTTGGCGATCTCGACGCTGAAGTCCTTGGCGATCGGATTCGAGATGTGGGACAGCAGCAGGACGGTGCCGTACAGCGCCTCGAAGGCCATCACTCCAATGGCGATGTCCCAGCCCTTGTAGGGCATCTTCTTGCCGAAGAACACAATGGCGAACGCCGCCACCATCGGCACCACCGGGATCAACCAGGCCATCGAAGCCAGCACGCCGCCGTCCGACAGTGCTTCGGCGTGGCCGCCGCCTTCCTCTGTGGCGAGGATGATCGTGTTGAGGTTGGTTAGTAATTGCAACATGGCTTACAGCTTCATCAGATCGAGCTCGTCGACGTTGGCCGACTGGCGGTTGCGGAAGATGAGCAGGACAATTGCCAGCCCGATGCCGACTTCAGCGGCAGCAACGGCGATTACAAAGAGCGAGAAGATCTGGCCTCCGGCAATGCTGTCGCGTAGGAACACGTCGAAGGCGACGAAGTTGATGTTGACCGCGGCCAGCATCAGCTCGACGCTCAGCAACACCAGAACGGCGTTGCGGCGAGTCAGGACGCCGTAGACGCCCAGCGAGAAGAGGGCCGCTCCCAGGATGATGAATTGACTGAGGATCATGCCTCACCGCCTTCGGCGGTGAGGTTGGCGCTTTGAGCAGAGCCCATAGCGCTGCGCTCCGCCTCGTCTCCCTCGACCGGGTCACGTCGCGCCAGCACGATGCCGCCGATCAATGCTGCCAGCAGCACGACGGACACGACCTCGAAGGGGATGACAAAACGCTGGAAGATCGATTCACCAATCTCGACCGTCCGGGTCGGACTGGCAGTGACCTCGGCATCGCCAAACCCTTGAATAGTTGTGACCGTGATCAGGGCAAACAGGGCGCCCGAAACGATGGCGGCGCCTAGCTTCGTTTGGTTGCTGTGGCTCAGCTCGGTCTCCACACCAAGCGGCGCCCGCGTGATCATGATCCCAAACAGGAAGAGAACGATGATGGCTCCGATGTAGACCAGAACGACAGTCCAGGCGACAAACTCGGCCCCGAGTAACAGGAACAGTGCGGCGCTGGCAGCCAATGCCACCACCAGGAAGAGCACCGAGTGAACAACGTTGGGCGACGTCACGGCCCGGAAGGCCGCAAACACCATCGGCACTGCGATGAGCACGAATGCCCAATTCTCCGGGGAGGTGATCCAGTCGGTCAATTTGACTCCAGCTTCGGAGGATCGGGAACGGTCGACAGCCAATACGTGAGTCGATCCTTGTCATGCATCATTTCTGAGATTCCCAGCTCGCTGTATTCGAAGTCGGGACTCCAGAACAGTGCATCGAAGGGACAGACCTCCACGCAGATGCCGCAATACATACAAAGGGCATAGTCGATATCGAAGCGGTCCAACGTGGCCCGAGTGCGAACTCGGCCGCCTTCTTTGGCCGGCGGCTGCTCTTCCTTGTGACCCTCGATGTAGATGCACCAGTCGGGGCACTCGCGAGCGCACAGCATGCACACGGTGCACGCCTCAGTATCGAGAGCGATGACGCCACGGGCCCGAGGAACCGGTGTCTCCTTCTCTAGCGGGTAGTGCACCGTGACCGGCTTCTTGAACAGCGTCTTGAGAGTCAGCCACATCCCGGTGCGGAGCCCCTTGAAGGGAAGCGTTGGCATCTTGCGGCCGGTCATCGGCCGTCTCCGATTCGCCGGTAGCCCATACGCCCGATGGGTACTTGATACCTGATACTTGATACCTGATACGTGCCCATTAGAACGCCACCTTGAAGATTGCGGTGGCGACGATGTTGATCAGGCCGGCCGGAATCAGCCACTTCCAGGCGATTGTCTGCAACTGGTCCTCACGGAGTCGCGGGAACGTCCAGCGCAGCCAGATGAAGACGAACGCGATGAACATAACCTTGCTCAACAGGATCACCGGCCCGAGGAAGTTCAGAACGTCCTCGCTCACGCCTGGGAACGAGTAGCCGCCCATGAACAGAGTGGCGGCTATAGCGGCCATCGACACCAGGCCGGCGTACTCGCCGAGGAAGAACATCGTGAAGCGCAGACCGGAATACTCGGTGAGGTAGCCCATGGTGAGCTCGGACTCAGCGATCGGCATGTCAAAAGGTATCCGACTCAGCTCGGCGAGGCTGGCCACGAGGAAGATGACCAGTCCCACGATCTGCAGAATCATGAAGGGTGAGATGAGGCTGCTGATCCAGGTGACGTCGCGTCCAAGGATCGACTCGACGCCGAACAGATGGAACGATGCCTGGGCGTTCACAATGTCGTTGAGTGATAGCGACCCGGCCTGAACCGCAACTGCAATGACGGCCAGCACCAGTGGCAGCTCGTACGCAATGAGCTGAGCCGCCGCTCGCAGGCCGCCGATTAGTGAGTACTTGTTGGCTGAAGACCATCCGGCCATCAGCACGCCCAGTGTTGACAGTGACGAGACCGCCAACACGTAGAAGACGCCGAGATCAAGATCGCGGGCTACTGCGTCCGGTCCGATCGGAATCACGACATACAGCGCCAGTGTGCCCATGAGGACGATGTAGGGCGCCAGCTTGTAGACCCGGTCGTCGGCATCGGCCGGCACCAGGTCCTCCTTCTGCATGAACTTCAGCCCGTCGGCCAGCGGCTGGGCCCAACCCCAACGACCACCTGCGAAGTAGGGACCGACCCGGCTCTGCATATGGGCCGAGATCTTCAGCTCGCCGAAGATGACCACCAGCGCCACCGGCAACATGATCGCCAGCGCCAGGCCCACCTTGATGAGCAGTTCCAACCAGAAGTTCATGAGCGAGCCCCCGGCCCGCCGTAGCCCACATCACGTATCAGGGAGCAGCCAAGGCCCCGCCCTACGTGATACCCGATTCCTGATACGTGATACTGGCTTCTCATCGATCCACGTCCCCGAGAACGAAGTCGAGGGATCCCAGGATTGCCACCAGATCAGGGACCAATTGGCCGGCCAGGATCCACGGCAGCATCGACAGGTTCGAGAACGATGCGGACCGGATCTTCACCCGGTACGGGATGCGGCCGCCCTCAGAGACGATGTAGTAACCCATCTCGCCCTTCGGGTTCTCGGCACGAACGTACACCTCGCCCTTCGGAACCTTGAGGACACGGGGAACCTTGGCACGCAGCGGACCAGATGGAATCTTCGCTATCGCCTGGCGAATGATCGACGCAGATTGCCGAATCTCCTCGAGCCGAACCACATACCTATCGAAGCAGTCGCCGTTGTTTCCGATCGGGATCTCGAATTCGAAATCATCGTACGGGAGGATCGACTCGACCTTGCGCAGGTCGTACTTGACGCCGGAGGCTCGCAGATTGGGCCCGGTGACACCGTATTCGAGAGCCTTGGCTGCAGGCAGGACGCCAACGCCCACGGTGCGGGCCTGAATCAGCTCATTCCCTGTAGCCAGGCGGTCGACGTCGTCGACGATGTCCAGGACCCTCGTCATCGCCTCGTCGGTAGCCGCAAGGAAACCTGCCGGAAGGTCCATCGAGACCTTCTTCATGCTCGAACCACCACCGGCGGCGGGCTTGATGCCGCCCACCCGGTTGAAGTTGGGGTGGAAACGGCCGCCGGTAACGCTCTCGAGCAGTTCCAGCACATGCTCCCGCTCTCGCATGGCGTGCATGAGCGGCGTCGATGCCCCCAGCTCCAGCGGGTAGGAGGATGCAAACACGAGGTGAGTCGAAATCCTCGCCATCTCGGTGAGGATCAAGCGGATGTATTGCGCTCGGGGCGGTACCTCGATGTCCATCAGCTTCTCGATGGCGGCAACGAACGGCACCTCGTTGGCGAAACCGGAGACCCAGTCGATTCGGTTGACGAGCGCAATGGTCTGCGCGTAGGTCCGTACCTCGGCCAGCTTCTCGTAACCGCGGTGCATGTATCCGATCACGGGATCGACCGACATAACCCGCTCCCCGTCGACCTGAGCGACGAGCCGTAGCACGCCGTGCGTAGACGGGTGCTGGGGGCCGATATTGAGCGTCATGTCCGGCGTCTCGAGTTCGACCGAGACTGCCGCGTCGGCCAGATGCATTGCGGAGCGGGGATCGATCTGTGTCACTCGTCCCCTCCATCAGTTTCGCCTGAGGCATCCTGAGCAGCTTCAACATTCTCGGTGGTCGGCATGTCCTCGACATCCACCGTCCCCGGCCACGGCTTCACCTCACGGCTCAAGAGTGGGAATGATTTCAGTAGCGGGTTGCCCTCAAAGGCATCCGGCAGGTAGAGATGCTTGTCTACTGCCGGGTTCCCGGGGAAATCGATCCCGAACATCTCGGCGGCCTCGCGCTCATGCCACTCGGCTCCGGCGAACTCGCCAACGAGGCTGGGCAATTGGGCGTCATCTTTGGGGACCACGGCAACGAGGTGGACCGCATCCGCGTTCTTTACTGATGACAGTCGGCAGAGGACCTCGAACCGCTCATCGAGGTCGTCGGGCGACTCAACTTGCTCGCCTACCTCGACCTCGCGGGACCAGTCGATGGCGGAGAGCCAGGAGAACAACTCGAGGCCACGACCACGCAGCTTGGCGGCAGCAGCTACCCAGTTGTCCCGCTCCACCTCGAGGCGGATGACCCCGAAGTTGTCGCTCCAGGCAGTAGCGCCTACCAGGGCGCCGAGTTCCTCAGCCAAAGCGGAAACGTCCGAAGCCGACACCCCTTCGGTGCCTTCCCCAGATTCCATGACTTCTGCCTCAGACGGGCTGTCGGTCACGCCGGCTCCACTTCTCTTTCACGTCCTCATTCGTGATCAGCTCCTGCAGGAGCACGATTCCCTCCATGAGCGCCTCGGGCCGTGGTGGGCAGCCGGGAACATAGACGTCCACCGGAATGATCTGGTCGACACCTTTAGTCACGGAATAGGAATCCCAATAGGGCCCGCCACAGTTCGAGCAGGATCCCATCGAGATGACGTATTTGGGTTCCGGCATCTGGTCATAGAGCCGCTTGACGGCCGGAGCCATCTTGTCGGTGACCGTGCCCGCTACCACCATCAGATCAGCCTGACGCGGCGAGGCGGGCAGCGGGATGATGCCAAAACGCATGAAATCGTATCGGGGCGCCGATGCGGCCATCATTTCAATGGCGCAACAGGCGAGCCCGAACTGGAAGAACCACAGCGAGTACTTGCGCGACCAGTTCAATAGCCACGAGACCGGCTTGGGCGCGCCGAACTTCTCGAGTACTCCCACGGTTAGGACCGCCCCATCGGCGCACCAGGTCGGTCGCAGCGGTTCAGTCCCATCGCAAGACTCCCTTGCGGATGGCGTACACCAGACCGAGGATCAGGATGGCAATGAAGATGATCATCTCAACGAGAATGAAGCCGCCCATGCCGAACTCCCGTCCTGAGAACCGTTCGACGTTGATGGCCCAGGGGAAGATGAAGATGGCCTCAACGTCGAAGATCAAGAACAGCAGCGCGAAGATGTAGTAGCGGATGTGCGTCTGGCTCCATCCCCCACCGACCGGATTGATGCCGCACTCATAGACCTCGGACTTGGTCTTGTTGGGCTTGTTCGGGCGCAAAAGCGAAGACACGAGCAAGCCGCCGCCGACGATGAGCGCGCCTACAGCCATGAATACCAATACCGTGATGTAGTCGCCAAAGTACTGATCGAGCACTCGGTCAAACCCCTCGGAATAGCAGCGCGTCGGCCTATGTGGCCCAGTCCGCAGCGAGTATAGGTAGAGGAGATCGCGCACCAAAGTTAACCCGCATATTGACTGCTACCACCACTGCCTGTAGCGATCCCAACGAAATCCATTAGGGCCGGTGTCCCCTAATTACCACTACGCCCATAGTGTTAATTTTGCCAGCAACGTTTACCGTAACTAGCTTGCTGGAAAATGGGTTGCAGGCCCCCCTTAGGAAGGACCCCGATGTTCCGCCGAGTCACACTGCTGTTTGTCGCCATTGCGATGCTTGCGTCCGCCTGCGGATCAGGCGATGACGGTGAACCCGGCTCCATCACCGTCTATTCCGGTCGATCCGAGGAACTGGTGGCACCGCTGATCGCGCAATTCGAAGCGGCCAGTGGTATCAGTGTCGCAGTGCGCTACGGCGATAGTGCCGAGCTTGCAGCCACGATCCTCGAAGAGGGAGACAACTCTCCTGCTGACGTGTTCTTCGCCCAGGATCCTGCTTCGCTCGGAGCAGTCGCTCTTGGTGGCTACTTTGTGAAGCTAGATGACTCACTCCTCGACCGGGTGCCCGCCGGATTCTCTGCCAGCGACGGTCGCTGGATTGGCGTGAGCGGGCGGGCCCGAGTCGTTGTTTATGACACCGGCAAGATCGACCCGGCCGCGTTGCCGTCCACAGAGGATGGGTTCACCGACCCGCAGTGGGACGGCCGCCTTGCTGTTGCTCCTACCAATGGATCGTTCCTGGCCTTTGTGGCTGCCAAGATTCTCATTGACGGCGAGGACGCCACTTTGGCCTGGCTCAAGGCGATCGCTGCCAACAGTTCGCTCACGTACCCGAAGAACTCGGTAATCGTGGCTGCCGTAGACGACGGCCAAGTTGATGCCGGTCTGGTCAATCACTACTACCTCTTCCGGCGCCAAGATGAGGTCGGCGAGACGATCGCGGCGAATCACTTCATGACAGGTGGCGGGGCGGGATCACTGGTCATGCCGGCAGGCGCCGGGATCCTGGGCAGCAGCAAAAACGCGACTGCAGCAGACGCCTTCATCAGCTTCCTGCTCGACGGCGCTGCTCAGAGTTACTTCGCCAATGAGACCTTCGAATATCCCCTGGCCGCAGATGTGGCCGCCAACAGCGCACTGCCGCCGCTGAGCAGCCTCAACCCGCCCCAATTCGATCTCTCGCGTTTGGCCGAGACTCTCGACCGAGCCACCGACCTGGTCGCTGAGGCCGGCCTGTTGTGACGTCGCCGGCCGTTGATCAACTAGCTCCACCAACAGGTGATCAAGCGGTCCGGGCCAAACCGACCGCAACGCCGGCTCCGGCGTGGCTCTGGGTGGCCGGCGGGCTCGTGGTGGTGCCGGCCCTGGTACCGGTGCTGGGACTGATTTGGCGGGTGGCGGGGGCATCGAGCTCGGCCTGGGAGACACTCGTTTCCGTTCGAACGGCGGAGCTGTTGGGCCGGTCAGTCCTGTTTGCTCTCATAGTGACCGCCGCCGCAACCACCGTGGGGGTGGCGGCAGCCTGGATAACCACTCGAACCGATATCCGCTACGCCCGAGTGTGGTCGACCCTGTTGGCGCTTCCATTGGTGGTTCCCAGCTACGTGTTGGCATTGTCATTCACTTCCTTCGCGGGGCCGCGGGGGCTCTTCTTTGATGCCTTTGCAGTGAGCCTCCCCAGTGTGAGCGGGTTCTGGGGAGCCGTCGTGGTGCTCACGTTGGCCACATATCCGTATGTCTATCTGGTCGTGCGGTCGACAATCGTTCGTATCAACCCTGCCCTGGAAGAAGCGGCCCGCGGGCTGGGCTCCGGCCCGTGGGAGGCATTTCGACGTATCACGCTCCCACAACTACGCCCCTCCATAGCCGCCAGTGCACTTCTGGTGGCGCTGTACACGCTTTCTGACTTTGGAGCCGTGTCTCTGATGCGACTCGACGTGTTCACTCGAGTCATCTACGCCCAATACCAGGGACGCCTCGACCGCACGCCGGCAGCCGTGCTGTCAATCGTGCTGATGCTGATCGCCGTTGCGATCCTGTGGGGAGAAAACAGATCGCGGGGGCGCTCGGTGTACTTCTCGGCCCACACCGCCCGGCCCCCGTCGCAACTAGCTCTCACCACACGCCAGCGCCGCAGCGCCTACGCGCTGTTGACTGCCACGGTAGGCCTGGGACTCGCCCTGCCGGTGGTGGTGTTGGTTGCGTGGTTGGGACGCGGCCTTGTGAGCGGAGCCGTCATCGACATGCGCTGGGGGGCTGTGGCCGGCTCTCTGACCGGTTCGCTAGCAGCCGGACTCTTGGCGATGGCTGCGGCGATCCCGGTAGCGATTCTGACGATCCGCCACAGGGGCCCCGCCAGCCGAGCACTACGGATCACCGTCTACGCCATCTTCTCCTTGCCCCACATCGCTGTTGCATTGGCAGTTGTGTTCTTCGCCTCCCGATTCCTCGGAGGCCTCTATCAGTCCTTCGTGCTGCTCGCACTGGTTTATGCCACCTTGTTCCTGGCCCAGGCTTCGGGGGCGACCGAAGCGGCCTTGTCCCAGGTCAATCCCAACCTCGAGGAAGCCGCCCGCGGCCTCGGAGATCAGCGCTTCCGAGTCTTCCGTCGGATTACGTTGCCACTCATTAGGCGGGGATTGCTGGCCGGGGGCGCTCTCGTGTTTCTCACGACCATGAAGGAACTACCCGCTACGTTGCTGTTGCGACCAACCGGATTCGACACGCTCGCGGTTCGGGTGTGGTCAACGGCCAACGATCTGTTCTACGCTCGGGCAGCGGCCCCGGCGCTGATACTCCTGGTCGCATCGGCAGTCCCGATGTACTACCTGGTCATCCGTCCCCGCCAACGCATATGACATTGCCACCCCACGAACAAGAGTCCCCGCCACCTGGCATCCACTGCCACGCGGTAACCAAGCGCTTTGGGGTCGCCACGGCGCTGCGCGACTTCGAGCTCGAGACTTCAGGTTCGATGATCCTCAGCCTGCTGGGTCCATCCGGATGCGGCAAGACGACCGCTCTGCGAATCATCGCCGGATTCGAACGTCCCGACTCGGGGGCGGTCAGCATCGGCGGAGAATCGGTCGCCGCCGACGACGTGTTCGTGCCGCCGGAGAACCGCAAGGTGGGCATGGTCTTCCAGGACTATGCCCTGTTCCCCCACATGACGGTCGCCGAGAATGTCGGCTACGGAGCCCCGAGTCGATCGGTCGAACCAGCACTGTCGCTTGTTGGGCTCGATCGGCACGGATCACGGATGCCGCACGAATTGTCCGGCGGTGAGCAGCAGCGCGTGGCTTTGGCTAGGGCGCTGGCGCCCGGCCCGACTGCCGTGCTCTTGGACGAGCCTTTCTCAAATCTGGACGCGTCGCTTCGCGACCGGATGCGTAGAGAGGTCCGCCACATCCTCAAGGACGCCGGAACCACGACGGTCTTCGTAACCCACGACCAAGAGGATGCCCTGGCGATGGCCGACGTTGTTGCCGTGATGCGAACCGGAACGGTTCTTCAGGTGGCTACACCGCTGGAGCTCTATCGCAACCCGGTATCCCCGTGGGTCGCGTCCTTTGTCGGCGAGAGTGATGTTTTTGCCGGAACAGCCGGCATGGGTTCGGTCGAAACTGCATTGGGTACTTTCCCCCACGCATCGCCGCTACGAGGTGAAGTCATCGTGATGGTGCGTCCCGAATGGGTCCACCCCTCCCCTGCCATCGACGGCCGGGCCACCGTGATCGAGCAGGAGTTCTTTGGCCACGACCAACTGCTGGTGCTCGAACTCGGCGAAACTCGCCTGCGCTCTCGAGTCGGTCATGTCCCGGGCCTTGCGGTGGGTGATCGGGTCGACGTTGGGATTGATGAACTAGTGCTGTTCCCGAAGGGCGCCGCCTAGCTCCGGCCTAATCTGGAGCCGGCATGAAACGCGTCATCGACTGGATCTTCACGATCCCATTCATTCTCGGCTTCGGGCTCATCCTTGGAGTCTTCGAAATCATCGCCAGAGTCGCGCGGCTCTTCGGGCTGCGCCCAATGGAGATCACCATGGGAATCATGCAGCGCTTGCTGCTGTCCCTGCTGCGCCTGACCGGCACGAGGCTCACAGTCGAGCGATCCCCGGCGATCGAAGGCCGAACGGGCTACATACTGGTCTCCAACCACCAGAGCCTGTTCGACGTACCGATCTTTGGCGGCCTACTTTTTACCAATTACCCAAAGTACATCGCGAAGCGAGAGCTTGGCCGGTGGCTTCCCAGCGTGTCATTCAATCTGACACACGGCGGCAACGCTGTCATTGACCGCGACGACCCGCGGCAAGCGCTTCGGGCGATCAAGGATCTCGGCCGAGAGTGCCAAGAGCGATCAACCGCGGTTGTCATCTTCCCCGAAGGCACCCGATCGCGCGATGGCCAATTAGGACCGTTCAAGCCCGGGGGCACCGCCACTCTGTTCAAGGCGGCCCCAGAGCTGGCGATCGTGCCAACAACAATCGATGGTTCCTGGGAACTGTTGCGCCACAAGATGTTTCCGATTCCCTTCGGTACCAAGATCCGCGTCAACTTTGGAGAGCCGATCGCCCGGGCCGCAGATGAGGATCTCGATGAGCTGATGGAGCGGGCTCGCGACGAGATCGATGCCAACCTCAACCGGTGGCGCTCAGCCTGATCTAGATCACCCGGTGAGCCAGCTCACCAGAATCCCGAGCGGGATCAGCAGCCACGGTGTCGCTCTTGCGAAAGACTTGGAACGCGGCGAACTTCTCATCGAGTTCGTCGAGCAGCAGGCTCTTATCCGTCGCTGCGTCGTCTTCGGTTGATTCGCCTGCCATGAGCCGAGATCGTAGTTCACCGGCACCGCCCGCCACATCCGGGCCTCGCCGTCGCGGGCTAGTTTGAGATGATGCGGCCGCCCCAAATCCCCGACTATTCCGGCGGTTCGCTCGTCAACCTCGCCGCCGAGCTCGAGAACCGCCTCATCGGGACAAGTCCGTCAGTCCCCCTTCACCCCGATCTCTCCCGGCTCATCCCCCATGGCCAAACCTACGTACTGCTGCTTGTGGATGGCCTCGGGTCCCGGCAGCTCGACCATCCAGCGGCGGCGCCGCTGGCTTCGGCGCGCGCAGCTGACATCGATGCACCGTTCCCCACGACCACAACGGTTAGCTGGGCCACCATTGCCACCGGGCTGCCGCCGAGCCAACACGGCTTACTCGGATATCAGCTGTATCTACCCGAGACCGAGGGCGTCGTGTACACCATCCAGTGGACGCGCGGCTGGGGCGAAGCGGTGCCCCTGGACCACGCTGGGTTTCTGCCGACGCCCAACCTGTGGGAGCGGCTGACTTCGGCCGGAGTCGAGCCGATCACGGTGCAGCCGGGCAACTTCGCCGGCACCCACCTCTCCAAGGTCTTGTACCGCGGGTGCCGTTTCGAGCCTGTGTTCAGCTTCGATGAAGCAGCTATCGCCACCAATCAACTGGCGGCAGTGCCCAACCGACTCATCGTGACCTACTTGCCCAACGTCGACGTCGCCGCTCACATCCATGGCCAGCGTTCTCCGCAATACGCTTCATCCCTGCGATCGGTCGCCGACCTGTGGACACAGATCGAACGAGGCCTCCCGGATGGGGCCGTATTGCTCGGGACCGCGGATCATGGGCATGTCGACTACCCCAAGGAGGCCGCGGATCGCATCGAGCGAAGCGATGAGGCCACCCACGTCTTCTACGGAGACAGCCGGGTGATGTTCGTCAGGGGCGAGGGTGCCGATCTCGCGGAATACCTTCCCGCAACGTGGATCCCGGTCGAGGAGGCAACTGAGTGGTGGGGCCCCGGACCGCGGCACCCACGGTTCGATGAGCGGGCCCCCGATGGCCTCCTGTTCGCCGACGACGGCCGCATCCTCATGCACAAGTTCAGCGACGACCGCATGATCGGACACCATGGCGGCCTCTCAGACGCCGAGCGGCGGATACCGCTGCTGATAGGGCGGCACGGTTCGTAACGGAAGGTTCCAACCAGGTGCTGGATCTCCGCTGGGGGAAAGCGGAGATCCAGCTCAACCTGGCTGGTACGCACTCACGCGGGCGACAGGGGGTGGCGCCCGCAGAGTTACGGTCCTGCGAGTCCGGCGTAGCCGGCCTCGACGCGGCTGCGAACCTCATTCTTGGTAACCGGGTCACAGAACGCGACATCGATCGCGTTGAGCGTCATCGCACGAAACTCGCTGTTCGTGAAGCCCTTGGCGTGACTCAACAGCTCGAACTCCCGTGACATGTCAGTTTTCGACATCAAGGTGTTGTCGGTGTTGATGGTTGTGACGAATCCCTCCCGAAAGAGAATGTCGATGGGATGGGCAGCCAGCGAAAGCACGGCTCGGGTGTCGACCTCCGACTTCGGACAGATCTCGAGGGCTATTCGCTCATATCGAACTCGATCAGCCGTTGGACCGAATCGAAGAACCCCGTTGCCGGCATCCAGGTCCTCAGTTATGCGAACACCGTGGCCAATGCGCTCGGCTCCAGACGCCAGCGCATCTTCAATGCTGGCGACACCATCACCCTCGCCGGCGTGAATCGTGATGTGTAGGCCTGAGGCACGAGCGATGTCAATTGCCGCGGAGTGCGCTTTCGCCAGGAAACCTGCCTCGGGACCCGCCAAATCGAACCCAACGACGCCGTGCTCTGCGAAAGGAGCCGCCGCGCAAGCCACGTCGGTGCTGTCTCCTTGATCACGCATGGCGCACACGATGAGGCGTGATGTCATGCCTGTCTGCTCCTGGCCGAGCTCGAGCCCCTCCAGGGCCGCTTGGATCACCTGACCTCGTGTCAAGCCTCGCTCCAAGTGCAGGGAAGGCGCCAAACGAAGCTCGCCGTACACAACACTGTCAGCGGCGTGATCGAGAACAGCCTCCTTGGCAACGCGCCGTATCGCCTCTGGCGTCTGCATGACCGCGACAGTGTGCTCGAACGGCACGAGATACTCCTCGAGTGAGCCGGCGGCTCGGCTCTCAAAGAGGCTCTCTATCTCTTCGCTAGAGGCAGGCAGCCCTTCGTGGCCCGCCTCAAAGGCCAGCTCGAGAACAGTACGGGGCCTCAGGCCACCATCGAGATGATCATGCAGCAGGACTTTGGGGGTATTCATGTACACGTCGTGTTGAACCGAGACTTGGGCCACGCACCTAGTTGACCGATCGGTCAATCTTATGACTAGTTGACCAATCAGTCAACACCTATATAGTGAGGTCATGGCTCCCCAATCGAACGGCGTTTCGACGCGAGAGCGCCTGGTGGCGAGCGCAAGAGCCCTGTTCACCATTGGCAGCTACGGCAGCATCGGCGTTCAGGAGCTGTGTGAACACGCTGATGTGAGGCGCGGCAGTTTCTACTACCACTTCAACTCGAAGCGCGACTTGGCTGTCGCCGCTTTGGATGCGGAATGGGACATGATGTGCGATCAGGTGTTTGAGCCGTCATTTGGCCAACCAACCACGGCCCCACTTGACGCCTTCGCCAAGTTCCAGGACTTGTTGCAGACCTGTTATGCCAAGCGGACAGAGGAACTCGGTGTCTTTGGAGGCTGCCTCCTCGTAAGCCTCCCCCAGGAGTTGGCAACGATCGACGAGGAGATCCGGAACTGCGCCGCTGCGCACATGGCCAAAGGAGCGGCCTACTTCGAGGCAGCTCTCGCCCAGGCAATTGATACCGGGGAACTTCCGGTCACCGACACCAAGGTCGCAGCGCAGCGCATCCTGGCATATGTCGAAGGGAGCTTGGCGCTGGCTCGGGCGCAAGCTGATCCGGACACCCTTTCGCGAACGCGCTATGAGCTCTGGCGACTAGCCACCTAACGGATCTGGATGGGCTGCGGCGAATTCACGGCCAGATGTCGCCGAGCCAGTCTGTGTGCCTGAAGAAGACCGTGATCTCGCACGCCTTGCCGTCACGCATCGTGTAGAAGCTGGCGGTCTCAAAAACGATCGGCTCTTTGTCGCCTTTGCGGAGCGCCGTGTAACGCCAGCGGGCGCCGATGGTCTCATCGACACCGAGGTAGACACCCGTGAGACGCAGGTCTAGGGACTTCATCGATGCAAAGAGCGGCTCGAACAGATTCGCCAGCTCCGACCTTCCACGAGTCGCCTTGTCGGATCCCAAGTCGTCATACACAATGTCGTCGGTCATGAGCTTGAGGATGTCCTCGACATCACGGCCGGAAATCGCGACCCTGAGTTGCTCGAGAAACTTGGTCGCTACCTCGAAACGATCCGCCTTCATGTATGTCACCCGCCCTCCACGTTGTGCCCAATCTACCCGTGGCCACCGCTGCGACTCAGGACCAGATGTCTCCCATCCAGTCGGTGTGGCGGTACATCGTCCTCCAGCGACAGGCTCTACCGTCTCAGATCGTGTGGAAGACAAATGCTCTCCAGGCTCAGCGTGGCCATGTCGGGGCGTTGAACTGTGAGGTGCCAATCGCACGCTAGTTGTATCAGTGGCGCCGCAGCATCATCCTGTTCAGGAGGATCGAGAGAGGGAGCCGATGTTGTTCGATGTTGCCACCGCAAAACTGACAGCCGATCTGTCGCGATTGGCCTACAAAGACGGACCTGCGACCCAAGCCGGAGCAGCTGGGCACGGACTCAGCGAGTTCAAGTTCTTCAGCGCGTCGAGCACACAAGCATTCACGGCCGCCGATGCCTCCACACGGTTTCTGGCATTTCGGGGAACGGAGTCCACCAACCCCGTGGACTGGGCGCGTGATGCCCAGTTCAAGCCACGACCCGGTGCACTCGGCAAGGTCCATTCGGGTTTCGACGCAGCCCTAGATGAGGTGTGGGCTCAGGTCCAGGCCGAGATCGCCGGCGACACTCGCCCCCTCATCATCACCGGCCATAGCCTGGGCGGCGGTTTGGCCTTCATGGCCGCGGCCCGCCTCGCCGATGCCGGTGCTCTCCCGGCCGCGGTCTATGTGTTCGGATGCCCCCGGACAGGGCTATCCGACTTCCGGGATGCGTACGACGCCGCCCTGCAAGACGTGACCCTTCGGATCATCAACCACATCGACCTGGTGACCAGGGTGCCGTTACTGGCCCAGGGATACCGAGCTCCAGGACGTCGCATGTACTTCGACGAATCGCACACCTTCCACCCCGACGCTGGCGCCTGGCATATCGCCAAGGACGACCTCAAATACCGGCTACGCCACTTCGGCCGCATCCAATCGCTCGGACTCAGCACTCATGAAATGGGGGCATACATGACTCGAGTGAACTCGCTCTAGCCTCGAGGAGGCAACATCCGGGACCGGGCATTGCCCTGACCAGGCGCCTATCGTCGCCGCCGTGACCAAACGATCTGACACGACAATCCGGTACGTCCTGCTTGTGATCGGCATGATTGCGATCGGCGCGATGTTTTGGACAGCAGCCAATGAGGTGCTGGACCACGCCGAACGATTTGCAAGACTGGCAATGCTCGGCACCCTCGCAACCATGATTTTCGTGGCGACCGATGTCGGCTCTCCCTATGTCGACCGCACTCCCCTACTTCCGCGGTTGGGCCGACCTTCCCGTCAGCCAGGGCCTCCAGCCGACGGTCCGAGCCCACACGCCCCGACCTCGGACCCGATGGTTTTTGGCCTAGCCCTCGGACCGACGCTCGGGGCCTTGGTTGGCTCGGCCATCGTCGCATTCGTGACCGCAACCATCGGCTACGCGCTCTCGCGTCAGGCGAACTCCAACGGCGGCCTTCTGACCTACATCTTCTTCGGTGCGGCATGCCTAGTTGCGCTTCGGTGCATCTGCCGACTGCTGACGTCGCGGCGAGCGGTAGCGCTCAGCTCCGAGCGACTCACTCTGGGAGTGCCTCTGGGACATATGCCGCCCACGACGATTGACAGGCGCTCAGTGTCCGCTATCGAGATCGGCTCCGAGCCGCAGCAGAAGATCGCCATCATCGGAGCTGAAGGGCGGCGTTTCGAAATCTGTCCTGATCATCTTCGACAACCCGGGCTGGCTGGCTATATCGCAGCATCGTGGCCCGAAGTCCCGTGGTACGAACTCCCCGAGACATCACGCCGGTTCTAGACGGCTGCGGTCGGTTCCAGAGGCTCGGGATCC
The DNA here is from genome assembly GCA_024226255.1 of bacterium. Classification (GTDB taxonomy): domain Bacteria; phylum Actinomycetota; class Acidimicrobiia; order Spongiisociales; family UBA5794; genus JAHEJX01. Next base: position 11,935 of record JAAELU010000775.1, on the reverse strand, counting down.
GGCTTCCAACGCAGCGCAGCGAACGTCCAGCCCGCTCCGAGCAGATCGAGGATTCCGAAGATCCATAGTTGCCAGACGCTCTCACTGAGAGCCAGCGCGATCAGAGCGAGACCGGAGAGGATGCGCACCGGTACCGACCACCAGAACAGCCAGCGCGCTCGATGCATCGCCGCACCCAGGTAGTAGGCCCCAGCGACGGCGGCGACAACGCCGACGACACGAATCCATACCTCACGGGCCGGATCGAGGCCGAACACATCGGTGACAGTATCCGGGACCAACGCCAGTCCCAGCCCCATCGCCAGGATGTAGACGGACCACGTGAAGATCGACAACCTGACACCGTTCATTCCAACCCTCTCAACCGATGGTGATGCCGATCATACGGAGCCGGTCGCCACGGTGCTTCACGGACTGCAATACTCGCCGCCAGTCGAACAGGAGCTGATGTGAAGGCCGCCGTTTGTCACCAATTCGGAGTACCGCTGACAGTCGAGGACGTAACCATCGTCGACCCCAGCGCCAACGAGGTCAGAGTGGTCCTCAGCGCCTCTGCGATTTGTCACTCCGATATCGCGTACATGGACGGCGATTGGGGCGGGCAACTACCGACGGTGTACGGACACGAAGCCTCCGGCATCGTCACGGAAGTGGGTGCAGGCGTCACGACGGTCCACCCCGGTGATGCCGTCGTCGTCACCTTGGTCCGTTCATGCGGCCGGTGTTTCTTCTGTCTGTCGGGAAACGACGTCATGTGTGAAACCGAGTTCGGACTCGACTCGGCCAAGGTTCTCCGCAGTGGCTCCGGCGAGGTGGTCAACCATGGTCTCCGTACAGCGGCGTTTGCCGAAGAGGTGCTTGTGCACGAATCGCAACTCGCCGCCATCCCTGGCGAGATGTCGATGGCAGCCGCCGCTCTGTTGGCGTGCGGCGTAGTGACCGGCTTCGGCGCTGTCACGCGGACCGCCCGGGTGCCCGAAGGCGCCAATGTTGTCGTGGTCGGCGTCGGCGGAGTCGGGCTCAACTGCATCCAGGGAGCAACACACTCGAGAGCCGCCCAGGTAATCGCCGTCGATCTGCGAGAAGACAAGCTCACCACTGCGGAGGCATTCGGCGCCACCTCGGTGGTGAACGCAAGCCAAGAAAACGCTCCACAGGCTGTCTCCGACGCCACCGCCGGTCGCGGTGCCGACTATGTGTTCATTACCGCCGGGACTGCGGCGGCCGTCGAGCAGTCGATGCCGATGGTGCGGCGGGGTGGCACGCTGGTGGTTGTTGGAATGCCGCCCACCGGGGACATGGCCGCCATCGATACCGGCAATCTGGCGGGCAACGGTCAGACAATCCTCGGCTCCAAGGTCGGCTCGGCGCGAGTTGCCGACGACATTCCGAAGCTCGCTCGCATGTATCAAGACGGGCTCCTCAAGCTGGATGAGCTTGTGTCCAATACCTTCTCCCTCGATCAGATCAACGACGCGATCGATTCAGCGCGCTCGGGCAAGGCAGTTCGCAACGTCATCATGTTCGATCGATGAGCCGCTCCTGCCGTCGCCCGTTGATAGTCTTGACCACCACCGACGGGAGGTTGAATCCGTGACTGACAGGCCGGTCGACTTCGCGGTGATTGGTGCCGGGATTGCGGGCACCTCCGCGGCCTACGAGCTCGCCAAACACGGCACCGTGAAAGTCTTCGAGATGGAGGCGACCCCGGGCCACCACTCAACCGGAAGGTCCGCCGCTCTCTATACCGAATGCGATGGACTGCCGCCGCTGCGTCGTCTCGCCATGGCATCTCGAGACTTCCTCACCGATCCCCCCGAAGGCTTTGCCGATGCACCGCTGGTGCACGATCGTGGCGTCATGTTTGTTGCGCTCGAAGAGCACGAGGACAAGCTCCAGCTCTTCTACGACGATCAACACGCTCTCGTTCCGAACATTTCTCGACTCGACGCTTCCGACGCACTGGCGCGGTGCGATGTTCTCCGGCCGGAGCGCCTCGCCGGTGGGGTTCTCGAACCGGACGCAATGGACATCGACGTTCACACACTGCACCAGGGCTTCATCAGCGGGCTCAGAAGTCGGGGCGGCGAGCTGCAGACCAGCTCCCCAGTCACTGGGCTCGAGCGGCGCTCCAGTGGCTGGCAAGTCCAGGTTGGATCCGACAAGGTTGATGCCGGGATCGTCGTCAATGCCGCCGGCGCGTGGTGCGATGTCGTCGGCGCCATGGCGGGCGTACGGCCGATCGGGCTGGTCCCGAAGCGGAGGACCGCATTCATCTTTGGTGCTCCGGAGGAATTCGATCACCAGAGCTGGCCGATGGTGGTCGACGTCGAGGCGATGTTCTACTTCCGTCCCGAAGGACCCAACCTGCTCGCATCGCCGGAGGATCAAACGCCGGTCGAACCTCAGGACATTCGCCACGACGAGCTTGACGTAGCCATGGCGATCGACCGCATACAGGAAGTCACAACAATGCAGATCCGCCACGTGCGCTCGGCGTGGGCCGGTCTGCGCTCGTTCGTCGCCGACAACGTGCCCGTCGTCGGTATGGATCCCGATGTTGACGACTTCTTCTGGCTTGCCGGCCAAGGCGGCTACGGGATCATGACTAGCCCCGCCATGAGCCGGATCACGGCGTCGCTGATAACGGCGAGCGAGCTGCCGGCCGACGTCATCGGCCGCGGGCTGGCGGAGGCCGATCTGGCACCGGCGCGAATCCGGTAGCCCGTATCCCGTAGATTGGCTCGGTGGAATTGTCCGGCCTGATTAGCGTTTCGCTCATCGTCTTTGCCTACGGCGTGGTTTCTCGCTACCTGGGGCGTTGGGCAATTACCGCACCGATGGTGTTCCTGCTGGCCGGGTGGGTCATCGGGCCCGACGGCCTGGCGATCGTCGACATCGGCTTTGAAGAAGAGGGTGTCCGACTCCTGGCCGAAGCCACGCTGGTGCTGGTGCTCTTCTCAGACGCAACGCGGATCGACGTCGGGATCATGCGGCGCAACTTCCCGATGCCAGGGAGACTGCTTGGCATAGGACTTCCGTTGACGATCATCAGCGGCGGAGGGCTGGCAGCGTGGCTCATACCCGGCGTAAGCATTGCCGAAGGGTTCCTAATCGGCGCCATCCTGGCTCCCACGGATGCCGCACTGGGTAAGGCGGTCATCACCAACCGGCTCATACCGGCTCGCACCCGGCAGACTCTCAACGTCGAGAGTGGGTTGAATGACGGGATCGCGCTACCGGTGGTGACTGCTCTCGTTGCGGTCGCTGCCGCCGGAGCCAACTCGGAAGGGGCCGGCCATTGGGTGCAGGTCGCTCTTCGAGAAATCGGACTTGGCGTCACCGTTGGCCTTGCCGTGGGAGCAGCAGGTGGCATGGTTCTGAACGCAGCCTGGGAGCGTGACTGGGTGAGCGGCGCCTCCCGTCAATTGGCGACCCTCTCTGTCGCAGTGATGGCGTTTGCCGTCACTGAGTCGATATCCGGAAACGGATTCATCGCTACGTTCGTGGCCGGAATCGCGTTCCGTGCCGCGGTCATGGAGATGCATGACACTGCGGCCGATCTGACCGAGGACCTGGGGGAACTGGCCACCTGGGTCACCTTTTTGTTCTTCGGAGTCGGGCTCGTGATACCAGCCATCCGAGCGGCGACGCCCGCCACCGTCTTCTATGTATTCCTGAGCCTCACCGTTGTCCGGATGATCCCCGCCGCTCTCAGCCTTTTCGGCACGCACTGCGCACCCAGCACTGCCTTGTTCCTCGGATGGTTCGGACCCCGCGGGTTGGCCTCGATCCTCTTCGCGTTACTGATCGTTGCCGAAGCAGACCTCACCGGAGAATCGGTGATCTTGACGACCGTGTCCCTGACGGTCTTGGCAAGCGTGTTCCTGCATGGAATAACAGCCAGGAAAGGGGCGGCTCTCTACGTGGCGAGAAGCACCGGAATGCACGACGGGATGCCGGAAATGCTGCCCGTCGACGAGATGGCGGATATGCGCCGCGGCGGACTGTTCTCATAGGAGTCCGGGACTTTTAGAGGAATTCGCCTCTAGGGCCGTCGCGCCTGGTCAGACAACATGTCACTAGATCTCCCAGCGAGGTGCTGGTCGTAGCTGTTAGGTAGCGCGCCAGCGGCGACATAAAGACAGCCCTCGTTATACCGATGTGGGGCCCGGGCTAACCGGGCCCCACATCCATTTCTCCAGCAAGCGTCGTGCCGCCGATGCCTAGCTCCGCTTCGAGTACTTACGCACGGACAACGGGGCGAAGATGGCAATGATGATGCCGATCCAGATGATTGTGTAGACAACCCCGTTCTGCAGTGGCCAGGCAGTCGGCTCGGGCGTCCCCGGTGGGATGTTTCCGAAGAGTTCCCGAGCCGCCTGAGTGACTGCCGAGACCGGGTTCCACTCGGCGAACGTTCGCAACCAGCCGGGCAGATTCTCTGCGGGCACGAACGTGTTGGCAACGAACGTCAACGGGAAGATGACAACAAACGAGGCATTGTTGATCACTTCGACGCTGGGCACGATGAGCCCGACGTACGCCATGATCCACGAGAATGCGTATGCGAATGCGAGCAACAGAACGAAGCCGGCGAAGGCATCGATGACACCGCTGTGGATTCGCCATCCGACCAGCAGCCCGGTCATGGCCATGATGATCAACGACAACACGTTGTAGATGACATCGCTCGACGTACGGCCAACCAGTACTGCAGAACGCGACATTGGAAGCGCTCGGAATCTGTCGATGATGCCCTTCTGCATGTCGTCGGCCAGGCCTGCGCCTGTGAACGTTGCTCCGAAGATCACCGTTTGGGCGAAGATCCCTCCAATGAGGAATTCCCGGTATGAGCCACCAGGGATGTCGATGGAGTCGCCAAAGACGTACGCGAACAGCAGGACGAACATGATGGGCGAGATCAAAACGAACATGAGTACCTCGGGCACTCGCTTGATCTTGATGACGTTCCGTTTGGCGATGGCGTGACTATCAGCCACGCGCCACATCAGTTCTTTCATACATCCACCCCCGCCGTCGCCTCTGGTTGGTCGGCAACCTCGGCGACGTGGCCGGTGATGGCAAGAAAGACGTCGTCCAGCGTGGGGCGACGCAGTCCCACGTCGTAGACGTCGATGCCGGCGTCATCTATCGCTCTGAGCACTTGGCGGAACGTCGTGGTTCCCCCGGCGACAGGCGCCACCAGCACCCGGGACCGCTGATCGAGCACGAGATCACCGTCGGCATATCTCTCCATGATCGTCGACGCCTCGGGTACGGCCTCAGCCTGTTTCACCGTGATCTCGATGCGTTCCCCGCCAATCATCGCCTTCAACTCGTCCGACGTGCCATGTGCAATCTCTCTTCCGTGGTCGATAACCACGATGTCGTCCGCGAGCTGGTCGGCTTCCTCCAGGTATTGCGTTGTGAGGAGCACGGTGGTTCCTTTGCCAACGAGGTCCCGAATCACGGCCCACACGTCAGTGCGACTTCGCGGATCGAGGCCCGTGGTTGGCTCATCGAGAAACAGCACTGACGGCTCGGCAACGATGGCCCCTGCCAGGTCGAGCCGGCGGCGCATGCCCCCCGAATATGTCTTGACCGGTCGATCGGCGGCATCAGCGAGATCGAACCTGTCGAGCAGCTCGCGAGCGCGGACCCGGGCGTTGCCCCGGCCGAGCCGGTAGAGCCGTCCAATCATGTCCAGATTCTCGAACCCGGTGAGGTTTTCATCAACGGCGGCAAACTGGCCCGACAGTCCTATCCGCTTGCGCACCTTGGCCGGATGTTTGATGACATCGGCACCGGCCACCGTGGCCTGCCCGTCTGTCGGCATGACGAGCGTTGTCAGAATCGAAACTGCGGTCGTCTTGCCGGCGCCGTTGGGGCCCAACAATCCGAGGATCGTTCCCTCGGGAACCCTCAGGTCGAGCCCATCGAGTGCTTTCACATCGCCGTAGTGCTTCACCAGGCCTACAGCCTCAACCGTGTCGCTCACACCTCACCCCTCGTCCTTGGTTGCTCGTCTGAGCGACGGCAACGTTACACAGCGGCGGCGACACGTCTTGACGTTGCCCAACGCACAGCTTCCTCCCAAGCACGATCTCGCGCCAGAATGGCGCCATGATTGAAGTCATTCTTCGCCGAGCCACCGAGCCGCGCAGCAAGACACCACTGCTCTTCGTCCACGGCGCATGGCATGGCGCATGGTGTTGGGAGCACGGATTCCTCGACTTCTTCTCTGAGAGGGGCTGGAACAGCTACGCGCTGAGCCTGCGCAATCACGGAGAGTCGCTCGATCAGGGCTCCCTTCGTTGGATTCGCCATGGACGCTTCGTGGATGACATCGCATCGGTTGTCAACGACTTTGAGCGACCGCCAGTTCTCATAGGCCATTCGATGGGCGGCTACCTCGTACAGAAGTACATGGAAGACAACGACGTAGCCGGCGCCGTGCTGATGGGCTCGGTACCCGTCTCTGGAACTCTCAATGCCAGCATGCGCTTCGCCCGGAGGCATCCGCTCCAGTTCACCAAACTCCTTCTCGCAATGAGCCTGTGGCCGGTTGTTGCCAGCCCACGACTGGCGCGCGAGTACCTCTTCGGTGCCGACGCTTCGGACGAAGACGTCGTTGAGCTGCACGAGATGCTCCAAGATGAGTCATTCCTCACCTACCTCGACATGATGGGTATGGCCCTTCCAAAACCCGGCAAGACTGATGCCCCGGTCATGGTCTGCGCCGGGTCTGAGGATGCGTTGTTCACGGTCCGCGAAGCTCACAAGACCGCTGAAGCGTATGGAGTTGCGGCTCACATCTTCAACGGCTTGCCTCATGACATGATGCTGCATCCGCGCTGGCAGGAACCGGCCCGCGCCATCGCCCGCTGGCTCGAGGATGTCACCTGACTCGCCACGAGCTATTTCAGAAACACCCTTGACAGTCTTCGCGAGGCGTGCGATATTCGCTTTGGCCGTAACACCCCTTCGGGGGAGTTGCGGCATTTTTGATTTGGCAATGGTTCGGAACGGATCGCGAATCGCGGTCCCCCGCAGGAGAAGAACAGTGGCTACCAAGCCCGCAATCCATATGACGCAATCGACCGGTTCGAGGAATACCTCGCGCCGTTGCGACTTCCTAAGCGCGCTCTGGACCTATGTCCCGGCCGGCTTGCGGAAACTCGATAGCGACTTGGCGGCCCCTGGGGGCATCACGATCTGATCTAACTCAGTCGTAGCTCACCTCAGGCCGCCCCCCAATGGGCGGCCTTTTCTTTTGCCCGCAGACAGATTTCAAGATTTCAAGACCACAGCCCAAGAGGGCGAGACGGACGGAACGACAGAGTCGATTCAGCCGCAGAGGCACTTTGACAACTGCAGAGAGATCGCATCAAGCGGGAGCTTCGGCTCCCGCCAAACCCGGTGATTCGGGGGGATGGTGCTGCGAATGTCGCAACATAGTTACGGCCAATAACACGCGGCTTCGCAGCATCACTCCCCCGCTTCATCGGACACGCCCTGGAAGCTCAATGGACGAGCACTGGCTTGCGAAGCCAGCGGGTACAAGTTCGAGTCTTGTACAGGGCACGGAGTTCGTAGTTCAAAGGCAGATCGCCGGGATGTGACCCCGGAGGTGCACGGTTCGATTCCGGCCGAATTCCCCACGGGAGGTAGCTCAACAGGTAGAGCACCGGCCTCATAAGCCGAAAGGTGCAGGTTCGACTCCTGCCTTCCCGACCACAGGCGGTGAGCTGGGCTCAGACGTGGCTCCAAACCACATCGAGCGGGGTTCGACTCCTCGACCGCCTGCGATTGCCGGAGTAGCTCTAGGGAAGAGCACCTGCTTTGTAACCAGAAGGACCGAGGTGGGTTTGGGTGAGGCCCACCACACCAGCCGTTTACCGTCCTGCCGAAAGCCAAACGTACCGAGCAGAGTTCGATTCTCGGCTCCACACAGCGAACCGCCAACAACACGCCGGAGTAGCTCTAAGGAAGAGCGTCTGTCTTGTAAACAGGGGGTCCGAGTTCGATTCTCGGCTCCGGCTCTACGGCTGGTCTGCGACCAGCCCCACCAGGATGTAGCTCAATGGAAGAGCACCGGTTTTGGGAACCGGTGACGGAGGTTCGATTCCTCCCATCTTGACCAAGGCGCAGTAGCTCCAATTGGTTAGAGCAACTGACTGTCGATCAGAAGGCTGCGGGTTCGATCCCCGTCTGCGCCGCCTTGGGCTGAGCGTCATCAAGCGCGCCGCTGCATCCACACCCACATGGACCGCAGCGCCGCGGGGCGCCGGTTGCCCGACTCGCGATGCAAGCTTGACAGGTTCGAGTCCGGTCTGCGCCGCCGGGAACGCCTCCGGCGTTCCTGGGGCGGTGCTACGCACCGCCACCACGCCCTTGTCGTCCATGGGAGAAGATCTCGGGTTTTCACCCCGAAGAGCAGAGTTCGAGTCTCTGCGAGGGCACCTCTAGACCCGTTCGTCCAACGGAAAGACACGAGATTCTCGATCTCGAAATCGGGGTTCAGGCGACATCTCTTCGACACATCGCTCCGCCGGTTTCTCAATCTGCCGAGCTCGCTCGGTCGAAGAGATCTCGTTCCCCGACGGGTCACCATGCAGGGTCGGATCGGCGACCGAAGCTGGCTGTAACCCAGTGGCCACTGGCCTTGGGGGTTCGACTCCCTCACCCTGCACCAAGCCTCCGTAGCTCAGTGGACTTAGAGCGCCGGGTTTCTACCCCGGGCGACAGGGGTTCGAATCCTCTCGGAGGTACCATGTAGAACGGACGAACGCGCGGCTACATCCGCACCCACATGAACCGCAGCCGCCGTAGGGCGCCGGTTGCCGGGAACGCCTACGGCGTTCCTTGGGAGCTGCTGCGCAGCTCCATCAGCTTCCGCCAGACCTTGACAGGTTCGATTCCTCTCGGAGGTACCAGATCGGTTGTCGATCAGAACGAGTCAAACGGGCCCGGTTGCGCCTTCGAGTCAACTTGCGCTTCGCAGAACTGGCACGCAGTAAGGCCGGGAGAGACCTTGGCTCCGCAGCTCCGACACACGGTCGGCCGAGGCGTCATCTTGCCATCGGCGACACCGTCGGATTCGTCCATGGTGCGAATTCGATCCTGGAGCTGCTCGGCGGTCAGCCCGGTCTCCTCCAGTAGGGACCACATCGCGGCAACCACCAACACCAGGCGGTCGATCCGATCTTCGAGTTCGTAGATGTCCTCGCTCGTAGCGCCGGGACGGCCACCAGCTTGGGCAGCGAGGCGAGCCGACTGCTTGCCATGCTCGGCGAGAACGTATCCGGCGAGGAAATGAAGGGTCATACATTCAGGATCGGTCGACGCCAGACCAACTTGAGGACGGCCCCTTGCAGAACACATGCCGCTGTGGCGGAAAGGACACGCACCCGGCTTCGAACCGGGACGATGGGGGTTCGAGTCCCTCCAGCGGTACGAAGGGCCCCTGTAGCTCAAATGCAGAGCGCCGGGCTTTTACCCCGGGCGGTGGAGGTTCAAGTCCTCCCGGGGGCACGGGTACGCCAATGGCTTTCCGTGCGAGTTGCTCCACAACTCGACGATGACATTCCGAGGTAGCTCAATCGGTAGAGCGACTCCCTGTTACGGAGACAGATGGAGGTTCGAGTCCTTCCTTCGGAGCCACTGTCGCCGGCACCAAATCCCAGTCGGTGCCGGCGACGGTCCCGGGCCTGTAGCTCAACGGGAGAGCGCCACCCTTGCAAGGTGGGAGGTGAGGGTTCGAATCCCTCTGGGTCCACGGGAACGCCTGCGGCGTTCCTGGGGAGCTGCTCCGCAGCTCCATGGCTCCTAAGCAGAGCTTGCGACTATGGCTGACGCCAAACTCGAGGGAACCACCAGCGCCTGCGGCGTTCCTGGGGAGCTGCTCCGCAGCTCCATGGCTCCTAAGCAGAGCTTGCGACTATGGCTGACGCCAAACTCGAGGGAACGTCCAGGATCCGCAGGGTTAACCTCGGCCGTATGAGCGACACCACACGCTTGCGGACGGGCGGTTGCCTGTGCGGCGGCGTGACATATGAGACGCCGCAGCTGGGACCGATCCTCCAGTGCCACTGCGAGAACTGTCGACGCCTCAGCGGCAACTTCGTCGCCGCATGTCGAGCCGAGACCGAGCGCCTAGTAATCCGCGATCCCGAGGACAGCATGGGGTGGCACGATCTTGGATACGCCCGCTACGGGTTCTGTCGAAGCTGCGGCTCAACCTTGTTCTACCAGGCATCTGACAAACGCGAGATCACTTCCGTGATGGTCGGGACTCTCAATGATGCTTCGGGTCTCGACCTCAAAGAGATCTGGTTCGCCGACGAGGCCCAGCCGCACAACATCCTCGATGGAGGGGTGCCGCACCACTCCGATAACGCTGCAGGCCTTTCCTAGGACTACCCCACCAGTCCAACCCCGGTGCTCAAGCTGAACTGGCGCAAGCGCCCGGTTAGAAGCCGGGAACGCCTGCGGCGTTCCTTGGGAGTCGCTTCGCGACTCCACGGGAGCACGATCGAAAAGTCCGAACGGTGCGCAAGCTGACATGGACCAAGCGCCCGGTTGAAGCCCGGGAGACCGGGGTTCGATTCCTCGGCGTACCACCACAGACCAGAAGCCGAACGGTCCAGGCGCCTCCCTGATAAGGAGGAGCAAGTGGGTTCAACTCCCACCTGGTCTACGGGAACTCGATGAAATCGAGTTCCTTGGGAGCTGGCAGGAATGGACCGCCAGGTCCGTTCCCCGCAGCTCCACTTGTACGAAGCGATGCGACGAGACGGGTTACTTCCGGAACAGTTGGTTCGACTCCAACACCCGGCCGCAAGGACGGGTAAAGCACCTGCCTCAAACTCGGTTCTCGCTTCGTCTTGCCCGGCTAGCTCAATGGGAGAGCGCCTGTCTTACAAACAGGACACGGCGGTTCGATTCCGTCGCTGGGTACGAACGCTGATGCGAAGAGATGGGTTACTTCATCTGTAATGACGAGGACGCGGGTTCGAATCCCGCCTAGTCCCTGGGACTAGTAGCTCAGACAAGGCCTCTTTGAGTGAGTGGAACACCACAGGTACCAAATGGGATCGGTGGAGCGAAAGTCAAAGAGGTGTTGGTTGGTAGAGCACGCACGTACCTGCCTCGACGAGGTTCTCAGCGCTCACGGGATCAAAGCATTGATGGCGATGCAGCGGGTTCTTACCCCGAAGAACAGGGTTCAATTCCTTGTGGTCCCACAGAGGTGAGCAGCGAAAACGCGCTGCTACATCCACACCCACATGGACAAGAACGCCATAGGGCGCCGGTCGCCCGGCTCTCAAACGGCCTTGACAGGTTCAATTCCTTGTGGTCCCACAAAGGTGAGCAGCACATACGCGCTGCTACATCCACACCCACATGGACAAGAACGCCGTAGGACGCCGGTTGCCCGGCTCGCAAACGGCCTTGACAGGTTCAATTCCTTGTGGCCCACGACATTGAGAAGTCCAGAAATCAGAAACCAGAAGTCAGATCTGGCTTCTGGTTTCTGAGGTCTGACTTCTCCAAAACGGAAGGTAGTGCGCGGCGGTGCGCAACTGGTCTTGAAAACCAGGCCGGGTGTTAGCCCGAGGGTTCGACTCCTTTACCTTCCTCGAAACGCGCCGTTCTAGCCCAATCGGCAGAGGCACCCGGCTCAAAACCGGCACAGTCTGGGTTCGACTCCCAGGGGCGGCACGGAGGGTTGGCAGAGCGGTAATGCGCCGGATTGCTAATCCGAGGCTGGGTGCAAGCCCACGGAGGTTCAATCCCTCCACCCTCCGCAACGGGGCCTGACGAACGCGCTGCTACATCCGCACCCACATGGACAGCTAGCGCCGCAGGGCGCCGGTTGCCCAGCTCTCCGCGGAGCTTGACAGGTTCAATCCCTCCACCCTCCGCAACG
>JAAELU010000774.1 GCA_024226255.1 bacterium | reverse complement strand
CATCAACATCGGCCAACACATCGACCTGACACGCGCCAAGGCGCCTACCCAAGGTCTCGACCTCGTCGAACATCCGCGACGCGTCTCGACAATCAGCCGGCGAAAGACCCGTAGCACGCAACGCCTCAACCCCTTCGGCGATCACGGTCAGGGCCGCTGCTACCGCCGGATCGGCGAACTCCCCTGGTGGCCTCTTGAACATAGTCAGATTGTATCAGAACATGTGTTCGATACCAATATTGCTTGTACCAAAGTTTCATGATCACCGCCATTGGGTCCCCCTCCGATGCCACCTATTCGACACAAACCTGCGCAGGGAATTCCTGGATTTCGACGGTCCCGATCGCTCGCGCCTCATTGGGTGGGACCAAGGTCTCTAGGCCAGGGTCGCGGAGTCTCGTAGGAAGTGAGCAGGGCTCGGGTCGGGAGGCTCCGATGCGACAGGTGTTGGGTGTGTTGGCGTCGGTTGTGGTCGTCGCTTGGGCGTCTAGCGGCGGCAATGATGATTCGGGTATCGCTGAGCCGGCTGGGGCGACGGATGCGGCGGAGCCTTGGCCTCCCCTCACCTCCGATGCCTTGTTGTGCTGCGCACGAGATCGGAGTGTTCCATGATCCACCGTTCCTTGAGCCACTTGATTCTCACGGTGGGCATCGTCGGGCTCCTGGCAGCTGGATCGCCGACCACCACGTCTGCGACGCCGAGTTCAGTTCGACAGCGTGCGGCGCTGTGCGACGTAGCAGAGAGCGATGGCGTAGTCGTTCGGTTCGCGAGCGAGAAGCTCTGGGTGCCGGAGCGGCCGCTGTCGAGGGAAATCCCGGTGACGCTGCCGGGCGGCGAGTACACACTCCGCCTGATCACGAGCGACGCTGATCACCCGCAGAATCCATCCCAGCAGAACGAGCGCTGGGTACTGGACCTCCTCGACGAAACGGGTCAGATCGTCTACTCGTCACCCCCCACGCCCGACCTCGCGGATGAAGACATCGCATCCGACGACGCTGTGGGCCAGCTGACAACCTACGTAGACGTTGCCGCGGTCCGCGCCCGACACCTGGGCACCGAAAAAGCGACCATTGCCGGCCCCGATTCGATCACCCCGCTGTGCGCGGTCTTCGT
>JAAELU010000773.1 GCA_024226255.1 bacterium | reverse complement strand
GGTTGCGGATCGTGTGCTTTTGCAGCCCCGCCGGAGATCCCAACGGAATGTGCGGCGGACCGGGCAGTCCGATCGGCGTGCCGCACGTGGGCATGCCGTATTGCGGACCCGTCACACCGGATATGTAGTGGCTCGGCATTGTGCTCGGTGTGCCAACGGCGGTACCCATCGGTCTGGGGCCACCGGCGCCGCCGATCGCCTGCATGTACGATGCCTGCATCACACCGGATACGTCGTCCATATCGGTGGGCATCTCCAGGTCCTTGTTACCCAGGCGAACGATGGCCAGGATCGACCCGCGATTGTCGGCCTCGACGATCGGATCGACACCGGGGTCCAGCCGTGAGCTGACCAATGTCTCAATCCCGCCGAGCGCCATTTGTTGGAATTCCGGATCCGGCAAGTAGATCACCTTCGTGACGAAGTTGCCGGTGAGTACCTGATCGAAGTCCTCTTGCGAGAACTGAACGGGGATCGCGTTGTGCGAGAGGAAAGCCTCGGTCCGCGGCATTGCCGGTCCAACCTCCAAGGTGGGATAGAGCTCGGTGCCGGTGCGGCCGGGTATGTTTGTGAGCTTCAATCGATAGATGGCGCCTTGTGGGAAGTTGTGGCGTCCGGGACAAATCAACGGCTCCGAGTCGAACTGGCCCGGCATGCTTACGTCCCAGGTGACAATCATGCCTTCCTCCGGACCGAGGAATCCGACCTGAGAACTTCGCTGAGCCGATGGACCGCTCGGCTGGTACATCGAGATACCAGGGCCGGGGCCACCCACGCCCGGACCGGGCTCCATCAGCATCTGGGCCGGCGGTAGATTGTCGTGAAACGGCGTCGAACAACCGGCCACTGCCAGCGTCGCGGCCAACATACACATTACGGATAGTCTCATGTACTTCATTCTGGTCCCCCTTGTCTGTCGCGCCGGATCAACGCCGAGACCAACTCCCGGTCGAG
>JAAELU010000772.1 GCA_024226255.1 bacterium | reverse complement strand
GTCCATTCCCTCGGCATCGAGGAAGCCGTTGAGTGCTCCGACCTGGTAGGTCAGCAGGCTCTCTAGCTCGTCGGGGTGGAGCTGCATTTCGCGGCGGCCGAACCCCTGCCTGTCTGGCAATGAGGGGTGGGCACCGACCGCCACCCGGTGGCGTTTGGCGGCGCCGATTGTGCTGGCCATGACGGTCGGGTCTCCGGCGTGGAATCCGCATGCGACGTTGGCCGCGGTGATGTGTTTCATGAGGTCTTCGTCGCGGCCGAGGGTGTAGATCCCGAAGGACTCACCCATGTCGCAGTTCACGCCAACGTTCACTCGTTGTTCCTCTCGTTGATCATGGCTCAGCCGAGTACGCCGGTAGCTGCGAGCCGGGACAGGGAGCGCTGCCTGAATTGGTCTGCGATGACGGCGATGATCAGAAGTGATCCGAGCACGATCATCTGCATGAACGACTGGATGCGGGCGAGGTTCATACCGTTCTGGACGATCCCGATGAACAGGGCACCCAGGACAACAT
>JAAELU010000771.1 GCA_024226255.1 bacterium | reverse complement strand
TTCACCGGGTGCCAATTCGAAGCTGCTCACTGCGGAGTCAGAGGCGGCTGGTTGGCTCGATCCACAGCCGGTGCCGAGGGCGATACCGGCAGCCAGAATCGACGCTCTCAAAGCTGAACCAGCCATCACTCATCTGGCCTTGTGTTGAGGCCCGCTATCCAACTGAGGTTGCGACGACTCAACGTTCGGCTGCAGCTCACAGATCAGATGAATGTCGTCCGGCTCGAGGTCATAGAGGCCGTCGTTGACTTCTGACCCCGTGGCAAGCCGGCAACCTCGGCTCAAGTAGAAGCCCACAGCGGAGCCGCTGGGGGTTGCTGAAACGTAGAGGTGGCTGGCTTCGATGGCTCGAACACGATCGACCGCCGCATCCCACAGTTCCGACGCGACGCCATGTCTGCGATGCGCTCGATCGACATGCAGCAGGGCGAGCCAGGCCATGTCAGGCTCGAACGCGGCCTCGACAATCACCACACCGGCCACCGCGTCTGCGACAAACGCACCAAGGAGCACCCCGCCGCGGGCCACGATCGGCTGCGCAAACTCGATCATGTTGGCAACGCTGTGAGCGCCGGTTCCGACTGGATCCCACCCCGGAACGTCGAAGTCAATCGGCCGTGAGATGAGTTGCCCATTCTCGACCAAGTACTGGATCTGTTGGTGTTCGGCCCGGTCTATGTGCCCAAGCAGCGGCAAATCAGCCAGCGATAGCTGCCGGATTCGCATCGGTTCGATCACGGCAGCCGAGACTACGGCACCACGGCGCCGGTGATCCCCGTTTATGGAGTTGCGACGATGTCTCCAACTATCGACATGCCGCCGTTGCTCGCTCAGGGCCTCCGACCGACGAATGCGATCAGCTTGTCCTGGGGGCTTGCATCGTCG
>JAAELU010000770.1 GCA_024226255.1 bacterium | reverse complement strand
GTGCAAATGGAAGCCTGCATCGTGCGTGACAATTCACATGTTGCTGTGAATGGCCAGGCTGGTATTGGAATCTTTGTAAATGAGGGTAGCCTTGCCTTGGCCAATACTTCTGTTTTGCGCAATTCTTATCAAGGCCTGTCTTGTGAGCCTGCTAGCAGCGTTGATGTGCGCAATGCAATTTTTTACTTCAATGATAGTGACGAGTTATCTGGAGTTACTAGCGTTAACTACTCAAATGTGCAAGATGTTCTGTTCGAGGGTGAAGGTAATATCTCGTCAAACCCTATTCTCGACACTGGAGATGCTATCCAATGGCCCTCTCCCTGTATAAACACTGGTGACCCAGCCCCCGTTTTCAACGATATCTGCTTTCCACCCTCAGTGCTTTTTATCCCAGGATTCCCTGACGTGTCGATGGAGCGTAACGATATGGGAGCCCACGGTGGACCTCAGGCTTGCTCATGGAATGAAGCCCCATCGCCGCCTACTAGGTTGCTAGCAATCTCGACTGCCGATCACGTTGCTCTGAGCTGGGACCCTCATGATGATGACTCTGTCACGTGGTATTTGCTCTATCGCGACGTGGGCCTGTTAGATGAATTCACGGCGGTGCTCGATTCGGTTGAGGTCGGCGCAGAATCTTATGTGGATGAGGAAGTGGTGCCTGGGACGCAGTATTTTTATGCGCTCAAGGCGCGTGATGACAGTGAGCAGGTGAGTCAATTCTCCAATCCAGCCTGCGCAATGCCAGGCGATGCCACGCCGCCAGCCATGCCTGCTGAATTTGTGACCATTCCAGGTAACGGTGAAGTGGCATTGACTTGGGCTGAAATCAGTGATTGTGACCTATCTACATATCGGATCCTCCGCAGCTCTGAAAGCGAACTCTACGTCGTCGTCGACTCTGTGGCTGCAGGTGTAAATTCGTACTCCGATTCCGGCCTCATCAACTTCACCGAATATTGTTACCAAATCCAGTCTGTGGACAACGCCGGCCTGGTCAGCGATCCAACGCCCGAAGTCTGCGCCACTCCCGAGGGGCCGGCCCCCGACCTTGCCCTCGAGATGACCGTCAATGAGAGTAATCCGGCCTGGGGCGCCGAGATCATGTACACACTGGGTGTCACGAACAATGGACCCAACGACGATGCCGTCTGGGTCGTCGTCACCGATTCGCTTCCCACCGGCCTGACCTATATCAGCCATAGCGCCGACGACGGCGACTACGAGCCCGCATCCAAGCAATGGGATCTCGGTGATCTTCTTATCGACGCCACCGCAACTCTCACGATCACGGCTCGTGTGGACACCACCGGTCTCATTCTCAATCGCGCCACGGTCGATGATCTCGAAACCTCCGATTCCGTCCCCGAGAACAACACGGCCAGCGCCGAGATCACCGCCCACGCCTGCGATCTGGCGGTCGATATGACCTTGGATACACTGAGCGCCAACGTCGGCGACGAGGTCACCTTTACCGTCTACCTTGAAAACCTCGGGCCGGACCTGGCCGAGGGTGTCGAGGTGATGGACATGGCCCCCGGCGACCTCAGCTTCCTGCAGGTAACACCCAGCGCGGGCACCTTCGTGGCCGGTCGCTGGCGTCCCGGATCACTGGCCGTGGGGGCGATCGACTCCCTGGTGATCGTCGCGCGCGTTGACGCGCCCGGAGACGTTACCAACACCGCCACTGCCAGCGTGAGCTGGCCGCCGGATCTGGACGACGGCAACGACAGCATCGGCCTGACGGTGAACGGCGTCCTCTGCGATCTCGAGCTGATCAAGACCGCCGACAACCTCGCTCCACTGGTAGGCGACCCGGTCACCATGACGCTCACCGTCACCAATCACGGACCCAGCAGCGCCGAAGGTGTGGTGGTCACCGATGTCCTGCCTGACGGCTTCAGTTACACCTCCATCGAGCCTGCCGAGAGCTTCAGCGACAGCACCTGGACCGTGGGCTCTCTTGGCATCGGCGCCAGCGCCGTCCTGACCATAGAGGCTGTGGTGGACAGCAGCGGCTCGATCTCCAACTACGCCTACATCAGCCACAGCGACCAGGCGGATCCCGATCCCAACAACAACAGCAGCTACATCACCTGTTCCACGGATCCGGCCGACCTGGCCCTGGCCAAGACCGTGAACGACCCGTCGCCCGCCGTGGGTGATACGCTGGACTTCACGGTGACGCTGAGCAACGGCGGGCCCAGTGTCGCCACCAACGTATCCGTGCTCGACCAGTCGCCCACCGGTCTGGATTTCATCGACTACACGGCCGAGAAGGGCGACTACGATAGCGGTGTCGGCGTCTGGAGCGTGGACAGCCTCGAGGTGGGCGAGTCGGTTGAGCTGCACCTGGCGGCCGTCATCAGCCAGGCTGCGACCATCGTGAACACTGCCCGCATCATCGGCAGCGAGCAACGCGACGACAACGTCGGCAACAACAACGCCAGTGTCGAGGTGACGGGCCTGGAGGCCGACCTGGCCCTCACCAAGACCGTGGACAACGCCTGGCCCGAGATCGAGGACGTGGTCACCTTCCTCATCGAGGTGCGCAATCTCGGCCCGAGCGATGCGGGCGAGATCGTGATCGTAGATCCGCTGCCCTACGGTCTCAACTGGGAGAGTGATCTGGCCTCGATCGGTTCCTACGACAAGGACACCGGCCTCTGGACCCTCGGTGCCCTGGCGGCCGATGCGGTGGCGACGCTGCACATCGAGGCCAGCGTATTCATCGGGGAGATGATCACCAATACCGCCATCATCGTCGGCAGCGACCTGCCCGATCCCGAGGATCTCAACAACGACGCCTCGGTTTCGCTGCATCCGGCTTTCGCCGATCTGGCTTTGGTCAAGACGGCCGCTGCTCCGAACGTTGTTCTGGGCGAGCTGGCGATCTTCGATATCGCGGTCACTAACAACGGTCCGGACGATGCGACGGGCATCACCGTCGAGGATCTCCTTCCCGAGCATCTGGTCTACGCCGGATACACGACCGATCTGGGCACTTACGATTCCCTCACCGGCATCTGGAACCTGGGATCCCTGGCGGATGAGGCTGTGGCCCATCTCGAACTCAGAGCCCTGGCCATGGAAGAGGGCGAGTTCACCAACTCGGCCCAGGTGGTCGGTCTTCACCAGACCGACGACGATGAGGGCGACAACTCGGACAGCGCCGACGTGCTCGTGGCCGATCCGCCCCCGGCGATCATCCCCGGCGGCCCCTACACGGCCACGCCTGGCGAGGACCTGGCGCTCACGGCGACCATCATGGACAACACGGGTGTCCTGAACGCGAGCCTGCATTATCGTGAGGGCAACGATGGCGACTACGAGACTATCGACTTCCCTTCCACCGGCGGCGCGGCTTTCGAGGGCACGGTGCCCGGCGCGGCCATCGGCATCGAAGGCCTCTACTGTTACGTCAGTGCTCGTGACGACGCCGGCCATGAGAGCCTGTCGGATCACTTCGAGGTGGCGGTACTCATCGCCGCCGAACTGGAGAAGCCGGAGGCTCAGCCCGGCGGCTCCGAGCAGAGCGCCTACCGTATGATCTCGGTGCCGATGGAACTGGACGATCCGCGGCCCATCGACGTGCTCGAGGACGATCTTGGTCCCTACAATACCGAGAACTGGCGCCTCTTCGGCTTGGGTGGTGCGCAGACCTGGCTCGAACAGCCCGATGGCGGCAACTTCGAACCCGGCGTGGGCATGTTCCTGATTGTGCGTGAAAGCGGTCTCGTCATCGACGCCGGTCCCGGCCGGACGGTACCTATGCACGAACCCCTCGAGGTGAACCTGCACCAGGGCTGGACCATGATCGGCAATCCCTTCAACGTCTCGATTCCGCAGGATCAGCTGAGCCTCGCTTCCGACGGCAGTCAGCCGGTGATCTGGAACTACCAGGGCAGTTGGGGGCAGGTGGTCGGCGATATCGTTCCCTGGCAGGGTTATCTCGTGGAGTCGAATCTGGCCAACGACCAGCTGCTCATCGATCCCATCGCCGGAGGGGGCGATCGTAGCGGTGAACCCGCTCCGACGCTCGACTGGGCGATCCAGATCCTGGCTCGCGCCGAGGAGGCTCGCGACGAATGCAACTACGCGGCCGTCAGCGCGGAAGCCCAGCTGGGATGGGACCGTCTCGACTGGTCCACGCCGCCGCCCATCGGTGGTTACGTCTCGGTGAGCTTCCCGCATCCTGAATGGGAACGAAACTCCAAACAGTTCAACCGCGATGTGCGTCCGCGCGCCGAGGCCGCCGGCGGACATGTATGGGACTTCGAACTGGACAGCAATCTGGGTATCGAGGCGACGCTCAGCTTCGCCGGTATCGAGGACCTGCCTGCCGAGTATGCGGTCTGGCTCATCGACCGTGAACTCCTCGTGAGTCAGAATCTGCGGGATCGCCCCAGCTACCGTTTCGTCACCGGCAGCGAGGCGCGCGACTTCGGCCTCATCGTCGGCGGCGAGGCCTTCGTGGCCGATCAGCTGGCGGGCGCCGGCGCGGTACCGTCGGTCGTCACTCTCAGCGCGAACTTCCCCAACCCCTTCAACCCGCTGACGACGATCCGCTACAGCTTGCCGCAGGACGAGGTGGTCGACCTGGCCGTCTTTGACGTGCGGGGGCGGCTCGTGAAACACCTGCTGGATGGCGAGCACCAGGACCCCGGCTACCATGCCGTGATCTGGGACGGCAGCAGCGAAGGCGATCGCCGTGTGGCCAGCGGCATCTACTTCTATCGCCTGCGCGCGGGAGATATGGTGATCAGTCGGAAAATGGTCATGCTGAAGTAAGCTTCGATCCGTACGGCGTTCGGAAGCTGACCATCCTCGACTTTGCAGTGTAAAAAAGGCGCCTCCCCCGACAAGGGGGAGGCGCCGTTTTGCTCTCGGAAGTGAGGTCGGGTTACAGACCGCACTCCTCGCTCACCCAGCGTCCGCCGAAGAAGCCGCCGCGACGGAATCCCCGCCGGTAGTGGCCGCCCAGCTGTCCCTGGGTTTCCTCGTTCTCGTCCATCCACTCACCCTCGAAGTCGCCGAAGCCCTGGGGGCTGTCCGTATCGGAGGACCAGGTGCCGCTCAACAGGCCGCGGAAGGCGCCGTCCAGTCCGATGTACTTGCCGCGGAACACACGCTCGCCGGCCTCGTTGATGCCCCAGTGGCCGCGCATGTGACCGAGCCTGCCGCCCTCGTAGCTGGTGAACACGCCCCGGAAGATGCCGCGCTCATCCGCGCTGCGCTTCACCCAGATGCCGTGCAGGAATCCGTTGGGGCAGTCGAGAACCTGGGGCGACTGGAAGCTCATCTGGTTGCCGAGATCGTCGATGTCGACGACGGCCTCGTAGCCGTTCAGGTCGGCCACGGCCACGGTGATCTGCGCCGGGCCCATGTCGATGACGAGGTCGTTGATCTCGTCCAGCTCAGGCGTGGGATCGATGATCTTCAGCAGCAGGCCGTCGAAGTGGGGGCGGGTAAGACTGTAGAGGTCGACTACCTTCTCGTCCTCGCGGGGAAGAACCACCCAGTCGGTGAGATGCTCGAACTTGATGCGTCTCTTAACAACGATGGCGCCGCGGTCCACGCTGATGGCCCCGGCCCAGTCGGTGACCTCCTCGATATCGGTGTCGGCGCGCAACTGGCCCCAGAGCAGGCGCAGGTAGTACACGCGGGCGCCGGCTTCGGCTTCCATGTCGATGACGTCGGTCTCGTCGCCGACAGCGTCCGTAACCTCGGGGTCTTCCTCGAACATGGCAGCGAATTCGGCGTCGCCGAAGGCGGGCTGTTCGTCGGCGGTATCGTAGCCGCCGCTGGGATCCTCGAGGTCCAGGTTCGTGTCCTCGTAGAAGGAATCGCTGTAATTATCGGCGTTGCTGTCGCCCTCGGAAGAGGACCCGCCGAAGAGGCTGTTGCAGCCGCTGCTGCCGAAAACCATCAGGGCGATGGCCATCAGGGTCATGAGGAACATGCTGCGTTTCATCTTGGGTCTCCTTGTTCAGGCTCGTGAGTCTCGGTGTATCCCTGGTCGACGGGCCTTCGTCGAGTTGACCTGTACATGGCAAGGCCTGTTCCGTCAGAGCTCGGAATATGCAGTGTGCCTCGTAACGCGTAGCGAGGTAGCAGGATAGGGGTTTGGTCATCCGAGCATGAATAAGGATGGGCATCTCTCGCCGCCCGAAATGGTACGGTCCGGGGTTCCTTGGCGAACGGATGGGCATGAAAAAAGCGCCTCCCGCTGGGGGGAGGCGCTTGAAATCCTTGGCAGCCTTCGCCTGATCTAGTCCTGTTTATCCAGGGTGCGCAGGGCGCGCGTGGAGATCCACACCCGCTTGGTCACGCCATTGATGGTGACCTTCTTCTTCTGCAGATTCGGCTTGAACCAGCGCTTGCTGCGGTTCTTGGCGTGGCTGACGTTGTTTCCGGACCGGGGGCCCTTGCCGGTCAAGGCACAGCGTTTCGACATGACAAACTCCCCTTATTTCGTAGCTTAGGGATAAGAGGGGCAGGAATTGGCCCCGGATCAAGAGGCGGCAATATAGCAAAGCGCCC
>JAAELU010000769.1 GCA_024226255.1 bacterium | reverse complement strand
GGCGCAGGTGTCGCCGCTGCTGGTGGTCGAGTAGGCGACGATCTGGTCGAAGCTGATGCCGTGGAAGTAGTCGTCGCTGCGGTTCTGGATGTTCTGGCTGCCGCAGATGCCGGCGTAGGCCATGATCGTCGAGCCGCTCCCAGGCTCGTAGGCGGACGAGGCGCTACGCTGGCTGGAACAGGCGCCGGCGCTGCCGTTGAAGGTGTGGGGTCCGCCCCACTGGTGGCCCATCTCGTGGGCCACGTAGTCGATGTAGAAGCCGTCGCCGACCGGCGCCGGCAGCCCGGTGACCCCCCGCGCCTTGGAACCGCTGCGGCAGGGGACGCGGAGCTGCGCAATGCCGCCGCCGCCGGTGCTGAAGACGTGGCCGATGTCGTAGTTGGCGTCGCCGATGACGGCGTCGAGGTTGGCCTGGTTCTGGCCCAGCATCATAAAGCCGTCGTTGTTGTTATAGGGGTCGGCGTTGGGATCGGTGTAGACCACGAGGTCGTTGTTGGGTACCAGGTTCATGCGGATTGCCACCTCCCGCTCATAGACGCTGTTGACCCGGTTCATCGCCGTCACGATCGCCGCCATGCCGTCGGCCACTGTGCCGCCGTGGAAGATGGTGTACTCGCCGGTGGCGGCGAGTGCCAGCCGGTACTCGCGGAGCTCGGTCCCCGAGGGCACCCCGGGTTCCCCGTCGACGATCGGCAGGGGCCCGGCGGCGTCGGCCGTCACGCCGCAGCGGAACTCGGCCGCCGCCGGGTTGCGGGAGTCGCGGGTGAAGTAGGCGAGGTAGTGGTCGGTGTCGCCGACGCTGTAGGGGTCGATGAAGACATTGCCCCCGGAGACACTGTCCGCTGGCGACAGGATCGCGGCATGGAAGCCGTGAGGGGTGAGGTCAAGGCGGACGCTGGCGTGGAGGTCGTCGAGCCCCTGGCCGCGGTAGGTGCGGATCTCCGGAAAACCGGCGGCGAGCTCCGGCGCCATCACCGGTGATTCGACGATCCGGAAGCGGCCGAAGCCGCCGCCGGGAAGCGGCAGCGAGAGCACCGCCGGGCTGTCCTCGAGGTCGGCCACGTCCTCGTTCGGCGCGCGCTCGAGAATCCCCAGCAGGGCGAACTCGTCGAGGCGGACCGTGCGGTAGGCGGCGGGTATGATCCGGCGTTCGCCCGCGGGTTCGAAGTCGGTCTCGTCGAAGTCGGTCCACACGCCGTCGGCGGAGGTCGCCGCCGGGAGGGCGGGCGCCCAGATCAGTGCCAGCAGGCAGAGGGAGAGGAGCAGGCATCGGATGGGTTGTCTGGTGGTGGACATCTTGAACTCCTGGGGCTTCTTGGGTGGACATCGGAGCGAAACGCCGACGCGCTGATCTCGATCCGAGGATCATGGCACCAGCGCTGTGCTGAGCTTAGCCCAGTCTGTGCGTCGGCGCAATCTCTTCCGGCATCGACCGCTGTCCAGGAGGCCCGCCAGGTCGCTCCAGGACCGACCACTGACGTCCGTTGTCGCCCTGCCGGATTCTCCGAAGGCGGAGGCTTCGCCGGCAGTCCTCGAGCCGAGGCCGTACGGTGGTCGCCGGCGTGGTGGGTAGATGGCGAGCGGAGCGCAGCCGATCTGCGAGCATGGGGAGATATGGCTCGGAGTTCCGAGATTATTTGCAGCTATATCGAAGGAGCGGTCTTCAACCACAGTGCTTCATCAATTCTTGACGCAGGCTCCATGGTCTGCTATCCTCCCGCGGTCGGCCAACAACCGCCGCCGTCCGCGCTCGAGAACAGAAGTGAGCGCGCCGTAGCCGATGGTTACCGGTACGATTAAAGTGAATGCCGCGAGGGCGGTCCGCTCATTGCCGCTGCCTGGCTGCGCGTCTCCAACGCTTGGCAGGTAGGCGATCAGGTAGGGATGTGGACCAGGCCCAAGCGGTTGCGTGCTCGGAGGTGCAATGTTGCCCGCCGAAAGACTCAGGAGGTGCCAGTTCATGGCGCAGAAGGTTGAATCACGCTTCGTTTATTACTCTCAGTGCCGCCAAAGCCGGTCCCGCTCGATGGGCTTGTCATTGCTCGCCGTAGTGATGGTAATCTTTGTTGGTGCTGGGGGCGCGCCCGCCATCGTTACGTCGGATATCTCCGGTTCGCATGTCCTTGATGACAACGTGCCGCTGGATGTTGGCTCATCCACGGGTTGGTGCGATGTTGAAGTGCCGGACATAGACCACGACAGTGTCGTTCAGCTCCGTTTCTTCCGTCCTGACTACGGCGACACATTCTGCTCTGCAGCGCTGGTCAATACGCCGCTCGGTCCAGGAGCCCTTTCAGCTGCCCACTGCGTTGCCGACGACACGGGTCAGATTGTTGCCGAGGACTTCAGCTTCGAAGTTTACGATGTATTCGGAACACTTCACATATTTACGACGTCAGATCCGGATAATGTGAAAGTGCATCCCAACTATGACGGCGTCGCCTGGCACGGCTACGACCTGGCTTTGGTATTCGTTGACCAGCCCCTCAGTGTTTTCTTTACCAAGTATGATGTTTGGGACAGCGGCTACTTACCCGGGCCTTTACACAGCGTGGTGAAGATGGGTTTCGGTCGAAAGGGATGGGGAGGGGATGGGAACACGGAGCTTGACGAGCTCAAGAGGTGGGGCCTTGCCCACCACGAGGCATTCGGGCTCGGCGACTACGGTGTGCCGCCTCCTGCCGGAGGAGGTTGGAACAACACCGATACACAGATGACGCTCGACTTCGACGACGGTTCGTTGATTGTGCACAACGGGTTCAACTTTTATGGAAACTTTCTCCCCGGGGGGGGCATCGTGATGCCCACGAAGTTTCAGAATCCGTGCCGCCGCGGGGGGACTATCGGCTACGACTACGATGAGGTCATGGGTTCCAGCGGTGATTCCGGAGGTCCGAATTTCGCCTACGATGAATTTGCAGGACAATGGCGGATTGTCGCAGTCAATTCCTACGTCTTTCGGATTCCCGAGAACTGGGGCGGATTCACGGGAACTTCGGAT
>JAAELU010000768.1 GCA_024226255.1 bacterium | reverse complement strand
TTGGCCATCTTCCTACTTCCCTTGATATGTCCTATCCGCACGGACCCCCCAAAAAACGGGCCATAGGTCTTGGCGAACTCTTTATCTACCGGACGCGGCTCCTGGCCTGTCCGCTAGTAATACTACGAGAGATAGCCTGTTTTGGGGGAGGCATTGATCTGGCGTCACAACGGACTAGTTAGTCGCAATCGGCGGGCTTCCAGCCGTGATCCACGGCCCCTATACTGTGCTGGCCCGTCCGGTGGTCCGCCGAGACGTGGGAGAGGGTACAATCCCGGTCGATCTGGCCCCCATCGTCTAGCGGCCTAGGACTCCGCCCTTTCACGGCGGCAACAGGGATTCAAATTCCCTTGGGGGTACGACGCACGAAGCGGAGACGCTGAGTGCACTTGTGGGAGGCGGCGTCAGCCGCCGAACCACGGGGGCGTGGTGAAGTCTGGAGTTCACGCCGGCCTGTCAAGCCGGAGGTCGCGGGTTCAAATCCCGTCGCTCCCGCCGAACACTCGGCAGAGTGTTCGTTGTGCTTAAAAGCGCCCGAATACGGTCTTTTGTGCACAACGAACGCCGTGACGCTGGGCGTTCTCGGTCAGGTAGCTCAGTTGGTAGAGCGCCGGTCTGAAAAACCGGAGGTCGACGGATCGACGCCGTCCCTGACCACCAAAGAAGCCGCTGCTAGTACGGGGCTCTTGCATGTGTGAGATGTCGGCGCTGACGCTCGAGATCACGATAGGTGCCAGTCAGGTGCTTTCTCGCCAAACCAACGCGGCTGCGTCGACATTGGGCGGAGACGGCGCAGCGCCTAGCGCTTCAGATGTCCTCGTCTTTCTCCCACGTGCGCTAGGTCAGCTTGTTCCGAACCTCTTCTAGGGCCTCGTGGGCACGGGTGACACTCGCCGCAAGGTGAACCACTGTGGGATAAGTGTCGCGCAACAGCGCCGCAGCCTCCTCGCCCATTCCCCGGGTACGCAGATCGCCGATCTCCTTGGCGGCGCCATGCATGTAATCGCCGGCCCGCTCGAACATCCCGAACAAATCCATGTCTAGATCGGAGAAGAGATGGAAGGCATGATGAAGCTCGTTCTTCCCATCCGCCGGAATCGCTGTTGCGTTGATCAGCCGCTGAATGTCTGAGGCATAGATGTCGTTGATCGTGTGGCAGTGGCCGCGTCCCTCGCGAATCATGTCGCCGAAGTTTTCAGTCACCAGGTCAGCCACAAGGGCGGGGTCAAGGAGACCGTCGCTGGACAGCGCGCCGGCGACCCAGGTGGCTGTGGCCCTCTTGACCACCTTGTACGTCCTGCCGATCTCGTCCAGGGCGTTGTCCAGCTGCTGAGCTGCCTCTGGCGAAGCGACCTCGAGCAGACTCGGTGAGTAGGTGCCGACAGTTGCGATCGTTCGTTGAACGTTGCGGATCGAGCGCTCGACGTTGCCCATGATTCCCCACACCACCTCAGCGAGTCGATCGAGCAGCCCATTGACGCCCACATAGACTTGGCTGGTCGTATCGGCCGGTTTGCAGATCGAGAGGTGATCCTCGGCCGTGGGCACGAGCATGCAGTCCGGTACCCGAGGATCGGCGCTTTCCTCCTCAACAACCATTGCGCCCAGCGTCGCAATGGTCTCCGCATAGGCCACCGTTGCGATGCCGGCCTTCGGGGCCGTTTCCCGATACCAGCGGCCCAGATCCTCGAGTTGTGGGTTATCGGCCTCGAGGTCGCGAGTCGTGTCTGTCAGGCGAGCGAGCCGGCTGAGCACGTTGCCAAGGCTGGCGAGCCGGGAGCCTGCATGAGGCGTCGCGAGAAAGGCGACGCCTAGCGTCTGCTCGTAAATCGGCTGGTAATGCACGATCCTCTTCTCGACGGCATATCGCAAGAGTTGCTTGACGACGAGACCCCCCAAGCTGTGTGCAACCCAGACAAGCGGCATCTGGCCGAGCCCTGCGTTGGTCAGATAGTCGAGGGCTTGGCGACCGAGCTCGTCGAGATCAAGGCCGTTGCCTTTGATATTCCACTTCGTGGCTTCAGCCGGGTAGTCGAACGTCCAGACGGCCACGTCATCCCTATTTGCAGCCAGCAGCGACGGCCACGTGGTTCCGTTGGAATCCCAAGTGGCGGTGCTGCTCCCACCCAGACCGTGCACGAACACGACATCGAGAAGCGGGTTTTGCACCGTGCTGATTTTTGTCAATGCGACGTCGGGCATAACAGGCCACCTCAGCCCAACCATATCGAATTGCGCCCAGTTCCGCCTCGGTCCCGGCTGCCGCTCTGCCGAGCCACAAGATCGGGTTCCTACTCTTCTTCTCGCTTGCCCACGGAAAAGGGAGCTAGGAGTACAGAGTCTCCGCACGGTCGCGAAAGCACGGATCCTGGGTTGGTCCTAGGGTAGCGTCGGTTCGCCGCCGAGGACTTTCCCATGCCTCTCATGTGGGTTTCCGCGGCACAAACTCCAGTCAGGGATCCGCGATGACAGTCCACAATATGCGTCGATGGGCCCTCCTCTCCACTGCCATGGCAGCGGGCGCGTACCTTCTGTTTCCTCGGGCATTGAGCCGAGCGCTGGCTCCTCCGCAGCCGGATGCGGATCAAAGCCCGAGCGATCTTGGATTGCCGGAGGAGCAGGTCTGGCTAGACAGCGCTAGCGGCACCCGCCTGCACGGTTGGTTCATTCCGGTCGGTGGTCAGGCGCCCGCAGTAATCGTCCTTCATGGTTGGGGAGGGAATGCGGCCGTGATGTTGCCGCTGGCACCACATCTGCATGAGGCTGGCTTCCATGCCCTCTTCCTCGACGCCCGCAATCACGGTTTTTCGGAGCACGACAGCTTCACTTCCATGCCACGCTTCGCCGAGGATCTTGACGTTGCCGCCGAGTGGCTTCGTGCCCGCGACGAAGTGACTTCGATCGGTGTCGTCGGGCACTCTGTGGGTGCGGGGGCCGCCATTTTGAGCGCGTCTCGGACCGATCGGCTCGAGGCGGTTGTCTCGGTTGCATCGTTCGCTCACCCCAACGACATAATGCGCCGCCAGATGGCGAAGGTCCCGGGTCCGGTCCTCACGGTGATTCTGGGCATGGTGCAACGTATCATCGGGTACGAGTTCGACGACTTCGCTCCCCGCAATCGCATCTCCCGTGTGGCGGGCCCGGTTCTACTGGTCCATGGCGATGCCGACTCGATTGTCCCGCTCGACAATCTGTATGAGCTCGCCGCGGCCCACCCGGAAGCCGAACTGCTGGTCGTCCCGGACGGAGATCACAGCGATTTGGCTCCCTTTGAACCCCACGTGGGCGACATCACCGATTTCCTGTCTCGCCACCTGGACGGCGAACCGGAAGTGGGGCGCCGCTGATCAGTTGTCGTTTTTCTGCAGCCCCCCGTGACTCTTGTGTACCGTGGCACTGGCACGTAGCAGTCACGCTGAGAGGGGCAGGAATGCATACGTCAACTGTTGGGGGTCCCAGCTGGGATAGGCGGAGCGCCTCGCGATACTGGTCACTTGGAGTCGTGTTGGCCATGGTCATGACGATGTTGTTCACGGCGGGCGAAGTAGCCGATGCAGGGCTGTCGACGTCGAACTGCGACTTCAACGGGGACGGCTACAGCGACCTGGCGATTGGTGCACCCGGCGAAGCCATCGGAAGCATTGACGGCGCCGGAGCTGTCAACGTGATCTACGGCACAGCCAGCGGCCTCGATTCAGCGGGCAATCAGTTGTGGCATCAGGATCGCCCCGGTATCAAGTTCGATGCTGAGACAGGCGATGCCTTCGGAGCGGCACTGGCGTGCGGCGACTTTGACGACGACACGTATGACGATCTTGCGGTCGGGGTTCCCCATGAGAGCATCGGATCGGCCAACCCGCGGCCTGGAGCCGGCGCCGTCAATGTGATCTACGGATCTGCCTCGGGACTATCCTCCGCCGACGATCAGGTTTGGCATCAGGCCAGCGCCGGCGTGCCGGGAGCGGCTGAGGCGGGTGATCGTTTTGGTGCCTCGCTGGCCGTCGGCGACTTCGACGGCGATGGGATCGAGGACCTGGCCATTGGTGCTCCAGGAGAGGACGTTGGCAATCTAGGCAATGCCGGAGCCGTCAATGTTCTTCTTGGCAGCAACGCCGGTCTCACCGCAACAGGAAGCCAGATCTGGCACCAGGACAGCCCGAATATCGGTGGTGGCGCCGAGGGTGATGACCGGTTCGGAGAGTCGCTGGCAACCGGCAATTTCGACGGCGATCCATACGATGATCTCGCCATCGGCGCTCCTGGCGAGGGAGTCGTCGTCGGTGGGACCAACCTGGCAGATGCAGGAGCCGTCCACGTCTTCTACGGAACCGCGTCCGGCCTATCGGCTGTCGGGGACCAGCTGTGGCACCAAGCCACGCCGGGCGTAAGAGGAGCTGCCGAGGCATGGGACATATTCGGAGCCGCGCTCGCCGCCGGCGACTTCAACGATGACGGCGAAGATGATCTCGCCATCGGAGCACCGCGCGATAGCGTCGGAACCGAGGCTCAGGCTGGAGCAGTAAACGTTCTCCTTGGGTCCGGTTCCGGCTTGACCGCTGCGGGCGACCAGATTTGGCACCAAGACAAGCCCGGAATCAAGGGTCGTGCCGAAGCTGGTGATGTCTTTGGCTACTCACTCGTCAGCGCCGACTTTGATGGTGACGGCAATGACGACCTGGGCGTTGGTGTACCCGGTGAGGACGTCGGTTCGATAGACGGAGCAGGTGCAGTCAACGTGCTGTTTGGCGGCAATTCTGGATTGACGGTACGAGATCAGATCTACGACCAGGACAAGCAGGGCATTAAGTACGACGCAGAGCCTGGCGACGCTTTCGGGACAACCTTGGCGGCAGGCAAGTACGACGGCGACGGATCAGACGACATCGCTATCGGGGTACCCAACGAGAGTATCGGCGTCAGCAATCAGAAGGTGAGCGCAGGTGCGGTCGCTGTGATCTACGGCGGTGCCACGAGTCTGACGAAACGTGATGACGTTTGGCATCAGGCCCGGCCGGGAATCGCCGGCAAGGCTGAATCGTTTGATCGTGCCGGCGGGCAGATCACTTCTGCGGGCGAATACCGGATCGGATATGTAAACGGAACGAGCGTCAAGGTCTCGCGGGACCATCTGAGCCATACGCCGACGCTCCGAATCGACATGTTTGGTACCGGCGGCGGATCCAAGACCGTGGCGGCAGCCGCCGACGGCGTAATCAGGGTCATTGTCGACACCAACTCTGAACCCACGACGAACAACAACTATGTCTGGATCGAGCATCCCAACGGGGAGTGGAGCAAGTACTCCCATATGGCCCAGGGGACCGTCACGGCCCTCGGTTGGTCGGTTGGCGACAACGTCGACGCGGGTGATGCTCTCGGGACCGAAAGCAACGTTGGTCAGGCCTCGGGCAATCACCTGCACTTCCAGGTATCCCGTCCCGACGACCCGGCCAATCCGATTACCGGCGGTGGGTTCATCATTGGAGAGGACCTCATCCCGATCATCTGCGGCATTCCCGGCAACATGTACATAAGCGGCGAGACATACACCGCAGGGAGCTGTTGATTCGAAGGTGGCTGTCCCTCGGGGCAGTCACTCCTTCGTTCGTCTGTCTCAATGAGTGGGCGAAGGTACACCCACCTCTGACTTCTGGAATCTGACACACGCCGATCCGAAGCCGGCCTGCTGGTTGTGCGGCTCGGATCACCCGGCGCCGAAGTCGCCGTCGCTACTGCGTTCCGGGTCGCGAGCCCATCCCGGTCTCTGCCGCTCCTACGAGCGCCACCCTGTTTCCCAAGACGTTGTCGCCTGTCTCCATGCCGGCATGGGCCTCACCGATACTCTCGAAGCCGTAGACCTTTCCGACGCACGGGTCGATCTTGCCGGCAACTACCAGATCGTTGTAGGCCCGGGCCTGAGCGTCGTTCGTCCCATGGGAGCCTTGCAACCGCTTCTGGCGGACCCAATGGTGGCGCAAGTCGACCGACGCGCTGTATCCAGTCGTTCCGGCGCAGATCACCACCATGCCCCCGGTTTCACACACAAAGATGCTCGTCGGGATGGTTGCCTCACCGGGGTGCTCGAATACGATGTTGGGACTGCGGCGTTCGCCCAGCACATCCCAGATCGCCTTGCCGAATGTTCGAGCTCCTCCCGTCCATTCCTTTTGCCCCGCGTCGTCGGTCCAATGTGGCGGCACGCCCCAGTGGTCATAGTCCTTGCGGTTGATGTAGCCGACAGCCCCGAGCTGCTTGCAATACTCGCCGCGAGCCTCATCCGAAACCACGGCAATGGCCCGGGCGCCATGATTGGTAGCCAGTTGGATCGCTTGGCTCCCCAATCCACCAGCTCCGCCCCAAACCAGAACGACGTCGTCCTCCTGGAGCTGGTTGCCCGCCCAGCCGAACAGCATGCGGTAGGCGGTGGTGCCTACGAGGCTCGGCGCAGCAGCCTGCTCCCATGTCAGATGAGGTGCCTTTGGCATCACTTGATGCGCCTGGGCTACGCAGAACTGTCCAAAAGAGCCGAAGTTCGTGTTGTAGCCCCAGATGGCGGCCGAGGGAGCCAACATCGGGTCCCTTCCAGTCAGTGCGGCCGGATCGTCGGGAGCCCACCAGCCGGGGTGGGTGACGACCTCATCACCGATCGACACATCGTCGACTTCGGAGCCGACGGCGTAGACAATTCCAGATACATCGCTCCCGCCGATGTGGAAGTCGTATGACTCACCCATCCTCTGACGGATGGCAATCACGTCAATTGGGATTCCGCGAGCGGCCCAGACATTGTTGTAGTTGATGCCGGCTGCCATGGTGGCGATCAGCACCTCTCCCGGCTTCAGCGGTGGAACCTCCACTTCCTCTACCTGGAATGCAGTTCTGGGATCGCCGAACCGATCGGATCGGACCACCTGGGCGAACATCGTCTCCGGCACTTCGCCGAGAGGCGGAAGTGTGCCGATGGGGATCGGCTGGGACATC
>JAAELU010000767.1 GCA_024226255.1 bacterium | reverse complement strand
TGCGGTCGATGCGCAACCGGGTTTGGTGGTGCTGGTGCCGAATCGTTGCCAGCCTTGCCTCGAGCTCAACGACTGATGCTCCCCGTCGGCGTCGACGCTCTACCTCCCTGCCCAAGGTCTGAATCTCGCCCTCTAGCTGGTGTTTCCGGTCGATCAGTTCCTGCCGAGTGGGTCTTGAGCGGCGGTGCCAAATCCTCATGGCCGGATCGTAGGCCTGCCACCCGCGAGTAGCCTGCTGTCAACAGCTTTGGAGGAGGGTCCGGTGTATCAAGTCGACACAGCAGCTAGCACGGTCTGCGACGGCGGCAACGACTTCGTTTGCGACTGGATATATGACTTGACATCGAACGAGACCGCTGCAGAGGCGGCAGGGTGGATCGTTGAGCGCCCGCTCAAAGTGATTCTGATCCTCGTCATCGCCTATGTGGCGAACCGCCTTGTGCGGCGCGCCATTGATCGGGCGGAGGCCCGAATGCTGAACGACCGGGAGCGTCGCCTCAGTGAGCGCCAGGCGGATGAGGTCGAGGACGGGCGGTTTGAAGACCTAGAACCCAAAGCACGGCAGAAGGCACTCGAACTGGCCCTGGCAACAGAGCAGGCGAAGCAGCGGGCGAAGACCCTCGGGTCGATCATGCGCAGCACCGCGACGGCCGTCATCTCCACCGTTGCCGTTCTCGTATCCCTCGCCGAATTCGATATCGATCTGGGACCTCTCGTCGCCAGCGCCGGTATCGCCGGTATCGCCCTCGGCTTTGGCGCCCAATCAATCGTCAAGGACTTCCTCTCCGGGTTCTTCATGCTCGTGGAAGACCAATACGCCGTTGGCGACATCATTGATGTTGGCGAGGCCTCCGGCGTCGTGGAGAGCATCAGCCTGCGCACTACCCAACTTCGCGATGTCAACGGGACGCTCTGGTATGTGCCCAACGGCGAGATCGCCCGAGTGGCCAACAAGTCGCAACAGTGGGCTCGTGCCGTTCTTGATATCGAAGTTGCCTACGACACAGACATCGATCACGCGAAGCGGGTCATCAAGTCTGTGGCCGACGGCGTCTGGCGTATGCATCTCGCCAAGGCAACCATCATCGAAGAGCCGGAGATTTGGGGGGTCGAGACCTTTGGAGAGAGCTCCAT
>JAAELU010000766.1 GCA_024226255.1 bacterium | reverse complement strand
CGATGCCGCGATCAAGAAGACCAAGAAGTCGATCGTACGTCGTGTTCCTGCACAATCGATGGTCGAGCGCTGGGTTGCCCACGCCAAGAAGCTGCCGCCTGTCGTAACCCACTGATTGCAGCTCCGGCCAATCGGTCGGACTTCACGAATCGCAAGAGCGGGGCCTTCGGGCCCCGCTCTGTGCTGCGGACTCTTGAATCGGGAAGTCTCCGGGCTCGATAGTCGTTGTTCCCACAAGGGATGCAACAGCTACTTTGAGGTTCAATCGCGAGGAGAGGGACATGACTGAGATAGACCTTGCGCTGCTCGGCCTACGAGTGTGGGTTGGAGGGGTCATGCTGGCGCACGGCGTCAAGCATCTCAGGGGCAGAGAGAAGACAACGAATTGGCTCGAGAGCATTGGGTACAAGCAGGCCCCACTGCAGTGGATGGCCATGTCCCTCACCGAGGTCGGCGTCGGCGCACTCCTAATCGTTGGGCTGCTGACATCGTTGGCGGCCGCCGGTACCGCGGCGGTCATGGTCGTGGCGTACCTCACGGTCCACCGCAAAGCCGGATTCTGGGTTACGGCCCGTCCCGACGAAGGGTGGGAGTACGCCGCAACTTTGCTGGCGGCAACCGCGGCAATCGGCCTTCTGGGCCCGGGCGAGTGGTCGATTGACGACACGATCGGTTTGGCTACCAACCTCGATGGCTGGGTTGGGCTACTCATCGTTGCCGGCGGCGCCCTCAGCGGTGTCGGTCAGGTCGCCACGTTCTTCAAACCCAGCGACGGCTGACCATGCAGCTCGCCGAGATAGCCCGAGCCTCTGCAGACGTCGCGGCGACTCGCAGCCGCAAGGAGAAGACGGCGCGACTCGCGCAGCTGATTCGTCGGATGGATCCGGATGAGGTTGCCATTGGAGTCTCCTATCTGAGCGGCAGGCTTCCCCAGGGACGCCTCGGAGTGGGCTTCGCCGCCACCAGGGAAGTGGACGTCGTTGCGGCAACGACGCCAACCCTCAGTCTGAAAACTGTCCATGAGTCCCTCGACAGACTCGGGGCAACTCGAGGAGCAGGTTCGCGGGCGCAGCGGACACAGATCCTGGCGGGCCTGATGGCCGCCGCAACCGAAGCCGAACACGATCTCCTCTTCGGGCTCCTCGGAGCTGGGCTACGCCAGGGTGCGCTCGACGGCGTCATGGCCGACGCACTGTCACAAGCTTTCAACGCTCCCCTCGAATCGGTTCGTCGTGCTGCCATGCTCTCGGGAGATCTCGCCGGTGTTGCCCACGGCCTGGCGAGACACGGACCCGATGTACTCGCCAGCTTCGGACTCAGAGTCGGAACGGCGGTGCAGCCCATGTTGGCGGCGACTGCCGAATCAGCGACAGCCGCCGTCGCGACATTCGAGGAGGCGTTCGTCGAGTGGAAGGTCGACGGAGCCCGACTTCAGATCCACCGCTCTGGTGACTCCATCGAAGTCTTCACCCGAAGCCTGCGGAGGGTAACCAGCCGGGTCGATGACATTGTGGACTTGGCCCGAACCATCGAGTCCGACTCCTTTGTCCTCGACGCGGAAGCTATCAGTCTTCGGGGCGACGGCCGTCCGGAGCCCTTTCAAGTGACGATGCAACGATTCGGGCGTACGGCCGCCACCCAACACTCTTTGGACCTGTTCGTTTTCGATGCTCTCCGTATCGACGAGGACCTGATCGACCTGCCCCTGCGAGAGCGGGTCGCACGCATGCAGCGAGCCATTCCCGATCAGCTGATCATCCCGAGAATCCCGACTTCCAGCGCCGCCGCGGCCGAAGAGTTCGCGGCTCGAACGCTGGAGCAAGGTCACGAGGGAGTGATGATCAAGGACGCCGATTCGCCCTATAGGGCGGGGCGACGTGGTTCAGCTTGGCTCAAGGTGAAGCCGGCCCATAGC
The DNA here is from genome assembly GCA_024226255.1 of bacterium. Classification (GTDB taxonomy): domain Bacteria; phylum Actinomycetota; class Acidimicrobiia; order Spongiisociales; family UBA5794; genus JAHEJX01. The sequence goes on along the minus strand of JAAELU010000766.1, from coordinate 6,339 downwards.
CTCGACCTGGTCGTGTTAGCTGTTGAGTGGGGATCGGGTCGCCGCGAGGGTCTCCTGTCGAACATCCACCTCGGCGCCCGTAGCGGTGATGGTTTTGTCATGCTCGGAAAGACCTTCAAGGGCATGACAGACGAGATCCTCGCCTGGCAGACCAAACGCTTCTTGGAACTCGAGACTCACCGGGATGGCCACATCGTCCATGTGCGTCCAGAACAGGTTGTTGAGATCGCCTTCGACGGTGTTCAACGCAGCAGCCGCTATCCAGGCGGCGCCGCCCTGCGCTTTGCTCGGGTGAAGGGTTACCGACAGGACAAGCGGGCCGACGAGGCCGACACGCTTGATCAAGTCCTCAGCTACTTGGCGACCTAACCCGTGGTCGCCGCTTGCGGCCGGATGATGTCGACGGTAATGCCGAGTTGGGCTTGGAATTCGCCGGCCAACTCCGCGACTTCGCTTGAGGAGAGGACTGCATCTGCGGCCTTCCGCGGCGTGCCGAGCAGCAGGTTGCCGGCCCCGACTTCTGCAGTGAACTCAGAGACAACCGCGCGGAGGTCGCCGATACGAACCTGGATATTGAATTGGGCATCGGGTTGCCCCAGCTGAGATGCGGTCGCCCGCGCCAGCGCCAGTTCCCGCCAGGCCATTTCAGCACGTATTGCTCGCTGCTCGCCTTCGTGGAGATCCCCGTAGGATTCGGCCGGGATAACGATGAGCAGGTAGAGCGGTATATCGTCCGCCGTAGACCGTTCCAGCCCGGCTCGACGCGTGTAGTAGCTGCCGGGTCCTCCGCGCAACGCGCAAACAATGCCGCTCATGGGGCCGTCCCCGGCTCGTCCAGTGCCGACTCAGTGGCTTCAGTCGCCACCGCCTCGCCCTGCTCTGCATCACTCTCCATGAAGTCGAGGGCGGCTAGATGATTGTTCACTTCGAGCGTCAGCTCTTCGAGAACATGCTCCGATATCAGACCACGCCGGGCAGCATCTTGGAGCGCCTGGCGTTCGGCACGCAGCGCATCTATACGAGCGGTGAGATACATGTCTGTCTCCAGCTCCGGGTGCTGCTGAAGATGGGTGCGGAGTGTCTCGCGAGTGACGTCTATCTCTGTCGCATAGTGCTTGTCCATGGCATTCCAGAGATCGCTGAACAGGATTCCTTCACGATGGAGCCTCTCCAACTCGCGGCGCGCCGCTCGACTTGCATACAGACGAGCTTGCGTCCGCTGCTGGTCGATCGCAGCATCTGACCTCTCGGCTAGGCCGAGGTGACGGATCAGTCGCTCGATTGTCAGCCCTTGCACAACCAGAGTGAATAGAACAACGCCGAACGTCATCAGCTGCAACTGCGACACCAGGGCGTCGCCGAGGACATCGGCGTGTGCGATCAGGCTCAAAGCAAGCCCCACTGAGATGGCCCCACGCAGGCCACCCCAGTACATGACGTGCTTGAACCGGCCGGGAATGAGTCGCTCAGGCTGGATGCGGCCGTGGAGGAAGCCCAGTCCGTACACCACGAGGAGCCGACTGAGGAGGATCGCCAGCACCGCGACTACGACTGCCAAAGCCTCCGTGGGCAACTTGGTGATACTGATCTCGAGGCCCAGCAGCAGGAAGACCATCGAATTCACCACGAACGACAAGAACTCCCAGAAGTTCTGCAGAGTCAGTCGTGTGGTGGGTGACGTGTTTTGCAGGCCGACGTTGCCGACCATCAGGCCGGCGGCGACGACCGCCAGAATGCCGCTGAGATGTGTGTCCGGGAAACCAACCAACACACCGAACTCTTCGGCGAGTAGGTACGAGCCGAAGGCGAGGGCAACTGTCACGGCAGTTTCCACCATGTGGTCGTCGAGGTTGCGCAGGATGAGAACTGATACGACGTAGCCCATGATCACGCCCACCGCGATGCCACCAAAGGCGATAACAATGAAGTCACCAAATGCGTCAGCCACGGAGAAGCTCGTACCGGGGACTGCCGCACCGAGGGCCAGCGTAAATATCACAAAGGACACTCCGTCATTGAGCAGGCTCTCGCCCTCGACGAGGATCGTGAGGCGTTTGCTGACCCCGATAGAGCGGAAGAACGCGATGACTGCGACCGGGTCGGTTGCCGAGATGAGAGCACCAAATGCGATCGCCGGCGCCCAGGGGATGTCGATGAGGTAGTGCACCATTCCACCCACGGCAAAGGAGCCGACCAGGGTCCCTCCTACCGCCAGCAGTGTGACCGCGGGGAGATCGGCGCGGAATCTGCGCCACGATATGTGCAAAGTGCCTTCAAAGAGCAGCGGGGGAACGAGGACGGCCAGGATGAGTTCGGCGCTGACTTCGACCTCGATGAAACCCTCAGGGAGGAAGGCGAGCAGCAGGCCGACCACGACGAGAGCGACCGTGTAGGGAAAACGAGCCGCGCGGGCGGCGACGGCCACCAGGGCGGCGACGGCCAGCAGGACGATCAGCGAGACTTCAGATTCGAGAAGGCCGCTGCCGCTGGCTTCGACGGCCAGCATGGCAGCTGGGTTCATGAGCACGGGTTGAGTGTAAGCGACGACTCCGCTCGCCTACAGCACCGGCAGACCAAGACCCCTGGCGAGAACGAGCCGCTGGATCTCCGACGTGCCTTCGCCGATTTCGAGAATCTTGGCATCACGATAGAACCTGGTCGCCGGGCCACCTTCGATGAAGCCGTATCCACCGAGCACCTGAGTGAGAACCCGGGTGGCGCTCACGGCTGTCTCTGTGGCATGAAGTTTGGCGCGGGCGGCAGCGTGCTTGATAGGCATTCCCGCGTCTTTGAGAGCGGCCGCCTTGTAGGTGAGGAGGCGGGAGGATTCCAGAGCGACGTCGAGGTCGGCAAGCTGGAAGGCGATTCCCTGGTTGGACCCCACCGGGCGACCGAAAGCCTGGCGGGTGCCGGCGTATTCGAGCGCCTGTTCGAGGCATGCCTGTGTCAAACCAACAGCCAGGGCGGCAATCGCGATTCGACCGTCATCGAGAGTGGCCAGGAACTGGTGGAAGCCTTGGCCGCGCTCCCCCAAGAGGTTGTCCGCCGGGACCCGACAATCCTCGAACACGAGGCCGTGGGTGTCTGAGGCATGCCAACCGAGCTTGTTGTACCCAGGCTCCACCGTCAGTCCGGGATTCCCGGCCGGCACCATGATCATGCTGATCTCGTCGTCGTCGGTCAGTGCAGCGGCCGTGATCACTGACGTGATATCGGTTCCCGAGTTCGTGATGAATGCTTTGGAGCCGTTGATCACCCATTCGTCGCCGTCGAGTTCCGCCTTGGTGCGGATCGCACCGGCGGCGTCGGACCCACCACCGGGCTCGGTGAGACCAAAAGCGGCCATAGTTCTTCCGGCCACCAGATCCGGCAGCCATTTCGCCTTCTGTTCCGGGGTTCCGTACTCGGCGATCGGGTTGATGCCGAGTCCGACCGCGGCTTCGAGCGTGATACCCATCGATTGGTCGACACGACCAACTTCCTCAATTGCTACACACAGGCTGGTGAAGTCGCCGCCGCCGCCCCCGTATTCCTCATCGAAAATGGCGCCAATCAGGCCCAGATCACCCATCTCCTGAACGATGTGCACCGGAAAGTGATGGTCCCGATCCCACTCCTCGGCATGGGGAGCGATCTCAGCTTCAGCGAATTCACGCACAGCGCTCCGCAGCGCCTCATGATCCGGGCTCAACGTGAAACTCATCGTTCGGAACGACCTCCTGTGTGGCCGGAGTCCACGTTAATGGCCACCTGACGCCGTCGCAGCGGGTTCCGACCCCCGGTCACCCCCGGGTCCCTTTGGGGGCCCTCCCCCATGGCAAGGCCTCGTGGCGACCGGCACTGTACGGGTAGCAACCACGGAGAACTCTTGGCGATCAAACAACTTGAAACCGCACAACGACTGGCTGCAGCCACACCGCAGACACGCAATCGCTACGTCGACTTCCTGCGTGCGGCCGCGATCCTCGCTGTCGTCGTGGGCCATTGGCTCATGGCGGCTGTGTGGATCGATGAGTCTGGATTTCATACACAGAACGTGTTGGCCGCGATCGAGGCGACCCAGTGGCTCACCTGGATCCTCCAGGTCATGCCTGTGTTCTTCCTGGTCGGTGGATTCTCCAACGCGACGAGCTGGGAACGCTCGAGCGACGAATACGCGTCGTGGCTGCGGGGACGTCTGCAACGGCTGGTTGGACCCACACTGCCATTGATCGGGCTATGGACCGGCATTGCTCTCATAGGGCCCCAAGTTGGCTTGGACACCCAGCTCGCCCGAATCGGCTCCCAGGTGGCGCTCGTACCTCTCTGGTTCCTAGCGGTGTACGTCCTCATGGTCGCGGCCACTCCGGCCACGACTCGGGTCTGGAACCGCCGGGGTGGTCGAGCTGTTGTCATTCTCAGCATTGCGGCCCTTGCCGTTGACGGCCTCCGCGCCGCCACAAGCGTGCACGTGGGATACGCCAACTACGTCTTTGTCTGGGGTGCCATCTACCTATTGGGGCACGCCTGGTTCCACGGCTTTTTCGAAAGTCTCCGCAGTTCAGTCACATTGGGAATCGTTGGCGGCGTCACGTTGGTCACGATGACTATCGCCGGGCCGTATGACGTGTCGATGGTCGGCGTGCCGGGGGTTGAGTTCGGCAATACGGCCCCACCCAGCGCGGCCCTCCTTGCGCTCGGTTTCGCCCAGATCGGCTTTGCTCTCACCCTCCAGGGCCCGATGCGCCGTCTGTTGTCCCGTCCAGCCGCCTGGACCGCGACAGTCATGGTCAACGGATCAATCATGACTCTCTACGTGTGGCACATGACGGCTATGGCTTTGACTATCGGCCTTCTGAAGCTCACTCAGTCACCGCTGTTGGACTACGCCCCCGGCAGCGGCCTCCAGTGGTGGGCCAGCCGGCCGTTGTGGATCGGAGTCCTGACAGTGGCCACTCTCCCATTCCTCATGGGGTTCCGGCGTTTCGAGAGCAGTTCGCGAAGCGGCGAGAGGCGGCCACCATCTACGACCGCTGCCCTGGCCGCGACCGCCGCCGGCTGCGTCGCTTTCGGCGCAGTGGCGTTTCACGGACTCACCCTGGCACGTCCGATGTGGGCGCTCGCAGCTGTGGCCCCGTTGCTTCCACTGGCGAGGTGGCTGCGGCCACAACCCGCCGCCAACCAGAGGCTGCAAGAACTTCCAGGCCGCTAGCGTGTCTTCCTAGATAGACATCTATTGTTCCAGGGAAGGCATTGAATGCGTTGGCGCAAGCTCGAACGTAGCCAAAACGTTGAGGATCGGAGAGGCAGCAAGGCCGGTGCGGTGGCAGGCGGCGTAGGCGGCCTCGGCATCATCGGGGTCCTGATTGCGCTGCTCTTCGGAGGAGGAGGCGGCGGAGGGCTCGGAGATGCCCTATCGGGACTCGGCTCAGGCTCGGCTGCGCCGCAAAGTCAAGAGCAGCCCCCGGAGTACCAAGGCCTCGACGAGGTCGAAGACTTCGTTACCGCCATTCTTGGGAGCACGGAAACGGTTTGGAACAAGGTGTTTGCCGACGCCGGCCAGACGTACCAACCAACCACGCTGGTTCTTTTCAGCGGATTCACCGACTCAGGCTGCGGCGGTGCCAACGCCCAGGTTGGTCCACATTATTGCCCTCTCGACAAGACGATATACATCGATCGTGATTTCTACGCAGAGCTGGAGCGCCGTTTCGGAGCTTCCGGCGGAGACTTCGCTGAGGCATATGTAGTTGCTCACGAAGTTGCCCACCACGTCCAGAACGAGCTCGGCATCATGGACAGCGTACGCACCGAGCAGCAGCGCGATCCGGGCCAGGCCAACGCCTATTCGGTGGCGTTAGAACTCCAGGCCGACTGTCTTGCCGGGGTATGGGCGAACTCGATCTTCCAACGGGGCGATGTACTCGAACAGGGTGACATCGAAGAAGCTTTGAATGCGGCCTCTTCCGTCGGCGATGACCGAATCCAGCAGGCCACCCAGGGGCAGGTGAACCCCGAAACCTGGACCCACGGGTCGTCTCAACAGCGGGTCGACTGGTTCACGCAGGGATATCAAACCGGCGACGCCACTCGGTGCGACACCTTCAACTCGTAGAGCCGCTCGGGCCGGTGTAGTAATCAGCAATCAGTATTGACTACTGACTACTTCGCTTAGCTGAACGCGTTGAGGCCGGTGATGGCTTCTCCCAGAATCAATGTGTGGATCTCGTTGGTGCCCTCGTAGGTGTATACCGACTCGAGGTTGTTCATATGCCGGATCACTGGATACTCCAGCGTGATGCCGTTGGCCCCGAGCACGCCACGGGCCTCTCGGGCCACCTCGAGCGCCATCCGGACGTT
>JAAELU010000765.1 GCA_024226255.1 bacterium | reverse complement strand
CGACGCAGAGTTTGGCGGCGTTTCATGATCACTTGAATTGGGTTTAATGTTGGAGGGTGGCGATGCCGGATTCACGTGCGGTGAGGCGATCGAGGAGCGCTTGTTGGGAAGCAAGTTCCCGGCGGGCTTGCTCGAGTTCCTTGTCGAGGTCCGCGCCCGGTTCGTTCAGTTCGTTGACGCTGTCGATGAGGATCGGCACGAAGCCCAGGTAGTTGACCGACTTGAGGCCGCTCGTTTCATCGGTGGTCACCAGTTCGGGCACCACCGCTTCGACCTCCTGGGCGATCACTCCGTATTGGCGGCGATCGTCGCGACCGAGCTCCGGCTTCCAGTGATAGGTCTTGCCTTCGATCTTGCCGAGGAGGTCGAGAGCGTTCTCGATGGGGCGAATCTCCTCTTTAAGCCGCTGGTCCGAGTTGATCATCAGATCGCCGGCGACGGTCGCCAGTCCGGTGTTGGCGATGGTGAGGACCGCTGCGGGCGATCCGCTGGCGAAGGTCGAGATGGAAAAGTCTCCGCTGTCTGCAGCGCTGATTCTCCACTTGTCGATGTCGTCGTTTCCGTCGTCGGCCCAGAGATCGAACTCGGCCGGAGTGGCGGCCGGGGCGAGCGCGACGCACTCGGTGGTGTGCAGGGTGGTGAAGCGATAATCGGTTCCTCCCAGCTCTGTGACGCCGTCGGCCGCGGGGTGCAGGGCCATTGGGTCGGACGTGGGGCGGCCTCCGATAACGGCCGTGTTGTCGGCATGCGACCAGGCGTAGATTCCAATCGCAATGGAATTGCTGTGATTCG
>JAAELU010000764.1 GCA_024226255.1 bacterium | reverse complement strand
TTCGCACTCGAGGCCTGGGGTCCTGCCGCGGTCCGCCGCAAATTGCTCGCCGGTGCCCTGGCAGCTCTCAATCGCGATTCACCGCTCGGGCCGGAGTTCGAAGCTTCGCTCGAGCATTCGATGGGATACCCCGAGTGGCTGGCAGCGGTCGTGAGGAAGTCACCACCGACCTGACCGCTCCGTGAGTGAGTCCCGATCCCTGGCGGCGGTCCACCCACGCCCGCTTGACCGGCGTCATGGTCGGGTGGGATTCCTGGGCGTGCCGTTGTCGCCGTGTATCTGTCTCTCCAGCGGATCCAGGGCTTCCGCCTACGCCAGATCACCCAGGTAGAGCGGAAGCATCTCTCGCCAGGTGGGCCAGTCGTGATCGTGCGCCTCCGACCACAGATCAACTCGATTGGGGATCCTCTTGGAGCCGAGGGCGTGCGCCATCTTCCACGTCTCGCCCACGTTCTCCCACCTTCCCTGTCCGGTGGCGAGCACCACAAAGCGGGAGCGGAGGGCGCCCAGTTGGTCGGGCGCTTCCAGGCCCGGAAGGAACTGGATCGGCGAGGAGAAGTAGAAATCGTCGCTCCAATGCCCGTGGAGCCGGTCCGACAGGTCGTAGGTGCCGCTCATCCCGATCGCCACTCGGAACACGTCCGGGTAGCGGCACAACGCGGCAACGGCGTTGAATGCACCGATCGATGCTCCTGCCGTCACGATCTCGATGTCCGCTGAACGGCAGTCAGACCGGATCGCCGGGACCACCTCATTGCGGATTGCCTCGCCGAACTGGTGCTGCAGCCACATCGAGTGGCGGGGATCGTCGTTTCGGGTCCACGACTGCCCGGCGACGCTGTCGACCGAGTAGACCTTGATCCGGGACGCCGCCAGCAGTGGTTCCAAGGCATGGATCAGCCCGAACCTCTCCACCTCTTCGGCGTCGCCCCCCGCGGTGGGGAACAGCAGCACGGGGGCGCCCCACTCGCCCCATCGCACCAGGCTCATCTCCTGCTCGAGTGGCGTGGAATACCAGGTTTCGACCGCCTTCACGGGTCAGACCGGCCCAGATTGTCGGCCTCGGTTTTGCGCCAGAATTCAATGAGGCCCCAGAAGTGGTCTGTGAAGCCGTCGACCTCCTGGGGTGGGAACAGCGTCGCTACCTTGTCTCTCACGATCTGGCGGGCCTTGTCGGTGGCGAAATACTCGAGCGTGATCTCGTCGAGGTCGGACAGGTGGGTGGCGCAGAAGTCCTCGAAGGAATCGGTGTCGAGGCGATTGCGGGCGATCTCGGCGTAGCCGGACAGTTTCTCCCGAAATGGGATATCTTCGGCTGCAATTGCGAAGTACTCCTCCCAGTCCAGATTGGTCCGCATCGGGCGGTTGGTGGCGGCGCAGAACAACGACCACCGTATCTTCGCCTTCACCAGCCACGGGATGTGGTAGTGGAGCGAGGTGACCTGCGAGTCCGGGCAGCCGTTGGCGTAATCGATGGGCTGGAAAACGCCGTCCTGGCGCAACGCTTCGCACGAGTTGAAGTCCCAGCCGAAAAAGGTGTTGATCGTCAACACCATGTCGTTGAGCTCCGCTGCCTCGGCATCGTCGACAAAACCGAAGTCGACTTTGTAGCGGTCATGCAGCGCTGCCGATGGGTCGTAGCGAATCAAGTTCACCTGCGGCCCGACGGCCAGCGCCCGTACGAAGAGGTCGTGTGGCTCTACGGCGCGCTGGAGATGCATGAGGCGAGTCCCTGATTCTTCATACGCCCGATACAGATCCTCCTCGGTGTCGAGTCGGGTCACTCCCACCCAGGCGCCCCCGTCGAACGGCTTCAGAAACATCGGGTAGCCGATGCGGTGGCCGATATCCCCGAGGTCGAAGAGGTGGGCATAGCTGTCGAGGGTGATCTGCAGGTCTGTAGTTGGCTCGTAGTGTTTGGGGGGCAGCATCCAGGTGTCGGGCACCGGAAGTCCGAGCCGCATCATCGCCGCGTACGAGGTGTGCTTCTCCATGGCCTGCAGCGAGAAGGGGTTGTTGAGCACGTATAGGCCATCCATCACGATGGCCTTCTTGATCCACTCCCGGCTGGTGTGATACCAGTGGGTGAGGCGGTCGAGCACGACGTCATATGTGACGGGCTGACGCAAGTCGTACGGCTCGATAGTGACCCGGGACACATCGAAGCGGATGGTGTCGCCGCCGAGAACCACGGGGTCGAGTTGGGCGACGATATCCTCGTAGAACGTCGGCCAGCACAGGTCGGCGCCCAGCGACAGTCCGATGCGACGTGTGATGTCGGCCATGTGCCTCCTCCCTATCGCTCTGCGCTCGGGCTCCGCTCCGCCGGTTCGAACGATGATAGGGCGAAGGCGAGCCCCGGCCCCAGCGAGTCCCGCCACAGACCCCAGTGATGGCCGTCCGGAGCCTCATCCCAACCAACCTCGATGCCGAGACCTCGCAGGCGCTCGACCATCCGCCGGTTGTCGCCAATCAGCCCG
>JAAELU010000763.1 GCA_024226255.1 bacterium | reverse complement strand
GGGCGATTCGATCCAGCCTGGCGATTCATCGGGCGATTGCCAAATTCAGTGACAGGCTAAAGCAAGAACAAAAACTTACCTCTCCGATTAAAATGCGCATCGGCATCCACACCGGCCCGGTGGTGGCCGGCGTCATCGGCGAGCGGAAATTCATCTTCGACCTCTGGGGCGACACGGTGAACACCGCCAGCCGCATGGAGTCCCACGGCGTCCCTGATACCATCCAGGTCACGCGGGCGACTTACGAAAAGCTGAAGGACGGTTACGAGCTGGAACCCCGGGGCACCGTCGACATCAAGGGAAAGGGGGAGATGGAGGTTTGGGTTTTGAAGGGGCGGAAGTAGTATTTTAGGCTCTTCGCTGTTTAGTGTGGGTAATTTTTAGGGTTAATCCGGAATTCGGGGAGGTCGGCATTGGAGCCCGTTGCCCGCTTGAGGGTAGCGCGAGCACCGGCCGCGTCAAGGCCAGGCTCTGTCGGGCGGGTACGCCCGAGCCTTGACCCGGCCGGCTTACTCGCGCTTTGAGCCCGATGTGGGCGACGGGCGGGGATGACTCCGTCGGGGGCTCGGAACAGGGATGTATCCGTCACCCATCTGGTGAGCACTCGCCGACGGCACCCTTCCGGAGCCGCACGCTTATATCGCATCGCCGCGTGAAGAAGCGGTCAAAGGAACCCTTGAGGGCTTCGAGTCCGGCGATAGGCTGGATGTCATCGAAGGTACGCATTTGCCGGATGAACCGTATGCCTTTACCCACACTAAACAGCGAAGAACCTACTTAAGTGCCGATCGACAAGATCGTCGGTCACGCCGGGCACACCACCGGCCGGCCGGCGACTTTGACGTAGGAACGGGGTACGGTATCATGCACGTGTGACGAACCGGACCGGCGGGTGTCCGGCACGAGAGGACGGGCAGGCTCCTGGGGGCGGCCCAGTTCGTCGAAAGGATGGAACCTTGAGGCCGATGAAGCCGGGACCGAGGAAAAGGTGAGTTGCGTATGAAGTCTCTTTATCTCCCAAAAACAGAACGACGGTGCAGCCCT
>JAAELU010000762.1 GCA_024226255.1 bacterium | reverse complement strand
GTTGGCGACCTCGATACTGTCGCCATGGAGCGTGAGCGTTCCGGCATCCTCTTTGACGAGTTCTCCGGCGGCGGGTGACAGGCTTAGTACTTCGAGGTTGCCGTCGATGGGCACGGCAATGCTGGCCCGGCCGTCGATGGTGGCCGCGGCAATCGACCCGCTGGCGGCGCTGAGCCGGGAGTTGTTCTCCAGGGCGAGCGTGCCGTCCGCGTCGAAGCCGCCCGTGACTGTCAGCGTGTTGTCCGCGCCGATCGTAAGCTGTCCGGCTGTCAGCCACACCGAGGCGACCTCGTGGTCTGCCTCGACCAGTGGGATACCGCTGCCGTCATCGATCGTGACCGGTGTCGTGACGGTGGGGATCTGATCGGGGTCCCAGTTATTCGCGGTGCCCCATAGATTGTCGAGGGTGTCGTTGTCCCAGATCGCCCCGGATATGGTGTTCAGCGATATGTTGTCGACGCGCATCCGTGAGCCGGTAAGGGCCGGGTCGCCATCTCCTGGTCTTGCGGTACCAACGAGAATCGTCACATCTCCAGCAGGGATAGAACCATACGTCCTGGAGATTTCCTGCCATTCCCCGATATAAGGAGGATCTACCGAGGAACTGGGGATGAGTCGTACAC
>JAAELU010000761.1 GCA_024226255.1 bacterium | reverse complement strand
CTTTGGCCGTTCCAGTCCGTCCCGGTATTTTCGGCCGTCAGGCTGCTCGATCCGTTGGCGGCGAGGGCATCGATATGGGGCGTGTTCGCCAGTTGCATCTGGTCGGGACGCAGGCCGCCAACGCCGATCACCAGCGCATGCTTCTCCGCGCCGGAGACGTCAATGCCCGGCCCGCAAGCCGCAATCACCGCTGCAAGCAGCGTGACTGGTTTGCTCAACAAGGACATCTTGCGAACTCTCATTCTCTCTTTGGTCCACACTGTCATAAAACCGGTCATTCGGCGACTCGGAAGAAAACCGCGGGTGCGGTACTGAGCGGGGGCGGGAGGAGGACGGTCTCGGGCGAGGTGACTCCCGTGGCGACCTGGGTGCCGAGGGATTGCAGGTCGGGACTGGCGAAGATGTCAAACGGTCCCACACTGGGAGAGGTCCACGTGAGGGTCACCTCACTGATTGCCAGGTTGGTCGAGATGTCGGTGATGGCGAAAGGCAGCGCTGCGGGAATGGACGTGTACTCGACGCTGATGGCCGCATTCCTCATGACCGTCTTGTTGGTCCGTGGGCTACCGCCGGTGTTAACCATCAGATAGCCGAACGTCATCTCTCCTCCTGTGATCGTGAAATCCGGGTTGCTTGAGGAGCTCGTGCCCGGGCCGCCGCCGGAGCCGCCGGACCAAGTGCCAGGAGAAGTCAGGAGTTCTTGGAAGTCTGACGCCACCACGACATCGTTGATGAACTGTGACGACCATGTGCCTGTGTTGTAGTTGTAGAAGGCGTTGCCGACAATGGCGAGGGCCGGGTCAATGTCTTCGCCCTTGTACACATAGACCGTGCCGCCCTGGAGGATGAGGGG
>JAAELU010000760.1 GCA_024226255.1 bacterium | reverse complement strand
TCGCGCACGGTATTATGATCCTCAGGTCGGTAGGTTTATCTCGGCGGATCCTTTTCAAGGACTCAAACCATACCCCTTGAGTCTGCATCAGTATGCCTACGCCAACGCCGATCCCGTCAACTTCGTGGATCCTACGGGCTTCTCCCCATGGAGGTTCTCGATACTACTGGGCATTTTCTCGATTGGATGGCTGGGAACTTCTTATAAATTTGACAAGGCCATGCGTGCCCACTTTCTCGTCGGTTTCTTTGCGACCCTGGCTGGGGTGGCTTTGGTTGCCTTGATCGGAATATGGCGAGGGGGCGTCATGCTGAGCGCAAATCTGACGTTTGCTATGTCGGCCACTCTCGCGATGTCGCTTGCAATAGGCATCTATCTGGAAACTCAGGTCGTTGGCAACACTAGAGGCCACTTCCCCTCGCAGGCAATTCAGTCTGCGGGAGCGATTATGGCTTTTCTGTTGATACTACTACTTGGGGCACGTTTCAGCCCTATTGCCAAGTGGGGAGGCTCAGCAGCGGCTATGTATACTTACATTGTGGTTGGTATCGTCGCCGGTGCCGGCGCAGTCTGGTGCTATCAAAACCGAACCTGTTTCGGTTGGATCTGATTCCTGGAGCCTTGAATGACTGCCCAGTCATCGGAGCCATCCCTGGCTTGGTATGCCACTCTTCTCGGCGCTCTCTTGCTTGTCGCCTTGGTGTTGATCGAGGTTCTTTCAAATTGGGAACAAAGAAGACTCGTACCTTTTCGCAACCTTGAACCAGGAATGACGGCAGCGGAGGTCGAGAATCGGGTTGGCCCGGCCGATTACGTCTTCGTCTCCGACGACGAGCTGAGGGAGGCCGCAGAGGGTTGGAATTTTCTTTGCCATATGCGTGGTCAATCCATCCCTGAAGGGGTCGGTTATATAGATCGCTCAAATCGTTATTATGATGGTTCCGAGGCAGTGTTGAAGCCTTTTCCAATGATCTCTGGGCAGGTCGATCTTTACCGCCCAGCATTCTTACACGGCATCATGGTTTATCTTGATCACGATGGAGTGGTGACCCGGATTCTGGTTTGCGCTCCGTGAGCATGAGAAGGATGTCGCTGTCGGCAATCCGCCGTACCCGTTCGAGTCGCTCGATCCCAGCTGGTTCTCAGGCGCTTCGGCCTATTTTTCGTTAGCTGCTCTCGCTATCATACTGGGCGTGAGTATCACCGTGGTTGCCTGGGACGTCTTCGACCCACACCATCCGGGCCGGTTACGGCGACGTCATGGCATGGCTCAACCCGGGCCACGTCGACTCGGGCGGCGGCGTCTCGAGCGCCGGGGACGAGTGCATCCTGCACTACGTCCGGGTCAAGTCGACCCGCACCCGCCACTTGTCGATCGACGCCGACAACAACCTGTGGGTGAGCGGTCGCTTCGGCGGGAATGACCGCCACTTCGACCTGGTCGAGGGCGACACGGGGCAGATCCTGCGCACCGAGTACCTGCCCTGCGGCGGTTACGGCGGCTTCGTCGACCGTCACAACGTGTTGTGGTCGGCATCGCGCAACGCATCGCTCTTGCGCTGGGACATCGACGCCGGCACCAGCAAGTGCATCGGCGGCGTCTATGCCTACGGCCTGGGCATCGCGCCCGACGGCTGGGTCTGGGTGTCCGACGTCGGCGCCTCCAAAGCCTGGAAGGTGTCGCCGGACGGCAATACGGTGCTCGGACATTTCGGTACCGCGTCCAAGGCTCAGGGGCTGGCGGTCGACTCCCGCGGCCATGCCTGGATCAGCAGCCATTTGTGGAACCAGCGCGCCTACATCAGCCACATGAAGGCCGACGGTACCTACCTCGGCCGGGTCAACGGCGTGCCGATCGGCTCGACCGGCGTGGCGATCGACTCCAACGGCAAGATCTGGACCGCCAACTGGGAGAGCAGCACCGCGTCACGTATCGACCCGACGCGCGGGCCGATCGGTGCCGACGGCGTGACGCCGCTCGGCGAGGTCGACCTGATCGTCCAGCTGCCCGGCGCCATGCCCTACAACTACAGCGACATG
>JAAELU010000759.1 GCA_024226255.1 bacterium | reverse complement strand
TCCTCGGCGACTCCCCCCAGGTGTGACCCGTCCAGAGCGACGTGTCACGGGGGGAGAGACACCGTTGGCCCGCCCAAAGCCACGTCTCACGGTCCTATCCGCTGTCATTGTGACCGCTCCAGCAGTGGGCTACGAGGAGGTTCGGCCCCGATCCGGGCTATCTCGCATTCAGCGAGGCGCGCTTCTTGTCGGCGTCAGCGGGTTTACTCTCTGGTCATGGCTGGTCGTCCGCTATCTCACCTCGCCACGATTCCCGTTGATCAAGTCAAGGGGATCGGCCCGCGCTCGACCAAGAAGCTTGCTGAAGCGGGGATATCTTCTGTTGCCGACCTTCTCCTCCATCCACCGCGCCGATATCTGGATCGTTCCCAACTGTTCGACATCGCCGCCGTGCCCCTGGGCGAGGAGGTCACAGTCGGCGGCCTGGTCATGTCGGTGAGCCGGCGGCGGATTCGGGGCAATCGGCAGATGATCGACGCCGTGATCGGTGATGGCACCAACGTCCTTGTCGCTCGGTGGTTCAATCCGTGGATCAAGGTTCAAGAGGGCTGGGAGGTGGTGCTGTCGGGCAAGGTGGAGCGATTCCAGGGCAAGTTGCAGATGAAGAGTCCCGACATGGAGCGGATGGGCTCAGACTCCCTGCTGACCGGTCGTGTTGTGCCCTTTCATCCGTCTGCCGGCGGCATCGGCCCGGCCGCCATGCGTCGATCAATCTGGAACGCGCTGACGCGGTCGCGTCCAATACATGACGTCCTGCCGGAGGAGATGCTTGATCGTCTCGATCTGGTCGATCGGGACTATGCGATCGCCAACATCCATTTCCCGGAGACGGCCCGAGACGCCGAGCCGGCCAAGAAGCGATTGATCTTCGACGAGCTGTTCCGATTGGAGTTGGCGTTGGCCTTGCGCAAGCAGAAGCTGATCGATGACACGGTCGGGGTCATGCATGACACTTCGGGTGAGCTGGTGAAGCGGTTTCTGGCTGCCCTTCCCTACGAGTTGACCAGTGCCCAGGTACGAGTGATCCAAGAGATCGAGGCAGATATGGGCTCTGCACATGCCATGCATCGACTCCTTCAGGGTGAGGTGGGTTCGGGCAAGACCGTGGTGGCGGCAGCCGCTCTCCTGACGGGAGTGCAGAGTGGATACCAGGGCGCCGTTATGGCGCCCACAGAAGTGCTCGCCGAGCAGCACTATCTAGGGTTCCGCGACCTCTTCGAGACAGCCGGGCTGGCCCCTGCGCTTCAGGATCCCGACACGATCGAGGGTCAGGTGAACATGTTCGCTGAACCCGCGGCGAACTCGGGACCGACGATCAAGATGGCCCTGCTGACGGCCAACTCGGTAGAGGTCAATTTCCTCCCGGTTGGCACTGCGAAACGTGCCGATGTGGTCGGCTGGATCGGCGACGGCACCATCGAACTCATCGTTGGCACCCACTCGCTGATTCAGGAGTCGCTCAGCTTTGACCGCCTCGGCATGGCGGTTGTCGACGAACAACATCGTTTTGGCGTCTACCAGAGGGTTTCGCTGCGCGACAAGGCTGAGGACTACGACCCGGACATGCTCATCATGACTGCAACTCCGATTCCTCGAACGTACGCAATGACGCTCTACGGCGATCTCGAGGTGAGCACGCTCGACGAGATGCCACCGGGTCGGATTCCGGTCATGACCAAGCAAATCCCGATGGCGCAGATGAAGCAGGCGTATGCCTTGATCCGTGAGGAGGTGGCTGCCGGCCATCAGGCGTTCGTCGTGGCGCCGCTGGTGGACGAGAGCGACAAGCTCGAAGTGACATCGGCAACCGAGGAGTTCGACCGTTTCACAGGCGAACTATCGGGGGTCAAGGTGGGGCTCATGCACGGCCAGCTCCGCCCTGCCGAGAAGGATGTCGTGATGCATCGATTCCGGGACGGGGAAATCGACGTATTGGTTGCGACGACGGTCATCGAAGTCGGCATCGATATTCCCAACGCAACCGTGATGGTGATTCTCGACGCCGACCGATTCGGCCTCAGCCAGCTCCACCAGCTGCGGGGACGAGTTGGTCGTGGAAGAGATGCCGCCACGTGCCTGCTGATGGCCGACCCGACCACCGACGAGGGCACTGAACGGCTCGCCGCGATGGTCGCGACTACGGACGGTTTCCGCCTCGCCGAAGAGGACCTGCGTATCCGCGGTCAAGGAACCGTGTTCGGGACACGCCAAGCTGGCATCAAGGATCTCAAGATGGCCGATATCCTGAGGGATGCCCCTTTGCTCATCGAGGCACGGCGAGAGGCGTTTGCGATGGTGGCGTCCGATCCGAGATTGGAAAACCACCCAGAGGCAGCGGCCGAAGTGCGAGCACTGCTCGGGGCCGACGTCGATTGGCTATTCAGGAGCTGACTATGCGAATAATCGCCGGCCAAGCGAAGGGGCGGAAGCTCCGTCGTCCCGTCGAGGGGACCCGTCCGTTCACGGATCGAAATCGAGAAGCACTCTTCTCTTCGCTGGGAAACCTCGTTGACGGCGCCGCAGTTCTCGATCTCTACGCAGGCGTTGGATCGCTCGGGTTGGAGGCTCTCAGCAGGGGAGCGGACGATGCAACCTTTGTTGAGTGGCACCCTCCGGCGGTCGCAGTGCTGCGTGAGAACGTCCTGAGCCTTGGACTGGGTGGCGAGGTCGTCTCAGGTGACGTTTTCGACTTCCTACGCGAAACGCGGGACCTGTTCGATCTGGTCTTCGTGGACCCTCCATACGACTTGCCGGCGGCTTCGGTCGAAGACGTTCTGGAGCAACTTGGGGATCAACTCAAGCCCTCCGGTCAGGTCGTTGTGCATCGACGTTTTGGTGAGAGCGCACCCCGAGTCCCCGCAGATCTCGAATTGGTGTGGGAGCGGCGCTACGGTGATGCCCAGATTTGGCGCTTCAGCAAGGGAACCCAACAGTGATCTCATGCCTCGTCCCCGGCAGCTTCGACCCACCGACCAAGGGTCACCTCGACGTGGTGGAGCGCTGCGCCGGGATTTTCGATCGGGTCATCATTGCCGTTGTGGCGAATCCGGCGAAGCAGTCGCTCTTCACCGATGATGAGCGCAAGGAATTGTTGCGTGATTGTGCGAGCCAGTGGGATAACGTCGAGATCGACTCATTCTCGGGGCTCCTCGTCGATTTCGCTGCGACGAAGGGTGCCGATGTGATAGTCAAGGGCATGCGTGCGATGACGGATTTCGAGTACGAAATCCAGATGTCCCAGATGAATCGCCACCTGTCGGGAATCGTCACGATGTTTGTGGCCACCAAGCCCGAGTACGGTTATTTGTCGTCTTCGCTGGTGAAGCAGGTTGCCGGGCTCGGTGGTGGAATTGATTCGTTGGTGCCGGAGCCCGTCGCACTCGCCCTGAAGGAGAAGTTCGCCGATGACAGCTGAACAAGAGACTCCGCAACCGCCGCCGATTCCGGGCGAGCTCCTTGACGTTGTCGAGCAGCTTGTTGCCGAGGTCCAGGAGGCGCGGCCCGTTCCGCTATCGAACAACGTCCGAATCAATCGCGACGAGTTTGTGGCCCGATTGCGCGGACTGCAGGAGGCATTGCCGGAAGAACTGCGGGCGGCCCGTTGGATGGTCCGCGAACGCGAGAAGTATGTAGCGCGCACGAACGAGCGCGCCCGCGAGATGCTCTCGAAGGCCAAGAGCCGTTCGGAAGAGATGGTCTCGGAGTCCCACATCGTCAAAGAGGCCGTCGAAGAGGCCAACCGTCTGGTGCGCAATTCCGAGAAGGAAGCCGAGCGGATCCGACTCGAGGCCGAGGACTACGCCGAGCGTCACCTGGCTGAAGCTGAGACCGTCCTTGGGGAACTGCTGCGCTACGTCCAGGAGGCCCGCGCCGAGCTGCACCAGAGTCGCCCGGTAACGCCCGAGCCACCGCTTTCGGAGTAGCGGCCGCACCTTCCGTAGAATCAGGCTTCTGATGAACCAGTTTGAGATCAACGTGTCCGACTTGCGCCGTACGCACGCGTCCGAGCGCGAGGTGGACCTAGAAGCCACCGTGGATTGGGCGCTCGAGCTGTCGCGTGTCGAAGCAAGCTCGGGGGGCGAGCCCAACATCGACGTAGTCGTGACCATCACCCCCGTCGGGGGCGGCCTGATGGCTGCCGGGGAGGCCGACTTCGATGCCCGCCACACGTGCCACCGCTGTCTCAACGAATGGACGGAACCGATGGTCGCTCGCATCTCGGCGATGTTTTCGGCTCGGGCCGCGGAAGATGACGAGGGCGTGTTCCTCCTCGCCGATACGATTGACCTGGAAACGCCGATCCGGGACGACGTTCTCCTTTCGATGCCGCTGATTCCGACGTGTCCGGACGGCTGTGCCCCGCAACTTGTTGGCACGCAGGAAAACGGCTTGAATACATCCGGCTCCACAGGGGATGGCTCTGTGGATGGCAATCCTGAAGACGCCGATGGTGAAGGTTCGCCCTTTTCCGTCCTTCGGGATCTCCTGGACCCAGGAGACTGACTCCAGAAGTGAGGGACCCATGGCGGTACCAAAGAAGAAGATGTCGCGCTCTCGCACTCGACGCCGCAAGGCGCAGTGGAAGGTGAGCGCGCCCACGACGGCCCAGTGCAGCCAATGTGGTGCCCAGCACCTGCCCCATCGGGCATGTGCCAACTGCGGCACGTACAACGGCCGCGAGGTCATCGAAGCCTCCTAAAGGAGACCAATGCCCCGGATTGCTGTCGATGCGATGGGGGGCGACCACGCTCCTGAGCAGGTTGTGCTTGGCGCGGTCGACGCGGCTGCCACCGGCATAGAAATCGTGCTTGTGGGGGACGTGGCGCAGATCGAATCTGTCATGACCGGGCACCCCGCGCTGCCTGTTGTACCCGCCTCACAAGTTGTTGAGATGTCCGACGATCCGGCTCGGGCTATTCGAGAGAAGAAAGACGCCTCGATTTCGATTGCGGCGCGCCTTGTAGCTGATGGAGAAGCCGACGGGTTGGTGTCCGCAGGCTCGACCGGAGCCACCCTGGCAGCCGCCGCCTTCATCATCGGGCGAATCGATGGTGTCAGCCGGCCGGCCATTGCTTCGATGTTTCCCCACGGCGAGGTAGTTCTCGACTCGGGCGCCAACCTCAGCTGCCGACCGGAGCACTTGGTTCAGTTTGCCGTGATGGGCGCGGCACTAGCTGAGATCCGCAACGATCGATCTCCGGCTCGAG
>JAAELU010000758.1 GCA_024226255.1 bacterium | reverse complement strand
ATGGCCGCCGAGCAACATCATCTCGTTGGCCGCCGAGCTGCCGTCGGCGCGGCACATATCGCCGTGGCGGCGCATCAGCGCCAGCTTGAAGCCGGGGTGGTTGGGCGACACCGGCATGCCGTGCTCCAGCGGCTGCGCCAGGTCGTAGACCCGGCAGCCGGCGACCAGGTCCCACAGCGCTGCTCCCATAATGTACTAAAGATAGGACATTAGGAGCGCAAGCGTCAATAGCCGCTCGCGACACGGCCGACATCGGCACTCACGGTAATCGACAACATCTCTGCCATGCGACTTTTCTTGGCGGCGGTGACGGAGTCGCGGACTCGGGTACGCTCTTGAGGGTGAAGAGCAGTTTCACCACGATGCCAAGGAGGCCCTTCCCTGATGTTGCAACGCACACCTTGTTTTGACGCGCGCCCGATGTTCATTCTTGCCATGACGGTGTTGGCGGCTCTCACCCCCGCGGCCGCCCTGGAGGTGGGCAGGGGCGTCGAGAGTGCCGAGATCGCCGTCGGCGACGATCTGATCCTGTCCTGGGACGGCCTGGTTCCGGATACCATGTACACCGCCGCCGTCGTCGACGAATACGACCAGGTCGTCGCCGAAGCCCTGCGCAAGTCGAGCTCCGACGGGGTGCTGGAACCGTTCTACGTATGGATCGGCACCGGCATCGTGGGCTGCGACGGAGACCCCGACCCGGCCTCCGACGAGTATCTCTTCGCCTATCCCGACGAGGCCGAGGCGGTCCTCAAAGGCCGGACGTTCCAAGTCGCGCTCGCCGAGCTCGAAACCCGGACCTCGGTCGCCCGCTTCACGATATCGATGTTGCCCAAGGAGAAGAACCTGTTCTATTTCAGCGACGAGGACGGGTGCCCGCGGTGTGAGTACGAGTACGGCGAGCCGGTCTATCTGAGCGGCTCGCTGGTGGTTCTCGACTCCTTTTGGCTGTTCCTGGTCGAGGAGCTCGTCCGGCCCACAGTCGGGGATCCGTTGGTCGACGTCCTCGGAGGCCCAATCGAGCTCTGGCCCCCGGGCTCCGCCTTCGTCGCGCAAGTGACCGAAGAGCTGCCCCTGTGCCAGGACCACGTCGGAGTCGTCCGGCCGATGGCCGGGAACCAGCCGGATCCATACTTGGACGCCGGCGACATCATCGTCGATCCCAGCTTCTGCGGTGCCGGCGAGGACATGACGCCGGACAAGAGCATCCGGGTCAGGGACCCGGACAAAATTCCCTGCGAGGACTAACTAGACGTTTCGGAAATCACACAACATGTTGAAAACAAACGCTTTACAACCCCGAAGGGGTTGCGTCCAACAGCCCAGGGTAAGCGCAGCGCCACCCTGGGTGTATGCGGTCCGGCCGGGATTGAAGACCCATTGGTAAACAACCGGCATCGGAATACCAACGCGTTTAGTCGATAGAGAATGACTGAGAGCCTCTTGATCGACGGCGTCTCCTACCGGCCTGGGTTTCGCTAGGATGCGGGGCGATATGAGGCGCTTTTTGCAGGGACAACCTCATCAATGGTGGTCGCCAGCCATTCTGGCTGTCGTGATCGTGCTTCAGGCGGCAGCTCTCTTCCACGAGCTCGCGATCAGTCGTCATGACTTGAACGACAACGTCTTCCACGCCGCCCTGATCGACGCCTGTGCCGAGCAGCTGCGAAGCGGCGGCAACCCGATCGATTTCTGGGCTCCCGAGTGGAGCCTGGGCTACCCGGTCATGCGCACCTATCAGCCGGCGGCCCATCTGCTGGTGGCCGGCCTCCACCTCGTCGGCGGGGTCGATCCGGAGGCCCTGTTCAGCTGGATCCGATACCTGCTGCTTTGCCTCTGGCCGCTGACCGTTTTCTCGAGCGCACGCTGGATGGGATTTTCGCCATGGGTCGCCCTCGTGGCCGCGGCTCTGGCACCGCT
>JAAELU010000757.1 GCA_024226255.1 bacterium | reverse complement strand
GTCGTCGGCACGACGCGCTCCGACATTCCGTCCGATCTCGTCAACGACTACGCCACAAGGTCCGGAGGACGGGATCGTCTTTGGACCTGGGGGGCGAAGCCGTCACAATGCGGGGGTGATCGGTAACCAGAGAAGGCAATTCACCGCAGAAGACGCGTGGGCCTTCAATGGGGGTGCCCACTCCACTGCCTACGAGGTCCTCGGAGCTCACTGTGACGGCTCCGGGACAACATTCCGGGTCTGGGCGCCGAGCGCCACCGCAGTGGCAGTCATCGGCGACTTCAACGATTGGGGTAGCAACGGGCCCCACTTCCTCGATCCCGATCCATCCGGCGTGTGGCGCAGCGAGACGGCAGCCGGCTTCGGTGACCGCTACAAGTATCTCGTCACCAGTCAGGCAGGCGAAACCATCGAGAAGGCCGACCCGTTCGGCTTTGCCCAAGAGGAGGCCCCGCGGACCGCCTCTGTCGTCACCAGCCTCGAATACGACTGGGGCGACGCGACCTGGATGGCGAACCGCGGTGCCCGCATCGATTTCTCAGCCCCGGTGTCGATCTACGAGGTTCATCTCGGCTCGTGGCGCTACGAACCCGGCGGATACGCGGCTCAGGCTCGCCAGCTGGCCGAGTATCTGACCGACATGGCGTTCACCCACGTCGAGCTGCTGCCAACTACCGAGCACCCGTTCTATGGCTCGTGGGGTTACCAGACGACCGGCTACTTCGCCCCAACCTCGCGCTACGGGTCACCAACCGAGTTCATGGAGTTTGTCGATATCCTCCATCAGGCCGGAGTCGGCGTCATTCTCGACTGGGTGCCCTCTCACTTCCCGGACGACAGCCATGGACTGGCCCTCTTTGACGGAACCCATCTCTTTGAGCATGCCGACCCCCAACTCGGGCACCATCCCGACTGGGACTCATGCATTTTCAACTACGGACGGGCCGAGGTCCGCAGCTTCCTCATCTCGAGCGCCAACATGTTCCTCGACAAGTTCCACATCGATGGGCTACGGGTCGATGCTGTGGCGTCGATGCTGTACCTCGATTACTCCCGCAAGGAGGGCGAGTGGACCCCGAACCAGTTCGGGGGCAACGAGAACCTGGATGCGGTGTCCTTTCTCCGCCAGATGAACCAGACGCTCTACGGAAACCACCCCGGTATTCACATCATCGCCGAGGAGTCGACAGCGTGGCCGGGAGTCACCAAGCCGGTGGAGCACGGAGGCCTCGGCTTCGGGTACAAGTGGGACATGGGCTGGATGCACGACACGCTCCAATACATGCAGCGTGATCCCATCCACCGTGGTCACCACAATGGCGAACTCACGTTCCGCTCGGTGTATGCCACCAGCGAGAACTTTGTGCTGCCTCTATCGCACGATGAAGTCGTCCACGGCAAGGGCTCGCTCGCCGACAAGATGCCCGGCGACGACTGGCAACGTCTCGCCAACCTGCGGCTGTTGTACGGTTATCAGTGGGCGACGCCAGGTAAGAAGCTGCTGTTCATGGGTGGCGAGTTCGCCCAACGCAATGACTGGAATCACGAGCAGGAACTCGACTGGGGGCTGCTGAGCGACCCGGGCCACGCGGGCGTGCAGAACTTCGTCCGACACATCAACCAGGTCTACCGCCGAGAGCCGTCGCTCTACGAGAACGACTCCGCAGACACTGCCCTGTCCTGGATCGTCGCCGACGATGCCTCCAACGTCGTGTTCGCCTTCATCCGTCATGCCGAAGGCAGCCGACCAGTGCTGGCGGTCGGCAACTTCACCCCCATCGCCCGGTTCGACTACCGCATCGGGGTACCCGTCGCCGGGGACTGGGTTCCGGTACTTCAGTCGGATTCGGTCGACTTCGGCGGCAGCGGCGTAACGATGGAACCGGTGCCCGCCCAAGCCATCGGCTCCCACGGCCACAATCAGTCGCTCGAGATAGCCATTGGACCGCTCGCGTTCAGCCTATTTGTACCGGCAGACCACGATGACGACAGCCATGATTAGCCAAGCACCAAAGGAGTCGAGATGAACCCGGCTAGCGCCAACCCAAACCGTGTGCTCTCCATGGTGCTTGCAGGTGGCGAAGGCAAACGGTTGCTGCCGTTGACATTGGATCGTGCCAAGCCCGCGGTTCCTTTTGGCTCGCACTACCGGTTGATCGACTTCCCGCTGTCGAATCTCGCAAATGGCGGCTACCGCAAGATTGTCGTTCTCACGCAGTACAAGTCACACAGCCTCGACCGTCACATCGCCCAGACTTGGCGACTCAGCACGCTGCTCGGCCTGTATGTCACGTCGGTTCCCGCTCAGATGCGTTCCGGACCAAGATGGTTTCTGGGCTCGGCTGACGCCATCTATCAGAACCTCAACATCATTCACGATGAACGGCCCGAGTACATCTTCGTGTTCGGCGCCGACCACATCTATCGCATCGACCCTCGCCAGATGCTCGAACACCACATCGAGTCCGGCGCTGGAGTGACCGTTGCCGGGATCCGAGTTGATCGGACTACATGCGACCAGTTCGGCATCATCACCCCGGGTGAAGGCAACCGCATCGCCAAGTTCCAAGAGAAGCCCGAGGTCGCCGACACCGTTGGGTTGGCCGACGCCCCCGGCCAGGTCTTGGCATCAATGGGCAACTATGTGTTCACTGCGGACGCCCTCGAGGACCTGGTGAAACGCGATGCCGAAGACGAAGACTCCCGCCACGATATCGGCGGCAACCTCATCCCGGCCATGGTCGATGCCGGTGAGGCCTCTGTCTACGACTTCACGACGAATGAGGTCCCGGGCGAGGGCACCGAACCGCACTACTGGCGAGATGTTGGGACGATCGACAGCTACCACGAGGCTCACATGGACCTCGTGGCAGAGGTTCCCGCCTTCGACCTCTACAACCGAGATTGGCCCATCTACACCATGGAGCGGTCAATGCCGCCGGCCAAGCTCGTCATCGGCGCCAACGGAAGCCGCTCAGACGTCACCATGTCGCTGATGGGCAACGGCGTTATCGTCTCAGGCGGCCACGTGCGGCGCTCAGTGCTCTCGCCGGGCGTGCGCATTGAGGACGGAGCGATCGTTGAGGCCTCGGTACTCCTCGACGATGTCACCATCGGTGCCGGCGCGGTCGTCCGCAACGCAGTCCTCGACAAGAACTGCCAGGTGCGGCCTGGGGCAGAAATCGGGGTCGACACGAAAGCCGACAAGGAGAAATACACAATGTCTCCTGGCGGCGTTGTGATCCTGGCCAAGGATGCAACAGCCCACTGAAGGCGCGCCGACACGGAGCGTTGGAGTCGGGTATCAAGTATCAGGTATCAAGTACTACGTGATACTTGATACTCATGGCTTTTCTGCCAGGTCTCGATAGAGCTCGATGTGGCGTTCGGCAGGTTCTTGCCAGGACCAGTCGTGCTGCATGCCACGCTTCTGAATCCCTTGTCGGCGACGCCCATTCTTGTAGGCACGTACCGCCCGATGGAGCGCGTCAACCATGCCGGCGCTGTCTACCGTCCGCGAAACGAAACCGGTGCCGGCGCGGCTGCCATCAGCGTCGATGACCGTGTCAACCAGACCGCCGACCGGTGTCACGACCGGAATCGAGCCGTATCGCATTGCCTGCATCTGGGCGAGCCCACATGGCTCAAACCGGCTCGGCATCGCAAAGAGGTCGGAACCGGCAAAGATCCGATGTGCCAAAGCCAAGTCATAACCATCGTGGAAGTACACCCGCTCCGGAAAGGCCGCCGCCGCATGGTGGAGGGCCGATGCCAGTCCCGGCAGGCCCGATCCCAGCACGAACAGCTTGGCCGGCATCCGCTCTAGGAAACGCACAGTGTCGAGCAGAAGGTCGATGCCCTTCTGATCGACAAGACGAGAAACAACCCCGATGATCGGCTCCTTGGAATCGGCCCACTGTGCAGTGTCCATGAGATCGCGGCGACATTGAGCCCGGGCCTCAAGTGCTGCTAACGAGAACGTCGAGGCCAAGTGTGGATCCGTTTGCGGGTTCCACTCGGTGGCGTCGATCCCGTTGAGGATCCCAACCAGTGACGGACCCTTGGCACTGAGGATCTCGTGAAGCCCCATGCCGGAATCCTCCCGAAGCATCTCTGTGACGTAATTGGGGCTGACTGCAATGACCCGATCGGCGAGGCGTATCCCTCCGGCCAAGGGGTTGGTCTGTCCCCACCACTCAAAGTCCTCTGACCGCCTGGCGAGTCGTCCCAGCCAGTGAGGCGGGGAGACCCCCTGATAGCCAAGGGTGTGGATCGTGAGAACGGTGGGTCGTGGCGTCGCGCCCAACGCGCTAGCTGCCGCGGCATGCCAGTCATTGAGATGTACGACGTCAGGGCGCGTCTCGTCGCGAATCGTCGCAATACCGGCCGAGAACTGCATAAATCTCAGGTCGTTATCGAGCCATCCGATCCCGGTGGCGTCTACATAGGGATTGGGCCTGGCAAGCTCGGCACTGCCAACCAGGGTCACCTGGCCGACCGTCGGGTGAGTGCCGGCGCGGGTCCACATTGGCCCGGTCCACGCCGGTGTCTCCAGCGGCGCGCGCTTCTCCCGCTTCAGGACCACGCCGCCGTAGTCGGGCAGCAGCACAGTCACGTCGATCGCAGCGGCGCGCAAGGCGGCTACCAGCCCGCCCGCAGCCTCGGCCAGCCCGCCGACTCTCGCCAGTGGCGCCAATTCAGCCGAGGCGAAGAGAACCTTCACTCCGAGTCGTCCCTGACCGAATACCGCACGTTTTCCAATGCGTACATGATGGTATCGGCATACGTCGTCGTTGCCTGCCTGAGCAGGAGGACCGACCAGGGGGCAGCCGTGATCTGGTCATGGGCGCGATAGGTGTGCCCGTTGCGGTCGGTGGCGCTCGTGTCGAGTTCCACCAGCCACTCATCACGTTGTAGCCCCGCCGGGACAGTGAATTGGCACTCTTGGCCGCCCGAATTGAAGAGAACCAGGAAGCTGTCATCAATGACGGGCTCGCCACGAGGGTCCCGGGCCGGAATCATCGAACCGTTGAGGTAGACAGCCAGGCTCTTGGCGTAGGACACGCGCCAGTCCTCGGCGTTCATCATCGATCCATCGGGCCGATACCAGCCGATCTCGCGCACGTCGGCGCCATGGAGCGGGCGGTCCTCGAACCAGCGGCGCCGGCGGAAGGCACGGTGCCGCGACCTGATGCCGACCAGACGCCGGACAAACTCGAGCAGTTCCTTGTCGGCCCCCGCCCAATCCAGCCAGGAGACTTCGTTGTCCTGGGCGTACGCGTTGTTGTTGCCGAGCTGGGAGCGGCCCATCTCGTCGCCGGCGACGATCATCGGGACGCCTTGACTCAAGATGAGAGTTGCCAACATCGAGCGCACCCGGGCATCTCGAATCCGTTGGACATCCGGATCGTCCGTGGGCCCTTCTACGCCGGAGTTCCAGGAGCGATTGTTGTTAGTACCGTCGCGGCCCTCTTCGCCGTTGGCGTCATTGTGCTTCTGGTTGTATGACACGAGGTCGACGAGTGAGAATCCGTCGTGGGCGGTTACAAAATTGACACTGGCAGTTGGGCGTCGCTGCGATGACCCGTACAGATCGGAGCTGCCGGTAAAACGAAAGGCGAAGGTCGCCAGAGACTCATCCCAGCCCCGCCAATAGTCACGGACGCCGTCGCGGAACTTGTCGTTCCACTCCGACCACAGCGGCGGGAAATTGCCGACCTGGTAGCCACCCTCGCCGACATCCCACGGTTCTGCGATCAGCTTGACCCTGCTGACAATGGGGTCTTGGTGTATCAGGTCGAAGAACGAAGACAATCGGTCGACCTCGTGCAGCTCTCGAGCCAATGCCGAGGCCAGATCGAATCGGAATCCATCCACATGCATCTCGGAAACCCAGTAACGCAGGCTGTCCATCATGAGGCGCAGCGACTCGGCATGGCGCATGTTGATGCTGTTGCCGGTCCCTGTGTAGTCGACGTATCGGGACGGATCGCTTTCGGCCAAGCGGTAGTAGGAAGCGTTGTCGAGTCCCCGGTAACTGAAGGTCGGTCCGAGATGGTTTCCCTCGGCCGTGTGGTTGTAGACGACGTCGAGGATCACCTCGATACCGCCACGATGCAGAGCCTTGACCATCTCCTTGAATTCGTTGACCTGTTGGCCACAATCTCCCGCCGACGAGTATGCGCCGTGGGGGGCGAAGAACCCGATCGAGTTGTACCCCCAGTAGTTGCTCAAGCCCAGCTTGACCAGGTGTTCCTCTGACATGAAATGGTGAATAGGTAGCAGTTCGATGGCGGTGATGCCGAGTGACTGCAGGTGCTCGATAATGGGTTCAGCCGCCAGACCGGCATAGGTACCGCGCAAGTCATCCGGCACGCCGGGATGGCGCATTGTCATACCTTTGACGTGCGCCTCGTAGATGACCGTGTCGTGCAAAGCGATGTCCGGGGGCCCGTCGTCCTCCCAGTCGAACCTGGTGTCAACCACGATCGAACGGGGCATTGCCGCCGCACTGTCGCTTGGCGACAGGACGTCGGGCGCAGACTGGATATGACCAAACAAGCTGGAATCCCACTCCGGTTCACCGGAGATCGCCCTCGAATACGGGTCGAGCAAGAGCTTCGCTGGATTGCAGCGGCTTCCATGGGCCGGGTCCCACGGGCCGTGAGCTCGGTATCCATAGGCCTGCCCCGGCTTTATTCCGGGGACGAATCCGTGGTGGACCGCGTTGGTCACCTCGGGCAGACGAATCCGGTGCTCTGTCCCGTCTTCATCAAAGAGACACAATTCGACAAAACCGGCTACTTCGGAGAAGACGGCGAAATTGCAGCCGCCCTTGCGGGGGGTGGCGCCGAGCGGGTAGTCATCTCCCGGCCAAGCCGGCACAGAAGATGAGTTATCTGGCACGAGATAACGCCGGCATGTATATCTGCCGGCGGTAGTCATTAATCATTCGGGCGGCGGTGACTCCCGGTCCGAGCGACTTCCACGCATGCCGGATCCGGCCGACAAACCCGGCCGGGTCCTCGTGGTACTCGGCCAGGATCATGTCCAAGACGTCAAGTGTTGCCTCGGATTCATCACGATCTCGCAGAACCGGGTCGGGGGCATCGCTGGTGGCGATCGCCCAACCATTACGGCCGTCGTACATCTCTGCCCACCAACCATCGAGGATTGAACAGTTGAGGCCTCCGTTGAGGGCCGACTTCTCACCGCTGGTTCCAGAAGCCTCCCGGGGCCTGATGGGTGTGTTGAGCCAGATGTCCGAGCCCTCGTACATCGCCTGAGCAATTGTGATGCTGTAGTCAGGAATGAACGTGAACCGTCCATTGGCGGCAGCCGAATGAGAGAACTCGACGATGCTCGCCAAGAGCTCCTTGCCGGCAGCGTCAGCGGGGTGCGCTTTGCCCGCAAAGACGAAGTGAACCGGGCGGTTGTTGTCGGTGAGCATCGAGGCGAGTCGCTCGGGATGCTGAAATAGCAAAGTTGATCGCTTGTAGGTGGCGAAGCGGCGGGCGAACCCGACGATCAGCGCGTCCGGATCGAGGACTTGACCGGTTCTATCAGAGACCAGCTGCGCGAGGTTCAAGGCACCGATATGGCGCAATGAAGCGACGGCCGAATCACTCAGGGAGTCGACACGATCCCATGCTTCGGACTCCCCGTTCTCCCAGCCGGCACCGAGTATCCGGTCAAACACCGATTGGGTGTCCTCAGAAACCCACGTTCGAGCATGGACGCCATTGGTTATCGATGTGATGTCATCGCCGATGCCGATTCCAGCGAACAGCCGGCGACTGACCTCACCGTGGAGCTTCGACACGCCGTTGGCGCTGCTCGCCAACCGGAGGGCGAAGGCAGCCATGTTGAATCGATCCTTCACGTCGGTCGCGTCCGCGCCGAGTTCCCAGAGCGCCGCAGCGGGCACACCCCACCGCGTTGCCCAGAGTTCGAGGTAGGGCAGGATCATTTTGCGATCGAATCGATCAATACCCGCCGGCACCGGGGTGTGGGTTGTGAAGACAAGGCTCTTGCGAACCTTGTCGATCGCCGTGGAGAGGTCCGAGCCGTCAATGGCCCGATCGATCAGTTCGAGAACGAGGAAGCCGGCGTGCCCCTCGTTGAGGTGGTACACAGGAACGTTCCATCCCATTGCGCTCAGGGCACGAGTGCCGCCGACGCCGAGCAGTATCTCCTGCTTGAGCCGATGGAGCCGATCACCGCCATAGAGACGGTCTGTGATCGCACGGTCTGTATCGGAATTCTCAGCTACGTCCGTGTCAAGCAACAGCAGCTGGGTACGGCCAACGCTCATACGCCACACCTGGGCCGCCACCTCGCGGCCGGGCAGCGGCACGTGGACAGTTATCCCCGTCGCCTCGGCGCCAAGCGACTCGGGAGTCACAGTCGGGTAGGACTCGGCCTGTTGGCCGCCCGCAATCGCCTGTCGGAAGAATCCTTGCCGATAGAAAAGGCCGACACCCACCAGCGGCAGGCCAATGTCGCTGGCCGCCTTCAGGTGATCTCCGGCAAGAATGCCGAGACCACCGGAGTACTGCGGAATGGCGTCACTGATACCGAATTCGGGAGAGAAGTACGCAAACTGGGGATCGGTTGCTCCGTCAACGAAGAGCTCGTCGAGGTAGGTCAACTCGTCCGCCACGAGCGCCATCGTCTCGTCTTCAGACAGCAGGGCTTCGAGGTCGCTGGTTGCCACGTCGGCAATGATCAGCGTGGGGTGTCGATCGAGCGTTCCCCCGTCAAGGCGGGCCCACAGCCTCCGCATGGCCGGCACCCATGTCCAGCGATGATTGCCGGCCAGTCGGGCGAGTGATTCGCGCAGCGCTAGAACATCCACGGTGCGAGTAGGTCTCCTTATGAAATGCGCGGGCGGGACTCACATGGAGGCGCGCCCAGCGGGCAAGTTAATCGGAATCGGTGATATATCAGTATACGGCTAGATCGGGACATCCTTGAGCCCGCGGAATGCTACCCGGCGACATTGGTGTCAACCGCGGCCTGCTGGGCCTGTCTGCTGTGGTCAAGCACGACCGTCATCAGCGTCTCGACATATCCGGGATCGACACCAAGAGTCCTGGCATCGTCGCGCGCCTCTTCGATCAGTTCCGCCTCGCGATCAGGGGATCGCATCTCAAGACCCTTGCGCGACTTGATGCGAGCGATCTCGATCGACGAATGGAGGCGGCGGGCCACCAGCTTGATGAGATCACGGTCAATTCGATCGATCTCATCTCGCAGCGTCGGGATGCCAAGGCGTTCCATCAGGTGACCAAACTCATCGAGGCCGAGCTGAGCCCCGTTGCCGGCGCGCGACGCGCCGGGCTCGGGGTGAACGGCAATGATGAGTCCATCGGCGCCGACAGAGCGACCCGCCAAAGCCAGCGGGGCGAGGATGTCCTCGACGCTATGCGCAGGGGCCGGATCGATGATCACGGGCAGATGGCTCATGCGCTGGACGACCGGAACCGCCGAGATGTCGATGGTATCGGTGGTGCGGGGGTCGAAGCCCCGGCTGCCGCGCTCGCAGAGAACCACCTGATCGTTGTTCTCATTGAGGATGTACTCGGCGGACATCAACCATTCGTCCACCGTCGCCGAGGGGCCCCGGTGCAGGACTATCGGCTTGTGGGTTGCCCCGGCGGCGCGCAGCAGCACGAAGTTCTGCATTTGATCCGGCCCGATCTCGAGGATCGAAACATGCTCGGCAACAACTTCGATCTGCCCAGCCTCCTGGACCTCCGTCATGGTCGGAAGACCCGCCTCGTGACCCGCGTGCTCGAGCATCCATACGCCTTCAGCGCCAAGGCCACCGAATTCGTACGGTGAACTCTCTTGCCGGAACGTGCCCGCACGCAACACCGAGGCGCCGGCCGTCATGGCTGACTCGGCAACCTGGGTTATCTGCTTCTCACTCTCGACGGCAACCGGTCCCGCAATCACCGGATAAGAACCGTCACCGAAACGGACGTTGTCGACGGCGACGACTGTCGTCTCGACGTCGGGACGGCGATGGCTCTTGAGAATCGGTTTATTTGGCTGGTCTGACATGAGTTCTCCTGGAGGTCCCGGGCAACAAAAAGCCCGAGACCGTAGCCGGTCTCGGGCGGTGAAATTGCTGCTGGGCTCTCTTTAGCGCGCATTCTCCTGCCCGGACCGGGGCCCGGTAAAGAAATACGCGTAAAAGAAGCTGTGGTGCATTGCGGACAATGTAATGGGCGCGTGAGTGATATGGCAAGGCGGAATTGAGGAGTCAGTTGCCAGTTATCAGTTACCAGTTACCGGTCCGGCTGGTAACTGGTAACTGGCAACTGGTAACTCTTATCGACTCCTACGCCCTCACATCGACCTTCGCGCCATTGCCGTTCGACTCCATCAACTGGTGCTGGAAGACGAACTCTGGGTAGGCATCCATGCCGTGTTCGGATCGGTCCAGACCGCCGATCTCTTCTTCCGGAGCGACGCGGATGCCGACCAACCTGTCAACGATTCGGAACACGATCCAACTGGTCCCGAACGTCCAAGCCACAATGGCTCCGGCTCCGATGATCTGATTCGTCAGAGTCACCCCGTCACCGGCGGCGAAGATGCCCACCGCAATAACTCCCCACAGACCGGCAACACCGTGCACAGAGATCGCACCGACCGGGTCGTCGATACCGATCCGCTCAAAGAACAGGACCGAGCCGACCATCAGAGCGCCGGCGAGTAACCCAATCAGGACCGCGGCGCTGAATGAGACGGCGGCCGTGCCGGCAGTTATTCCGACGAGGCCGGCAAGCACTCCGTTCAGCGCGAAACCGGGATCAGGCCGCTTGGTTATCAGCCATGCCACAGCCAACGCCCCCAAGGATCCGGCACAGGCCGCCAGCGTCGTGGTTACTGCCGGATAGGCGATGTCCTCGCCAACTGCGGCCAGCGTGGAGCCGGCATTGAACCCGTACCAACCGAACCACAGGATGAACACACCTAGGGCACCTCTCGTGAGCGAGTGTCCTGCGATTACCTGCGGTTTGCCCTTGGCGTCGTACTTGCCAATGCGAGGGCCGATCACCATGACCCCGGCCAGCGCGGCCACTCCCCCGAGCATGTGAACTACGCCCGAGCCGGCAAAGTCGACGTAGCCCAGCTTGTTGAGCCACCCGCGACTGTCCCAGACCCAATGGGTCACGATCGGGTAGATGAGTCCTGTGATGAACGGGGTGTAGATGAGGTACGAGACAAACTTGACCCTCCCGGCAACTGCTCCGGAAACGATGGTCGCCGCCGTTGCTGCGAACACCACCTGGAAATACCACTCGGAGGCCCGAGCCGGGTCATCGAAAAAGAAGACATCGCCCCAAGCGAACCAACCGCCCACGGAGCTTCCCCCGTACGCCAGGGCGAATCCGATCGCCCAATACATGAGCCCACCAACGGAGAAGTCGATCAGATTCTTCATGATGATGTTGGCCGAGTTCTTGGATCGGGTGAATCCGGCCTCCACCAGGGCAAATCCGGCCTGCATGAACATCACGAGTGTCGCCGCCAACACCAGCCATATCTCGTTGGCGGCAGTGGCGACTTCTTCGACGGTCTGCGCCGCGGCCACCCCTACCAGTGGGCCGGCGCTGAACACAGCCACCAGGCTCCCTATGAGGAACACCCTTCGTCTCATCGTTCTCACCCTCGCTTGATCGGGAATCAGCCTTCAAGGCTTCCGAAGGTAAGGGCGGGTTATTTCACCGCGGTTGCTGATTGGTTACACGATTACCAACAGATTGTTTCGGGCCTATTTCGGGGAACGGGCCTAGCGGCCCGTTCCTTGGGAGCTGCTGCGCAGCTCCATGGGAACGCCTTCGGCGTTTGGGGGATGCCCGGGAACGGGAACGGCGGGGCGTTGTCCGCCCGGGCTATCTGAGTTTGGCCACTGCCGCGGCGGCCAGGAGCGGGGCGAGAGGCTCAAACCGCGCAAAACGATCGTCAGTCGTCTGTCCGGCGGCGTAGCGGGCATAGATCTGCTCGATGATCACTGCAATCCGATACAACGCCAGGCCTTCGTAGTACTTGACATTGGACATGTCGAAGCCGGTGGTCTCCGCGTATTGCTCGATTACCGAGGACTTGGCGAGGTCGGACGCCAGCGTGACGGCGATGTCACCGAAAATGAGGAAGGTGGGATCGTCGGGATCGGCCCAATACGCCAGCAGCGTCCCCAGGTCGACCAACGGATCGCCCCGGGTCGACATGTCCCAGTCAAAAACCGCCACCAGATTCCCGTCATCGTCGAGCATCGTGTTGTCGAGCTTGTAGTCGTTGTGGAGAATGACCGCCGTTTGCGGCATCGGGAGGTTTGCCGCCAGCAGTTGTGCCGCAGTGGCCATGTCCGGAACCTCCCGGGTCGCCGCCGCCTCCCAGCGCCGTGCCCAGCCTTCCACCTGGCGCTCCACAAAGCCTTCCGGTCGGCCGAATTCCTCGAGGCCGACGGCAGATGGATCCACTTGATGCAACCGGGCCAGGCCACCAACAAGATTGTGGGCCGCCCGAGCTCGTATCTTGGGATCGTGGCGGTAGCTCGGAGGCCACTGCGCACGGATCACGTGGCCACGGCGCCGTTCCATCACGAGGAACGGTTTCCCGAGGATCTCTGGGTCGGCACAGAAGTGGAAGGCCCGCGGTGCCTCTGGGTACTCAGTCCACAGTCGTGACAGCACCGTGTGCTCTCGCTCCATGTCGTGACCGCCCTTGGCCACGTCGCCGAGCGGCGCCCGCCGCAGTACGAGTTCCTGCGATTCCGAGCTGACGCGGTATGTCAGGTTGGCCGCGCCTCCAGGGAACTGGTCAAAACGTAGGGGCCCTTCCCCAACCAGTTCAGACAGATTGGCGCGCAGATAGGACGCAACGACCTCTTCGTCGAAACGTTCTTCGGGACGAATCGGCGCGGTATCTGTCACGAGTACTCGACCCACACCAGCCAGGCCAAGAGGCTCATCAGGATTGGCGGGAGCAAGACTTCGACCGTGTCACGAACACGGCCGACGAGACGACGTTGCGACGCCGAGCCGAACTCCAGAGCGACGATCGCAATCGAGCCGACGACTACGAGGATGGCTGCCAGAACCAAAAAACCGTCGCGCAGGCCCGCCATCAGAACAGCCCGTCAATCGCCATGGCGGCGAAGAGGGCCGCCAGGTATACGTTGGAAGCGAGGAAGTAACGAATCGCCTGGTCATGGTGGCGCCGCAGCCACAACGTTGCCGCCATCACCCCAACGCCCAGTACAACAGCGGCCACCGTGTACGGCAGTCCAACGACTCCGGTTGGGATCAGAAGAAAAGAGGTCCCGACCAGCACAGCGCTGTAGGCAACGATGTGTTCGAGTGCTCGCTTGTCTCCGACCACCACCGGCAGCATCGGCACGTCGGCTGCCGCGTAGTCCTCGTGGTATCTGATCGCCAGGGTCCAGAAGTGGGGTGGCGTCCAGAAGAAGATGATGGCGAACATGATCCAGGCCGGCAGCGCCAGCGTTCCGGTCACCGCCGCCCAGCCCACCAGCGCGGGCACGGCACCGGCGGCGCCCCCAACAACGATGTTCTGCGCTGAACTGCGTTTGAGGTAGAGCGTGTAGACAAAGACGTAGAACAACAGTCCCAGGGTCGTCAGCACTGCGGCGAGCATGTTGACCGTGACGACCAACCACACGAATCCGAATGCTCCCAGGGCGGCACCGAACAACAAAGCGTTGCGGGAATCGATCCGATCGGTCGGCAGGGGCCGAGACTTTGTTCGAGCCATGATCCGATCGATGTCGGCATCAACAACCTGGTTGATCGTGTTGGCGCCACCGGCCGACAATGCCCCGCCGACGAGAGTGGCCAGAACCAACCAGGTTCCGGGCCAGCCCTCTGCCGCCAGAATCATCGCAGGAACCGTCGTCGTGAGCAGCAGCTCGATGATGCGAGGCTTCGTCAGCTCGACGTACGCACGGACGATGTCGGCTCTCCCCTCGGGGGCATCGGTGGTGACCGGATTGGCGCTCATACCGACTCCAGCCGCCCCGATACATCCGTGGTTGCTGCCACGATCCGGAGAACAGCCAGAGTCGCCAGGATCCAGAGGACGTCAGCGACCTGGAGATGGATCATCTGAATCTCGACCGGAGTCAGCAGCGCAACATTGATGATCGCCTCGATGCCAACGGCGATGGCGGCCGCTTTGGCGAGAGTTCGTACCCGCCCGGTTCCGTCAAAGGACGGGCTGCGCAAGACCATAACAACACCAAGGCTGCCGGCGATAGCAATCGTCAGATCCAACAAATCCACGGCACAAGGCTACCGTCGCCGCCGTGGACAACATCCAAGAATCGCCTCATCGTGTGCTCGCACTGCACGGATTCACCCTCGGCGGCGCCATGTTCGCCGAGCTTGCCGAGATGCTCAGCGCCGACGTGATCGCCCCCGACCTGCCAGGTCACGGCGGACGCGACACCACCAACACGGGTTGGGACGACGCTGTCGATGAAGTTGTCGAGCTAGCTCGCGACTCGCGGCCGAACGTGGTCCTTGGCTACTCGATGGGCGGGCGACTCGCTGTGGCCGCCGCGTTGAGAGAACCAGCGTCGTTTCCACAACTCGTGCTCGTCTCGACCTCGCTAGGAGTCGAAGATGTCACGCAACGGATCGAGCGGCAAGTCGCCGACATGGAACATGCCCGGATAATCGAGGAGCAAGGCACCGCCGAGCCCTTCGTCCGCGAATTCGGGCAGGCGCCGCTGCTTCAAGCCCCGAATGCGACCATCGATCTGACGGCTATCCGCCTGGCCAACTCGGCTGAAGGCATCTGCGGTGCACTGCGGGGTATGAGCCAGGGCTGCCAGCCGTACATGGGATACCGAATCGCCGACCTGGAAATGCCGATCGTCTGGATGGCGGGCAATCGTGATCCCAAGTACGCCGCGATTGCCCAGCAGGCCGCCACAACGTGTCGGCACGGCAGGGCTCAGGTCGTGGAGGGGGCCCACAACGTAATCGCCGAGAATCCGGAAGCCGTGGTCCGGGCGATCGTGGCCACCCCCTAGGTCGCAAAACCTCTGATCGCCTCGATGTAGGAAGCCGGGTCGCTGAGGACGGAGTCGTGATCGGCCCCCGGAAGCCTGACAACCTCTGCACCGGCGATCAGCTCGGCCAGCTCGTTTTGGGCCACCGGCTCGACGATGTGATCAGATTCGGTGATGATCACCATGGCTGGTTGTGGGAGCTTTCCTATCCATGCGCGGGAATCGAAGCGCCACGCGGCGTGGCCGGCTTCGTAGAACAACGTCGCGTCGCGACGCATCAGAGAGGCGCGCATCCACCGCTCATTCTTCGGATCGAGCGCCCCGGTGTACTTCATCACCTGGACCGACCCGGCGGCGATTTCTTGGCGACTGAAGCGTGCGAACGACCGGGCCAGCCACATTCCGAGCCGCATTGGGGGCCGGAATCGATGGACCGGCCGAGCGGCGGTGGCCGCCAAGACCATCTTCTTGACAAGGCCCGGATAGCGCCGCGCCAACTCCTGGGTCACCATCCCTCCCAAGGAGTAGCCGACCACAGTTGCCCGGCTCACTCCAAGAGCGTCGAGAACCCCAGCCAGCTCATCGGCCAAATCGGCGACATCGAACTTGCCACGAATCCAATCCGACTTCCCGTGGTTGCGGTGGTCGGGAACAACAACGTAGAAGTCCTCCGCCAGCTTCTCGATGAGGCTGTAATAGTTCATTTCGCCGTCGAAGCCCCAGCCGTGGACCAATACCAAGGGCGGGGCATCGATGTGCCCGGCCTCTCTGACGAAGAGCTCGCGCTCACCGACGAAGACAGTACGTCCGGGAATGTGAACCGGGCGCTCCTGCCCTGGGACGTAGCGAGGGGCGATCTCTGGTCCGAATAGCCGGTATGCCGCCCAGGCTCCAATGCCGCCGAGCAAAGCCGTCCGAGTCCTCATGACGAGTCTCCACCTCCAAGTGGACCAGCAAACACAAGATCCTGCACGGGTACGCCGCCGACGAGGTGCTCCTGGATGATCCGTTCGAGTACATCGACCGTGACCGAGCGATACCAAATGCCTTCGGGGTAGACCACCGCGATGGGTCCCTGCTCGCAGATCCGCAGGCAGTCGGCTTTGGTGCGCAGCACGGAACCGGAACCTGCGGCCGTCTCGGGTGGCTCGCCTTCGATGAGGCCCCGCCAGTGGGGCGGCGCCGACGAGAGTTCAAGCTCTTTGAGACGGCGCTTCAGGTAGCTCCACCCCTCTGCACTCTCCTCGTGAGGCGCGCACTTCGGCGTTGTCGGCTGCGCACACAGGACGATATGGCGCGTCATTCCGCTGATGTTCAGAGCTGAACCGATCGCATCAAGTCGAGCAGCTTCGTTGGCAGTGGTCACACCGCCAGGCTACATGGGGGTCGAGGTCTCGATGTGAGAGGTCAGTGCGCCGGCCCGTGATTGCGGTTTGCTGGCTCACTTCGCTTCCCCCTCCCAAGCTGCCCGCAGGGCAGCCCT
>JAAELU010000756.1 GCA_024226255.1 bacterium | reverse complement strand
TGTATCACGTATCAAGTATCAGGTAGCACGTATCACGTATGAGATGTCCGGCACGTGCAACGTGCGGTGGGATCAGAGGCCGAGGTCTTCCGGCTCGATCGCGAGGAGCCAACGCGCACAGGTCGGATCACAATCGGGTCCGTTCGGCTGGAAGTCCGACAAGGTGGCGCCGGTATCAGTGCGGGCGTAGCGCACCATCGATGACGGGCCCGTGACCTTCAACGTGATGGTGTAAACACCGCCAAGGTCAAGCGTGCCCTCGGCGAGGAAGACCTCCGGTCCGGTTCCGCGCATTTTGCCGCCCTTGCTGACGGTCACCTTGCTGGTTCGGCACTCATCGTCGATGCAGGTCTCAACGGCAACTGGGACGGTCGGCTCCGCACCCCACGCCACGTAGGCCTCGTCCGGGATCGAGTAGATCACTCGATCTCCGCACGCGAGATCTGTGCAAGAACGGCCCTGACCGAACCCGAGGACAGCGGCAACGAGCGCCAACACCACAATCGCGGCCAAACCTGCGATGAGGCGGGTCTTCGTCACATCACGATCATACGACTGCGACCAGCCTCGAGCGGTTTGCAAGGAAGCGTACGGCCCGATCAATACGGAGTGGCCGCAAGGTCACTCCCTTTTTGGTTTGTGGTGTTTGTCGGCGTCGCCCGGGGGACGACAGGAGTGAGGACAAGAGTTACCGGTTACCAGTCATTCGGTGACCGCAGCCGGGTAATTGGCAACCGGCATCGTGTTGTTCCTCGGGAGCTAGATGAGCCACCGCTAGTTTGTGCGGGTGGATGAGCACGGCGAGTCCCCGCCATCAGCGAGGCTGGTTCCCTACACGGTCCGGCGCATGCTGTTCGCAGTCGTGGGTGGCCTGACAATCCTGATTGCAGCAGGGTACGCGGCGGCATTCCTGTGGGCGGCGGTCTGGACCGGTCTCTCTGGAGATCCATGGGTAGGGCTCTTCCTTAGAGGCGTGTGTCTACCGATTGCAGTCGCCTCCGTTACCTGGATAGGTCTGTGGCGGTGGATGGCAGAGGCACGACCCGGCTCCATAGATCACCCATAGAAGAATCCCCACCCACTTCCCGTATCAGGTACTCGGTAGCCTGATACGGGATACGGGATACGGATACTCAATACGGGTCCTCTCCAAGTTCCTTGAATCCCCACGAGGCTCTACTGTCTCCTCCTATGTTGAGATTCCTGACAGCGGGCGAATCGCACGGCCCCGGGCTGGTGACAATCGTCGAGGGTTTGCCCGCGGGCATTGAGGTGTCTGCCGAAGGCATTGCAGGCGAGTTGATGCGGCGCCGCGCCGGTTATGGTCGCGGAGCCCGCATGAAGCTCGAGCGTGATGAACTAGAGATCATGGGTGGCGTCCGGTTCGGGAAGACCCTCGGTAGCCCCGTGGCCGTCGTGATTCGCAACACTGAATGGCCCAAGTGGCAAGATGAAATGTCGGCGGCGCCTGGAGAATCGGCCAAGCCGCTGGCCACTCCTCGCCCTGGTCACGCCGACTTGGCCGGAATGGTCAAATACGACACCCGTGACGCTCGTGACATTCTCGAACGCGCATCAGCCAGGGAAACGGCCGCCCGGTCAGTTGTCGGGTACCTGGCCAAACAACTACTCCGGGGAATAGGCGTTGACGTGTTGAGCCATGTGGTCGCAATCGGTGAGGTTGTTGCCGACGATGCCGATTTGCCGGGGCCCGAGGACCTAGACGCGATTGACGAATCGCCGGTGCGTGCCTTCGCCCGGTCAGCAGAGGAGGCGATGATCGCAACGATCGACGCAGCCAAGAAGGACCGGGACACTCTCGGAGGGGTTGTCGAGGTGCTCGTCTACGGATTGCCCCTGGGTGTCGGTAGCCACGTTCACTTCGATCGCAAACTGGACGCCCGCCTCGCTGAGTCGCTCATGTCCATCCAGGCGATCAAGGGTGTCGAGGTTGGTGACGGCTTCAAAACGGCCGCCCGACCGGGCTCGGCGGCGCACGATGAGATATATCACGACGGAGATGAGTTCACCCGCCAGACGAACCGGGCTGGTGGGATCGAAGGCGGCATGACCAGCGGAGGCCCGGTTCGGGTCCGTGCTGCCATGAAGCCAATCTCGACGGTGATGCGACCCTTGGACACGGTGGACGTGTCCACCAAGGAACCGACCAAGGCCTTCCGGGAACGCAGCGATGTCTGTGCGGTTCCCGCAGCAGGTGTCGTTGCAGAACAGATGGTTGCCATCACCGTCGCCCAGGAGATCCAACGCAAGTTCGGCGGTGACACACTCGGCGATCTGCAGCAGTCGGTGGCCGCATATCAGTCCCGACTGGCAAGTTTCTGACATCGTGGCCGGCAACATCTGGCTAATTGGAATGATGGGTTCTGGAAAGTCCTCCGTCGGGCGAGCCGTCAGGGATCGGACCGGGCGCCGCTTCATGGATCTCGACGACACTGTGACCCGTCGAATGGGTTGTTCGATAGCTGAGTTCTGGGGACAGCACGGAGAAGATGCCTTTCGAGACATGGAGGCGGCAGCCGTGCTCGAGGCCGCCACAAAATCTGATCGCGTTATTTCCACAGGAGGGGGATCCGTGCTGCGCGACACCAACGTCGAAGCAATGCGTGGCTCTGGGCTCGTCGTGTGGTTGCAGGCCAAGCCGGAGACCTTGCGCCACCGTGTTGGCCGCAACAGTCGGAGGCCATTGTTGGCAGAGGAAGACCCGATCAACACATTGACGCGGCTGCTTGGCGAGCGCACGGCAGCCTATGAAGAGGCAGCTCACGCTTCAGTGGCAACCGATGATCTGAACCTGGATGTCGTAGCCGCTCGGATTGAGGAACTATGGAACGAATTCTGATTGAGTCGGGCGACGAGGTTGCCTGCGAGATCATTCTGAGCCGGGGGGCAGCCCGGTCCGCTGAAGTGGTGATGCCGCCGCAGCCCGGGCGGGACCGGGTGGCGCTGTTCGCCCAACCGGGTTCCATGCAGGTTGCCGAGAATCTCCACGACAGCTTCACCGCCGCAGGCCGACATTCAGAACTGAAACTCCTGCCGGACCGCGAGGCCGCCAAGACGCTGGCGGTGGCCGAAGAGTGCTACCTATGGCTCAACTCGCTCGGTATGACCCGGTCGGACGCAATAGTCGCGGTCGGGGGCGGAGCCGCCACCGACCTGGGCGGGTTCATCGGCGCCACCTACCTGCGCGGGATCGAGACTGTGCTGGTGCCGACAACACTTCTTGGTGCGGTCGATGCAGCCATCGGGGGCAAGTCGGCAGTGAACGTTGGTGGCAAAAATCTTGCAGGCGTCTTCAGCCATCCGGCACGGGTCATCGTTGACGGTGACGTCCTCGCTGATCTCCCCGAGGAACTCCTGATTGAGGGTACTGCTGAGGCCGTCAAGGCCGGGTTCATCGCGGATCCCGGATTGCTTGATCTCTACGCCTCCCACGGCCTGGCCGCGCCCATCGACGAGGTCCTTTCTCGGGCCATCCGCGTCAAAGCCGATGTTGTGAGCAGTGACTTCACCGAAACAGGGCAGCGCATCGTCTTGAATTACGGGCACACAATTGGTCACGCCATCGAACACGTCGCCGGGATCCCTCACGGCCACGCAGTCGCCATCGGCATGGTTGCTGCCGGAGCAGTATCAGAGAGCCTGGTCGGTTTCGCTGACGCCGTTGCCCAGCGCAACCTGTTGGCCAGCCTTCGACTCCCGACTGTGGCGCCGCCCGACCTCGAGCTCGATGCCATAGAAGCAACATTGCGGCTCGACAAGAAACGAGACACCTCAGGAGTTCGTATGGTTCTGCTCGAGGAGTTTGGGAAACCGGTTGTGGAGACCGTGGACACGACTACCGTACGCGCCGCTTTGAGCGCCGTGGGCATCGCCTGACGGCCGTAAAGGAGAAACACAGGATCAATGATTTCCACCAACGACCTCCGACCCGGAATGGCACTTGATTTGCCGGAGGGACTTTTCCAGGTAATCGAACATCAACACGTCAAGCCGGGCAAGGGCAAGGCATTCGTTCGTACCCAGTTGCGCAATCTCAACTCGGGGGCGGTTGTCGACCGGACGTTCCGTGCCGGGGAGAACCTGCCGCGGGCGATCATCGACCGAGCCGACTACCAGTACCTCTACTCCGACGAGATGGGGTTCGTCTGCATGAGCCTCGAAACCTTCGAACAGATGACGGTATCGAAGGAACTGGTCGGCGATGCCGCCAACTTCCTCGTGGAGTCTATGACGGTCCAACTCAACACCTACAAGGGCCAGCCGATCGGCGTCGACCTGCCGGCCTCTGTCGAGCTCGAGGTCACATACACCGAACCCGGGGTCAAGGGCGATCGTGTTTCCGGTGCCACCAAACCGGCGACGCTATCGACCGGCTTTGTGATCCAGGCGCCTTTGTTTCTGAACATGGGCGATGTCGTAAAAGTCGACACGCGCACTGGTACCTACATCACGCGGGTGACATGAGCCGAGACGCTCGTCTCGATGCGCTCGATGGCCTATACAGCGCGGACGCCACAGGCGCGGCCCCATCTGAATCTGCGATGGGGGCGCGGGCGTACCGCTTGGCTTCGGGAGCGTGGGAGCAGCGGGCGGCCCTGGACAAAGAGTTGGCTTCGGTGGCTACCGGGTGGCGAGTTGAGCGGATGCCGGCCGTTGATCGGGCCTTGCTCCGCCTCGCGCTCTATGAGCTGCGTCACACAGAAACGCCTACCGGCGTCGTCATCTCGGAGGCGGTCGAGATGGCCAAGAACTACTCAACAGCTCGATCCGGCGCCTTCGTCAACGGGGTACTGGCCAAGCTCGCGGAGCCTGCCGGGGCGCCGGACGGTGAGGCCTCAACCTCAGATTGAGGGCTGGTGACCTGCTGCTAAGGTCGCCTCGAACCAACCTTTAAACCTGGTCCAGAGAGGCCGGAAAGGAACGGACACTTGCTGCGTGTCGCGCTGCGCCCAGCCGGGCTGTGTCGCCGCCATCGTCGGATCGATTCGATTCTGACCTCTTGCGGGAAACGTCCATGAAACTCGTGATGGACAGCGCCGACGTCGGACGCGCTGTGCGCCGCGTTGCCCACGAGATCACGGAAGGTAATCGTGGAGCCGGCGAGATAGTGCTTGTCGGCATCGAGACCAGAGGGATTCCGCTGGCCGAGCGCATTCAACGAGAGTTGGCGTCAATAGAAGGCGCAGATGTCCCGGTGGGCACGCTCGATATCGGCCCCTATCGCGACGACCTCTCTTCTCGTCCGC
Source organism: bacterium (assembly GCA_024226255.1). GTDB lineage: Bacteria > Actinomycetota > Acidimicrobiia > Spongiisociales > UBA5794 > JAHEJX01. The sequence continues at coordinate 13,006 of JAAELU010000756.1, read as the reverse complement.
CTCGGGCAGAAAGCCGGACCGATATCCCAATGTCGATCGACGGCCGCACGGTGGTCTTGGTCGATGATGTCCTGTACACCGGCCGGACGATTCGAGCTGCGTTGGATGCACTCGCCGACATTGGGCGGCCGGCTCGAATTCAGGTCGCCGTCCTTGTCGATCGCGGCCACCGTGAACTACCGATTCGAACTGACTACGTCGGCAAGAACCTCCCAACGTCAGAGAAGGAAAGGGTGACCGTGCAACTACGCGAGGTCGACAGCGACGAGGGTGTTTGGATCGAGGACATCTCGTGAACGCAGAGACCCTGCTCGAAAGCGAGACCATGCCTGAGATGATCTTGCGCAACGGCACTGTGATGACCCCCGGGGGCGCTCTGGTGGCCGATGTGGCGATCGACAGCGGCCGCATCGTTGCAGTCGGCCCGGACCTCGAAGCCGGTGAGGACACTCGCCAACTCGACTGCACGGGCATGTGGATCGGTCCGGGGTTTGTTGACGTCCACACCCACCTGCGTGAACCCGGCGCTGAGTACAAAGAGGATATCGAGAGCGGTTCTCGGGCGGCGGCTGCCGGGGGCTACACGGCCGTTGTGGCTATGCCCAACACGCAGCCGGCGACCGATTCGGGCGATCTGGTGCGGTACGTCATCAAGCGGGGGAGCGAGGCTGGACTTGTTGAGGTTGCAGTCGCCGGCTGCCTAACGGTTGGCCGGGCCGGACAACGCCTGGTGGGTTTCGATGACCTGTGGGCGGCCGGCGTTCGCATGTTCTCTGATGACGGCGACGTCCTCGCCGATGCCGGGCTGCTGCGGACGGCAATGGACGAGATCGCTCACCGCGGCGGTGTTGTTTCCCAACACGCCATTGATCCGGCTCTTGCCGGCACCGGCCACATCCACGAGGGCGCGGTATCCGAAGCCTTGGGCGTCGCGGGAATTCCCGCTGCGGCCGAGACGGTGATTGTGGCACGCGACATCGAGCTCGTTCGACTAACCGGGTGTGCCTATCACCTGCAGCACACTTCTGCAGCCGGGACCCTGCCCCTGATAGGTCGGGCCAAGGCCGACGGCCTGCCGGTTACCGCCGAAGTGACCCCACATCATCTGGCCTTTACCGATGCAGATGTTGCCTCGCAGGACACCTCGTACAAGATGATGCCGCCACTACGAACGGAAACAGATAGACGAGCGCTGATTGAGGGCCTGCGGTCGGGTGCGATCGACATCGTTGCCACGGACCACGCTCCGCATGCCGATCATGAAAAGGATGTGCCTTTCGAACAGGCACCGAATGGGATTATCGGCATCGAGTGGGCGGCGGCGGTGGTCAATGACATTGTCGGCCTCGACCCGATTCGTTTCTTCGAGGTCATGTCGGTGGCACCGGCAAGACTCGGCCAATTCGAAAACCAGGGACGGTGGCTCGAAGAGGGCGAATCCGCCAACATTGTGGTGTTTGATCCGAATGAGGCGACAGTTGTCGAGAGTTCGGTGTCGAAGTCGAGCAATGCTCCTTATCTGGGTCGTCGCTACGACGGAGCGGTCAGGCTCACGATGCTCGCGGGAACGCTGACCTACGACGCAACGGCAGCACCAGCATGACTGCCGCCCATGCCAAGAGGGGCGCTCTCGCCCTGGCCGATGGCACAATCTTTCGCGGAACCGCCGTCGGAGCCTCCGGAATCGCCTCCGGCGAAGTCGTCTTCAACACGGCGATGACCGGCTACCAGGAGATCGCCACAGATCCGTCGTACGCCGGTCAGATCATCGTGATGACGGCGCCTCACATCGGAAATTACGGGGCGAGCTCATTCGACGATCAGGCGGCGCAACCGTTCTGTACCGGCTTCGTTGTGCGTTCGATGGCGCGCCTCGATTCGAATTGGCGTAGTGAGGGATCATTCGCAGAGTGGCTGCGGGAACGGGATGTGATTGCCCTCTCCGACATCGACACCAGACGCCTCACCCGGCACATCCGAGATCACGGGTCGATGCCGGCGGCTATTGGTGCCGACGTCGACGTGGCCGACTTGGTGGCGGTGGCAGTGGCTGCTCCCAGGATGGTTGGCCAAGACCTCACCCGACTGGTGACAACCACGGAGAGCTATCTAGTTGAGCCGGAGGCAGAGCGTGTCGCCCGAGTTGTGGCATACGACTTCGGCATCAAGAAAGACATCCTGGACCAGCTGACACGTCGTGGCGCCGAGGTTCACGTTGTTCCTGCGGCTACCCCGGCTGAGAGCGTCATGGCGCTCAATCCCACGGGGGTTTTCCTGTCCAACGGGCCCGGCGATCCCGAGCCTCTGACTGACTCGATTGCCGCAGTTCGGTCCCTTCTGGGACGTGTGCCGATATTCGGCATCTGCCTCGGTCACCAGGTTCTTGGTTTGGCGCTCGGCGCGCGCACTCACAAGCTGCCGTTTGGACATCACGGCGGCAATCATCCCGTCAGGAATTTGGTTGATGGCACAGTCGAGATCACTTCGCAAAACCATGGCTTCACGGTTGATCTGTGGTCGCAAACAGATGTGTCGCCGCCCACCAGTCGAGAAATGCCGGGACCGGCGTTGCTCCCGACACAGGTCGAGTCAGACTTCGGTGTTGTGAGACCAACTCACCAAAACTTGAATGACGGGACGCTGGAGGGGCTGGAGTGTCGCGACGTTGCGGCATTCTCGGTTCAATACCACCCGGAGGCTGCCCCCGGCCCCAATGACGCCGTCGGGCTATTCGACCGATTCGCCCAGGTCCTGGAGGCCGTCTGATGCCACGGCGCGACGACATCAGCACGATCCTCGTCATTGGCTCGGGACCGATCATCATCGGTCAGGCATGCGAGTTCGACTACTCGGGGACACAAGCGATCAAGGTGCTGCGTGAAGATGGCTACCGCGTTGTGCTGGTCAACTCGAACCCAGCCACAATCATGACCGACCCCGAGTTTGCCGACGCGACGTACATTGAGCCGATTACGGCTGATGTGATCGAAGCGATTATTGCCAAGGAACGACCAGACGCGCTGCTACCGACCCTTGGAGGCCAGACGGCGCTGAACGTCACCATGGAGCTGGCCGAGAAGGGAGCCCTCGAGCGGTATAGCGTCGAGCTGATTGGGGCCGGTCTCGATGCCATCGAGACTGCCGAGGACCGTGGTCGGTTCAAGCAGGCGATGGACGCCATCGGCATCCGAACTGCCCGGGCCCACTATGTGACATCGCTCGATGAGGCGCTCGAAGCCGTAACCGAGATCGGCTATCCCGCCATGGTGCGACCTTCATACATCCTCGGCGGCGGTGGGACCGGACTGGCGCACGACGAGATCCAGTTCCGCAGGATCGTATCCGCAGGCTTCGATGCCTCGCCCGTTCGCGAAGTGCTGATTGAGGAGTCGCTCCAAGGTTGGAAGGAGTTCGAGCTCGAGGTCATGCGGGATGGCAACGACAACGCAGTGATCGTGTGCTCGATCGAGAACCTCGATCCGATGGGGGTACACACCGGAGACTCGATCACGGTCGCTCCGGCGATGACGCTTTCGGATCGTGAGTATCAAGCGATGCGCGATGAGGCGATTTCATGTCTGCGGGCGGTAGGAGTCGAGACAGGCGGATCCAACGTTCAGTTTGCCGTCGATCCCGCCACCGGGCGGCGGATCATTATCGAGATGAACCCCAGGGTGTCGCGCAGCTCGGCTCTTGCCTCGAAGGCGACCGGCTTCCCCATCGCCAAGATCGCAGCCAAGCTGGCGGTCGGTTACACGCTCGACGAGGTCGCCAACGACATCACGGGAGCGACGCCGGCGTCGTTTGAACCGGCTCTTGACTATGTGGTTGTAAAGGCCCCTCGCTTCGACTTCGCCAAGTTCCCAACAGTGGAACCTGAACTTGGAACGTCGATGAAAAGCGTTGGTGAAGCCATGGCCATCGGTCGTACGTTTCCCGAGGCCCTCCAGAAGGCCTTACGTTCTCTCGAGACTGGACGGGGCGGCCTCAATGCGGACCCGGGAGAAGCGACGCTGCTCGAGCTCGATACCGCAGACCTGCTCGGCAGAGTGGCGACACCATCGCCAGAGCGGGTGTTTGCCGTGGCTGAAGCGCTGCGCCGTGACATTGCGCCAGGATTGCTGACCGAGGTTTCTGGAATTGACCCATGGTTCATCGATCAGATGCTCCAGGTGGTGGAGGTCCGTCAGGAGCTGGCCGCCGGCAAACCGGAAGGTGGTCACCTCGAACTTGCCAAGCGGTTCGGATTCTCGGACTCCCAGCTGGCCTATCTGTGGGATCTCGACGAGGAGCAGATCCGAATCCACCGAGCCGACAACGGTGTGCAGGTGACCTACAAGACGGTTGACACCTGTGCTGCAGAGTTCGTCGCGGAGACTCCGTACTTCTACAGCACGTATGAAGAAGAGAGCGAGACGCCCCCACCGGGGTCTCGCACTGTGGTTGTTCTTGGCTCGGGCCCCAACCGCATCGGTCAGGGCATCGAGTTCGACTATTGCTGTGTGCATGCGTCGTTCGCCCTGAGCGACGCCGGGTACGAGCCGGTGATGGTCAACTGCAATCCTGAAACGGTGTCAACGGACTACGACACCAGCGCCCGCCTCTACTTCGAACCTTTGACAATCGAGGACGTGCTGGCAGTTGTCGAAGCCGAGCAACCGGCGGCAGTCGTGGTCCAGCTCGGAGGACAGACCCCGCTGAGTTTGGCCGCGGGCCTTCTCGAAGCCGGGATTCCCATCGCAGGGACCCAGCCTGAGGCCATCGACGCGGCGGAGGACCGTGAGCAGTTTTCGGTCATCTGCCGGCGAGCCGGAGTGCCGCAACCACCCCACGGGACGGCCACCTCCCTCGAGGAGGCCCAGGAGATCGCCGATGATGTCGGATTCCCGGCTCTGGTGCGACCCTCGTATGTCCTTGGTGGCCGCGCCATGCGCATCGTTTTCACCATTGATGAGCTGTCCTCGTACCTGCGTGAGCTCTACGGTTCGGTGCCGGGGGGTGAGGTCGACCTGTCTGATGCCCCTCTGCTGATCGATCGGTTCCTCGAGGCAGCGATCGAGGTCGATGTCGATGCGATCTATGACGGTGATGAGATCTACATCGGCGGCATCATGGAGCACGTCGAGCAGGCGGGTGTCCACTCAGGAGACTCGGCCTGCGTAGTACCGCCGCCAACGCTGTCGCGCGCCGCGGTAGATCATGTTGTCGAATACACCGAAGCGCTCGCCAAGGCCTTGGCGGTCCAGGGCCTGATCAACATCCAGTTCGCCGTCAAAGGCGACTCGGTATTTGTGCTCGAAGCCAACCCTCGGGCCTCGCGAACCGTGCCGTTCATTTCGAAGGCGACGGGCGTTCCGTTGGCCAAGGTCGCAACGTGGGTGATGATGGGCCATACGTTGGCGTCGCTGCGCGACTCCGGAGTCCTCACCGTTCCCGGCTCGCCACAGTATGTGTCCGTCAAAGAGGCAGTTCTGCCGTGGAAGCGGTTCCCCGGCGAGGACACACTGCTTGGGCCGGAGATGCGCGCCACCGGCGAAGTGATGGGAATCGGTTCGAGCGTTGGAGCCGCATATGCCAAGGCTCTCCTCGCGGCCGGGCATGCAGTTCCGCAACAAGGGGCATTGTTCCTCTCGTTGGCTGATCGAGATAAGACCTTGGGGATGGGAGTGGGGCTTCTGTTCCACGAGATGGGCTTCAAGATCTATGCCACCCACGGGACGGCGGGCGCCCTCGTACGTAGTGGCGTCCCCGCCGTGGGCGTCGACAAGGTAGGCGAGGGACCGTACGACCCGGTCCGACTCATCGAGGATGGGGAGATCAACCTCGTGATCAACACCCCACGCGGCCGGCGGGCCCGTGGTGACGGCGGTCTGATCCGCAAGGCATCAACTCGCCACGGCGTGGCGTGTGTAACAACCATTCAGGGCGGCTTGGCCGTCGCTCAAAGCCTGGCGGAAGACCGGTCGGTCATCTCCGACGTGAGCTCCCTTCAGGAACGGCACCTGTCGATGTCGGGAATCCAGTGAGTGGGCTCGGCACCACACTCGGGCCGCTCGAGCTGCGATCGCCCCTGATCGCGGCATCAGGGACTGTGGGATCGGTGGTGGACTTCGCCGCCGTGGGGGCGCTCGAAAACTATGGAGCGGCCGTTGCGAAGTCCGTGGCACCTGTGCCCTGGGCCGGCAACACACCGCCTCGTATCGGATCCGCCGGCACCGGCATGCTCAACGCGATCGGCATTCAGAATCCGGGAATCGAGGCGTGGGGAGCCGAGTTCGGTCCGCTGCTCGCCGGTTTGAGTGTTCCGGTGTGGGGTTCGGCTGTTGGTGGCTCGCCGGACGAATTCGCCGTCGTTGCCAGGGGCCTCGAGGATGCCGGGGTCAGCGCGATCGAGCTGAACCTCTCGTGCCCCAACATCGAGGGGGAGACTATGTTCGCCCTCGATCCGTCTGCCGCGGCTGCGGTGGTGGGGGCGGTGCGCGGCGCGGTGAGTCTGCCAATCGGCGCCAAACTCTCGCCAAACTCGGAGGACATCGTGGCTGCTGCCGATGCGGTGGTCACCGCGGGCGCGGACTGGCTTGTTCTCACCAATACGGCATGGGGCTTCGGCATCGACATTGCTACCAGGAGGCCGACGCTCACCCGGGGCGTGGGCGGCTACTCGGGGCCGCCGGTCAAGCCGCTGGCGATGCGGTGTGTATGGCAAGTTCATCAGGCACTTCCCGAGGTGCCGGTTGTCGGCTGCGGGGGAGTGGCCAACGCGGCCGACGTCGTCGAGTATCTGCTGGCGGGCGCGTCTGCGGTAGCAATCGGAACTGCCCACTTCTCGACGCCCCGCGTTGGCGCGACAATCAGAAGAGATCTCGAGAGATACCTGAAACGCAACCGGACGACGGTTGCCGAACTCTCAGGAGGAGGCATCCCGTGGTGACCAGCCCCATCATTGTGGCCATCGACACCTCAGATCGGCCAAGTGCCATTGCACTGGCGGACGCCGTGTCCGAATCGGTTGGCGCGTTCAAGATTGGGCTTGGTTTGCTGCACGGCCCCGGTTCATTGCTGATTCGTGAACTCGTCGATCTCGGTCGACCGGTCTTTGCAGATGCCAAGCTCCACGACATCCCGAGCCAGGTCGAGAGAGCCGCGTTCGCTCTCGGCAGGGCCGGCGCCCGGTGGGTAACGGTCCATGCGTCAGGCGGTGTCGAGATGATGCAGGCGGCGGTTGAGGGCCTGGCGTCCGGATCCAATGGATTCGCCAAGGCGCTCGCCGTGTCAGTGCTGACCAGTCTGGATGGCCCCAGCCTCAGCGAGGTGGGAATCGAGGAGCAACCGCAACAGCTGGTGACAGCCATGGCTGGGGCTGCCGAGCGAGCCGGCGCGGAGGGGTTGGTATGTTCGCCCCAAGAGATCCGAATCGTGAAGCAAGCCACGTCGGTGCTGCAGATAGTCACTCCCGGGGTCAGGCCGGGAGACAGCCCGGTCGGTGACCAGCGACGGACTGCTACTCCACGTCAGGCGATGGATGCGGGGGCCGACTGGTTGGTGATTGGCCGCCCGATTTCGGCTGCGCCCGATCCGCGTGAAGCAGCCGCCGAGATACTTGCTGATCTCAATGCGTAGCTCAGCGGGCGCGCCTTGATAGAGTTTGAAACGAATAGGAGGTGGTGATGGCTCCACCAAAACTGACTGACGAGCAACGCAGAGCCGCTCTTGCCAAGGCTGGCGAGGCGCGCCGGGCGCGGGCCGAGATGAAGGAGCTGCTTCGGACCGGAAGCCTGACACTGTCAGAGGTATTCGAACGGTCCGCGGACGACCCGATTGTTGCCAATACCAAGGCGTTTGCAGTCCTCATCTCGCTTCCCGGGTTCGGGAGGATCAAGGCGAAGCGCTTGATGCAGGATCTGGGAATTGCAGAGAATCGGCGGATCCGGGGACTCGGTGACCGGCAAAGAGCAAAGCTCCTAGAGATTTTTTCTTGACGGGCCCCGGCGAGGCAAGCTTCTCGTCGTCTCGGGGCCATCTGGGGTAGGGAAGACGAGCGTTGTCAGTGCGCTCGCGGATGGCGCCGAGTTCCACTTCTCGGTGTCGATGACGACCCGCGCCGCACGACCCAACGAGGTCAACGGTGAGGACTATTTGTTTGTGAGCCGCAACGAATTCGAGGCAGCCCGCGCCGATGGACAATTGCTCGAATGGGCCGAATACGGGGGCAACCTCTACGGAACGCCGCGTGCTCCGATTGTGGCTCATCTCGATGCGGGAGAGAACGTGCTCCTCGATATCGAAAACGACGGCGCCGGCCAGGTCAAGGCGGCATACGCTGAAGCCGTCCTGGTATTCATCGTTCCGCCGTCGCTCGAAGAGTTGGAGCGTCGGCTGCGGGATCGTGGCGACACCGATGATGATTCGATCCGGCGTCGCCTCGCGGTTGCGGAGTCACAGATCGTCGACGCTGAGGCCAATTTCGACCACCTGGTGGTGAACGACGAGATAGGGGCAGCGGTGGCCCGGGTCACCGGTATACTGGGTGCTTGATCCGTGCTCCCGCCATCGAGGAGATCCTTCGCAAATGATTGAGCCGCCCATCGGCCGCGTGCTAGCAAAGACAGACAGCCGTTTCGGCCTTGTTGTCCTCGCATCGCGCCGCGCCCGTCAAATCAACGCCTACTTCAACCAGCTAGGTGAGGGCCTTGGCAGCTATGTGCCGCCTCAGGTCCACTCGTTGTCCCGTAAGCCGCTGTCGATCGCTCTCGAAGAGATCGATGCGGACAAGGTCGTAGTCGACCAAGACACCGAGAGCTAGCGCCATGCTCGCCGGCCGCCACGTTGTTTTGGCGGTCTCCGGCGGCGTTGCCGCATACAAGGCAGCCTATTTGGCGCGCCGGCTCCTCGAGGTCGGCGCCGAGGTTCGTACTGTCATGACGGACGCCAGCCGCCAATTCCTCGGCCCCCAAACGCTGGCCGCCATCACCGGGTCAGCCCCGGTTCTAGGACTGTTCGATCAAGAGGAAGTCAGCCCGCACACGACCTTGGGGCAATGGGCAGATGTCATCGTGGTAGCTCCCGCTACGGCCGCCACGATGTCTCGGCTCGCCACCGGCCTATCCGTTGACGCCATATCAGCCACCGTTCTCGCCTCACGGTGCCCAGTTGTGGTGGCACCCGCGATGCATACCGAAATGTGGGAGCACCCGGCGACCGCTCGCAATGTCGCAACTTTGATTGGCGACGGATGTGTGATTGCCGGGCCTGCGACGGGGGCGTTGGCAGGAGGCGATGAAGGCCTCGGCCGGATGCTCGATCCCGACGAGATTCTCGAGATTGTTGCCGGAGCCATTTCTCCCGGCGCGATGTACGGATGGAAGATCCTCGTTTCCGCCGGTGGCACCCGTGAGGCCATCGACCCGGTTCGCTACATCGGCAATCGGAGCTCGGGCAAGATGGGCAATGCGATTGCGCTGGCGGCGGCCGAGGCGGGCGCACAAGTGACGCTGGTGACCACGGTGGCGGCTCCGGCCCACCGCAATATCGACGAAGTTCAAGTCGAGTCTGCCCAGGACATGGCCGATGCCGTGTGGAAGGCGGCTCCCCAGGTTGATGCAGCAGTGCTGGCGGCAGCAGTGGCCGACTTTCGCCCTGCCGACCCCGCCGTCGGGAAACTGCGAAGGGCCGAAGGGCTTCCCCAAGTGCATCTGGAGCCGACACCTGACATCTTGGCGGGGGTTGCTGCGATGGTCGATCGGCCGTATCTGGTCGGGTTCGCCGCCGAGGTCGGGTCGCTCGAGGTTGCCATCGAGAAGGCGCAACGCAAGGGCGTCGATCTACTGGTTGCCAACGATGTTGCCCGCACGGGGTCGGGGTTTGGGACAGATACGAATGAGGTCACCCTGATAACGCCAGACGGGGCGACAGAGGCGTGGGAGTTGCTTTCCAAGGCCGAGGTTGGAACTCGTTTGATCGCCGAGATCGTGCGGCGCCACCAGCCAGCGGGCGAACGCTGAAGTCGGTAGCACAGGTCGTTCCTGACCTCCCGACGTTTGCCGTCGACGATGGCTTTGCGTACTCGATTCCTGCCGGCATGGATGTCCAAGTCGGATCGATCGTCCGGGTTCCGTTGGGGGGTCGTCGGGTCCGCGGCTGGGTGACGGCGGTCCGTTCGGAGGCTCGCGAGGGCCTCAAGGAGATCATCGGTGTCAGTGGAGCTCATCCGGTGTTCACCGACGAGTTGCTCCAGACTCTTCGTTGGGCGGCCGTGCACTACGTGTCGCCGCTGGCAGCATTGATCCCCAAAGCGGCACCGCCGAACTTGCCAAAACGTGGCGCGCTCGAGCTGCCCGAGTTGGAGGTACCCGTCGACGTACCCGACTCAATTCGAGGGATTGCAGGTCACCTAGCCGGCGGAGGCCGCCCTCCGGCAACGTTCATTGCCGGTTCGGGGTCCTGGGCCCGCGTGATCGAGCCGCTCGTCGCAGCGGCAGCCGCATCGGGTCGCGGCTCGTTGATAGTGGTGCCAACCGCCCACGAATGCGCCGATCTGGCTGCTGAGCTCGGCGCGGTATTCGAGAAGCGGGTGGTTTCGACTACATCGTCGGCTCCAGCGGCGGAACGCACCAAGGCGTGGAGCCAAGCCAAGGGAAGCGCCGGCACCATCGTCGTCGGCACACCCGAAATAGCGCTGTGGCCAATAGCCGATCCCGGCCTCGCCATCGTGATTGAGGCCGGGAGACGAGCGATGAAGTCGCGACAAACCCCCACGGTCCACGTTCGCGAACTGCTGCGACGCCGCTCTGTTGTTGAGAGATTTGGCCTTGTCCTGCTGGGCCAAGTCCCGACCCTGGAAACGGCCAGTGGGTCGGTATCGATGATCGATTTCAGCCCCGGCCGCGTGTGGCCCTTGGTCGAGGTCATCGATCGCAACGCCGAACCCCCAAGCGGCAGCCTGCTGGCCGAGGCAACGCGGGCAGCCATCGCGGGCGCGGTTCGCCGCGGCGAACCTGTCTTTGTATTTGTGTCGCGCCGTGGCTACTCCCCGGCGGCGCGGTGTACATCGTGCGGTGAGCTCCGCAGGTGCGCCCAGTGTGGATCGAGCCCGGGACAGGGAGCCACTTGCGAGCGGTGCGGAGCTGCCAATGTTCCGTGCATTCACTGTGGCGGGGCCAGTTTTGCCCCCGTTGGCGCCGCTGCCGGAAGGGTGCTCGAAGACTTGCGCCGCACCTTCGGTGACGGCGCCGGACCAGCCGGAAGCGGAGCGATTCTCCAGGTCGGTACCGAACGAGACATTCCCAACAGTGGAACGGTGGGTCTGTCGGTAGTGATCGATGCGGACTCGATGCTGCTCCGACCCCACTACCGCGCCGAAGAGGACACTCTGCGAATTCTCGCCCGAGTTGCCGCAACGGTCAGGCGGGGGCGAGGCCATCGCTGCGTTGTGCAGACTCGTATGCCTGATCACCGTGTGCTTGCCGCGATGCGTCACGGAAGCGGGACCGAGGCCGTCAGCGACTGGCAGGTGGAACGTGATGCCGAACAGTTGCCACCGTTCGGCGAACTGTTGGCGCTCGAGATCACTGAGGCGCCGCCAAGTATCGACGAGGAGTTGCGTGAGTTAGCGGGAGACGACATCGCAGTTTTCGGGCCGGGGGAGTCCGGCGACAGAAGCCGCTGGCTCGTTCAGGCCCCTGATCTCCGCCAGCTGAAGATTCGGTTGCGACCAAAGGTGCAGAATTGGCGCGACAAGAAGATCAAGGTGCGTGTCGACGCGGATCCGCTGGACGTTTGAGGAGCGTCCGTGTCTCGCGGGTATCCTCCCCGGAGCGAACGGACTAACGGCGGCTTGAGGCAATGGCACTGTTCCCCATCAGAACCTTCGGCGATCCGGTGCTGCGCACAGTCGCGGCACCCATTGACGACATCACGAGCGCGATCGAGCGGTTGGTCGAAGACATGCTCGAGACGATGTACGACGCTCCTGGTGTGGGCCTGGCAGCTCCCCAAATCGGCGTATCCAAAGCGATCTTCGTGGCTGACATCGGCGATGGCCCATTCGTGATGATCAATCCCGAACTTGTTGAGCTCAGTGGTGAGTGGACGTGGGACGAGGGCTGCCTGTCAGTGCCGGAGCGGTTCTGGCCGATTGAACGCCCCGGCTTCGCCAGGGCCCGAGGTCTCGATCTTGCGGGTGAGGAAGTCGAGTTCAGCGGCGACGAACTGATGGGCCGCGTTCTACAGCATGAAATCGATCACCTCGACGGCGTGTTGCTCCTCGAACGGCTGCCGAGAAAAGTCAAAAAACAAGCGCTGCGAGACCTGCGACAAGAGGCCCTCGGAATGCCGATTCAGCCATGATCCGAGCGCTATTCATGGGCACGCCGGCGGCCGCGGTTCCGTCGCTGGCCGCGCTGACCGGGGTAGCCGAGGTGGCAGCCGTGATCACGCAACCTGATGCGTCGCGGGGCCGCAGCAAACACAAGGTGGCGCCGCCCGTCAAGGAAGCCGCCGAAGAGTGGGGCGTGCCGGTATTTCAACCGAACGACGCCGCGTCGTTGGCCCGAACTGTGGCCTCTATCGGGTTCGATGTCGGCATCGTGGTTGCGTATGGGCGCCTGCTCAGCCCCGAGGTGCTCGCCATGAGCCAGTTTGGCTACCTCAATGTCCACTTCTCTTTGCTTCCCCGATGGCGAGGGGCAGCACCCGTAGAGCGGGCGATCATCGACGGCGACGCCGTCACCGGGGTGTCATTGATGCTGCTGGAGGCGGGCCTGGACACCGGGCCTGTCATTGCGGCCCGCGAAGCCAATATCGAGGGCGACGATACCGGGGGGATCCTCACGGCCCGCCTGGCCCATATCGGGGCCGACATCATCATCGACTCGCTCGACGACTACGTATCAGGTCGACGTGTTCCGGCACCTCAGATCTCTGGCCTGGCCACCACAGCGCCACGGCTGACGACTCGTGAGGCGCAGATCCACGGCACCCTTCCCGTTGAGGTGGCAGAACGCATGAT
>JAAELU010000755.1 GCA_024226255.1 bacterium | reverse complement strand
TAGTCATTCAGCCACGCCCGGTACTGCCGATGTTCTCATCGAGTCACACGGTAGGACCGGAGCAAGATTTCAATGACAACCATCAGGACAACATGCGACCGATGCGGAGACGTCGAACTAACGACATCTGACATCGCCCTGGAGCTTGCTCCATCCGCAACCTCGGGCGCCTACCGCTTTGAGTGCCCCTTCTGCACAATGATGCAGCGTCGGCCGGCCAACAACCGGGTCGTCAGCATTCTCCTCGCAACCGGTGTCGCCTACGAGATCATCGATCCGGTAGGACCCATCACCGACGAAGAGATCGACGCTTTCGCCGCAGCCTTGGATCGTGTCGACTGGTACAGCGAGATCACCACATAAGAAGCCGGCTGAATCAGGACTCAGCCTTGCGAAATCAACGATGCCGCCCCCGGGCGGCATCGTTTGTCGTTGTCCCTTGGCCGCCCCGGGCAAACCGGCAGCTACGCCACGAGAACGCTTAGGTGGAGCCGCAGCGGTACCGTTGCTACGAAGAGTCAACTGCACAGGCGCAACCCCGACCTACCATCTCTCCACATGGGCAACTTCACATTCTCCGAGATATTCACGATCATTATCGTGATCCTCATTGTCTTCGGACCGAACCGGCTGCCGGAATTGGCCCGCAAGGCGGGGACCTTGGCCGCCCGCGCCCGAAGTGCCATGGATTCGCTCAAAAGCGAACTCGATGCCGAGTACGGCGAGGCGCTGGCGCCACTGCGCGAGGCGCGCAACGAATTGCGTTCAGCCGGCGCCGATCTGAAAGGGCAGATGTCGGCCATCGAAAAGGAAGTGGCTTCAGCCGGCAATGAGCTCAAGGGTGCTGCCGAGAGTGCTGTCGAGCCCGTCAAGCAGGCCTTGCAACCGGCCGAGCCCTCGGATGATGCGGCAACCGACGACGTAGGCGGCGGAACGCCGTCGAATGGTGACGACGCCGCGGACTCCGCGCCGGAGGAGTCAGCCGATGGCTGATGTGAGGCATGAGGGCGCCATGTCGATTGGCGGCCACCTCGTCGAGCTTCGCTCCCGGCTCGTCAAGGCATCAGCGGCAATCCTCATCGGTTCGATCGTTGGCTTTGTCTTTCACAAGGACATCCTCAGCTGGCTGATCGTTCCGTATCAGAAGGCAGTTGAGGACGCTTCCCTGGCGTTTTTCCGCCCCACCGAGGCATTCTCAGTGGCGATGCGAATGTCGTTGTTCGGCGGCTTGATCCTGGCGTCGCCCGTGTTGATCTACCAGTTGTGGCGGTTCGTGAGTCCGGCGCTCACCAAACAAGAACGCCGCTACGTCATACCGTTGTCACTGGTGCTGGCAGTGCTCTTCACCAGCGGTGTCGCCCTCGGCTACTGGTCGCTTGAACGAGGACTCGGCTTTCTCTTCGATTTCGGAGGCGAGAGCCTCGAACCCGTGATCCAAGCCGAGTCATATCTCAGTTTTGCCACCAGGTTCATTCTGGTGTTCGGCGTGGCCTTTGAGTTCCCGGTCTTCATGTTCGCCGCGGCTGCCGCGGGTATCGTCGGCAGTCGAGCGTTGCGGGAGAACCGACGCTGGGCGATAACCGCGATTGTGGTTATTGGCGCCGTGATAACACCAAGCGGAGATCCGCTGACACTGCTCTTGCTATCGACTCCGCTGTACATCCTCTATGAGATAACAATCCTGGCGATCCGGTTCATACTCAAGAAGTGAATCGCGCGGACCCCTCAGCCGAACAGCCTGGCGCCGAATACTTCTCGAACCTGCCCTTTCGCCCGGACCGCTTCCAGACAGATGCCGTAGCGGCTTTTGGGGAAGGAGCGTCGGTCGTGGTCACCGCACCAACCGGAGCCGGCAAGACCCTTGTGGCCGAGGCAGCCGTCAATCTCGTCCAGAAGAGAGGTCTGCGCTCCTTCTACACGACGCCGATCAAGGCATTGTCGAATCAGAAGTTTTCTGATTTTCGCGATGAATACGGAGCTGACCAGGTCGGTTTGCTAACCGGCGACAACGTTATCAACGGGGGAGCGCCGATCGTTGTGATGACTACCGAGGTCCTCCGCAACATGATCTACGCAGACAGCAGTGCTCTCGAAGGGCTTGGTGTTGTCATCTTGGACGAAGTGCACTACCTGCAGGATCGCCAGCGGGGCTCGGTATGGGAGGAGGTGATCATCCACCTGCCTCACGAGGTGCCAATCATCGCGCTTTCAGCCACGGTCGCCAACGCAGCAGAATTCACGGACTGGATAGCCAGCCGGCGCGGGGATACTCGGCTGATCATCGAGGAGCACCGGCCGGTTCCGTTGACAAGTCAATACATGCTCAAGGACCGCAATCGTGAGGGGGCCATCGAGCTATTCCCTGTGTTCGATCGGCGCGGGGTCAAGCCCAATCCCGATGTACTGCGGTTGATGAAGAAGAACCGGGGGAGGCACCGACGCTTCAGCGCACCGCGACGCCTCGAGGTAATCCGCGAATTGGCGCGTCACGAACTGATCCCGCTCATCTATTTCATATTCTCTCGCAAGGGATGCGATCAGGGGGCCGACCTCGTGGCCGAGGGAGGGCTCGGTCTGACGACATCGGACGAACGATCGGAAATCCGTGCTGTGGCCGAAGCGCGAACTGCGCACCTGACCCCGGACGATCTGACAGTGCTTGGCTATGCACGGTGGCTCGCCAATCTCGAGAAGGGTGTGGCGGCACATCACGCCGGTTTGGTTCCAGCCTTCAAGGAGACAGCGGAGGAACTGTTCCGATCCGGCCTGGTGAAGGTGGTCTTCGCGACCGAGACGTTGGCGCTTGGAATCAACATGCCGGCCCGGTCGGTGGTGCTCGAGCGACTCAGCAAGTTCACCGGCGAAGGCCATGATCTGCTGCGCCCGGGCGACTACACCCAGCTGACAGGGCGAGCCGGTCGACGCGGCATCGATGACGCAGGTACTGCGGTTGTGCTCTATGACTATCAGGTGCCGTTTGACCGGGTGGCCGCAATTGCCGCCGCCGGGAGCCATCCATTGGCGTCATCGTTTCAGCCGACCTACAACATGGCGGTCAACCTCGTAGCCAATTACGACCGCAAGACGGCGGAGAAACTGCTGCGCGCCTCCTTCTCTCAATTCCGTGCTGAGCGCCGCAGCGCCCAATTGGCAGCTCGGGCCGATGTCCTTCGCAGCCAGATTGCCGAGCTGCGGCAGTCTGTCGAAAGCAGCTATGGCGATATCTGGGAGGTGGCGGCAGGCGGACAGGCAGACACGAGGTCGTTGCTGAGAGACTTCGCCCAATCCACCGAGCCGGGTGACATTTTCGAGTTCTCGCCGGACCCTGAGGATCGCTGGATTCTCCTCGCTAGGGGCTACGGAGCCAATCCGCGGTTGGTCTTTGTTGACTCGCGGGGCACAGTCCGCCGGATCAGTGCTGACGAAATCCCGGCAGCCGTGTCCCGGCTGGGCGGCCTGGCGCTACCCGACCCGGTGAAGTCACGCGAGACCCGATACCAGCGACACGCCGCACGACTATTGCGAGCCTTCGAGCCGGGCGACGCAGTCCCAACGCCGGCCCTGGAAACGGAGGTGAGTCCCATCTTGTCCGACCCGGACCTGAAGAGGAAGCTGGCCGACATCAAGCGGCTGCGGCGGCTCGAAAAGGATCTTGGCAAGCTTGACCGACGCAAGTCGAAGGTGGAGTCAGGCCTCGTTGCGGCGTTCGAGATGCGGCTGAGTCTGCTCGAAGACAGGGGCTACACATCGGGATGGTCCCTGACGCCTCAGGGTGAGCGACTCAGATTCCTGTACAACGAGTTGGATCTAGTACTCGCGGAGTGTGTCGATGCCGGCTTGCTGTCTGATCTCGATCCCGCGGAGGTCGCCGCGGTCGCCTCGATGTTCACATATGAGCCGCGATCGGCCGATGTCCTCGGCGATTGGCCGAGCGCACGGGTGGCCGAGCGGGGCACGGCAATCTGGGAGCTCAGCGACGAGGTTGCCGAAACTGAGGAGAAGCGCCGTATCGAGCCCGTCCGGACCCCCGATCCGGGCTTCAGCGCGGTAGCGTTCGATTGGACGGAAGGAGCCTCGTTGGAGGATCTATTCGGCGACGATGAGGTCGCCGCCGGCGATTTCGTGCGCAACATGCGTCAGCTCCTGGATTTGCTGCGCCAACTTCGCGATACATACCCAGATCTCGCCGACTCGATCCGGCGGGCCATCAAGCAGATCGATCGTGGGGTCGTTGCTGCCGGGGGCCAGCGATGACGGCACACTGGTGGGTCATCGCCAATCCGTATTCCGGCAAGAAAGGTGAGGTGGCGGAGCGGGCGCGAGCCGCCCTGGAATCGAAGTCGATGTCTTTTGATCTTGCCGAGTCGAGGAGCCCGAATCATCTTGCCGAGCTAGTGCAACAGGGCGTGGCGGCGGGGGCCACACACTTCGCCGGCGTAGGCGGAGACGGTACTGCCCACCTGATCGTCAATGCGCTGATGAAGGCGGACCTGGCGGAGCCACCGACATTGGCGATTCTCCCCGCCGGGTCGGGGTCCGACTTCATCAGAACCTTCGCCTTACCGCGCCGGATCGAGGAAGCGGTGGATCATCTGGCGACCGACGCCGATTATCCGTGTGATGTGGGGTTGCTTTCGGGTGGATTCGGAGAGCGCTACTTCCTCAACGTTGCCGACATTGGTGTGGCGGCGGCTTCGGTAGGAATTACCGAGCGATTGCCCCGCTGGTTGGGAACGGTCCGCTATGGGATTGGATTCTGGTTGACGCTGGCGCGATTCCCGACAGCCACAGTTCGTCTGACAGCCGGCAAGCGAACCTATGAAGGCCCCGCGATCAACGTGGTGGCCGCCAATGGTCAGTACTTTGGTGGCGGTATGAACGTCGCCCCGAACGCCTCGGTGATGGACGGCATGTTCGACCTCCAAGTCTTTGAAGGACCCCGCCGCCTGGCGTTTTCGATCATGCCTCGGGTTGTTCGTGGGACCCACATCCGGCACAAGGCCGTACGCCACTTCGTAGCGGACTCCTTTCGGCTCGAATGTGACCATGCGTGGCCGGTTGAGGCCGATGGTGAGGTCCTGGGAAGAGGCCCGCTAACAGGCAGGATTCTTCGGAATGCTCTCCGCTTCAAGATTTGACGAGAACCACCGATACAGACTGGGAATAGATCGTGCCCGACAGTCGTTGCGGGCGGCAATAACGCCGATATACTCCGCGCCGCGATTCCAATAGGTGTAAAGAATGGCAAGCGATACCAAAACCGAAGAGGCACCACTCGACGAAGTCGAGACGCCCGACGATGTCGAGCAAGTCGATGACTCCATGGAGGACCCCTCCACGGATGCCCTCGAAGAGGATCCGGCGACTGCCGACGACGATGACTGGGTCGAGAGCGACGATGACGACTCGGATGATGAGACCGAGACGACCGCGGCGGACTCCGACAAGGAGGGAACTGCCGACCTCGATGAGCTCGAAAGCGAAGAGCTCGAAATGCTCACTGAGGACGAATTGGCCGAGACGTTAGTCATCGACGAGGCCGCCGAAATGGCCGCGATTCGCCGCGCCGAACTCGCCATGAGGGGAGAGACGAGCACCGAGCGCAGCACCGACGAGTTCGTGTGCAAGGGCTGCTTCCTGGTCCTCAAGACCAGCCAGCTAGTCGACAAGCGCCGAACGCTTTGCTCCGACTGTGCAGGGTGAGCCGCTCGTAGTAATCCCGACCTACAACGAGGTCGAGAATATCGAATTGATCGTTGAGGCCGTCAGGCTCCATGGTCTTTGTGTGCTGATCGTCGACGATGCATCTCCCGATGGCACGGGTGACATTGCCGCTTCCTTGGCGGCGGCCGAACCAGACAGGGTCGCGGTCCTCCATCGATCTGCCAAGAATGGCCTGGGCCCCGCGTATAGCGCGGGATTTGACTGGGGACTTGCCCACGGTTCCACAGTGCTGTGTGAGATGGACGCTGATTTCAGTCACGACCCGGATGCCCTCCCCGGCCTCATTGCGGCGGTTGAACAGGGAGCGGATGTCGCCATCGGTAGTCGATACGTGCCCGGAGGCGGTGTTGAGGATTGGCCGTGGCACCGGCGAGCTCTTTCTCGATTCGGCAACCTTTATGCCGGATTCATGTTGGGTACCCGCGTCAAGGACATGACTGCCGGATTCCGAGCCTTCTCTGCCGATGCGCTTGGTGTCCTCGAACCCAAGAGCTGCGATGCCGCCGGCTACGGATTTCAGGTCGAGATGGCTTGGCGCGCTTCGCCCGCCGGGATGAAGGTTGTCGAGGTACCGATCACATTCCGCGACCGGGAGCGGGGCGAGTCGAAGATGGACACCAAGATCGCAGTTGAAGCGATGGCTCTCGTCACCAAGTGGGGGCTCGGCCGAATGGTCGGCCGTCTACCCTGGTCGCCTCATGCAGATCGAAGTCCGACAAGCCTCTAGCGACGACAATCCCGGAGCTGGTCCGCTTGTACCGCCTGCTCGAGATCGAACGGGCCCCGGCTACCGGTTGGCCAAGAACGTTTTCGAGTCGAACGGTTACTCGGCTCGCAGAATTGTGATGCACCATTCAGAGGATGACCGGCGGCAATGAATACCGTTGAGATGCTCGAGCGCCTGGTGGCATTCGATACAACGAGCCGAGATTCGAACCTGGAGCTGATCGACCTTGTCGAGTCACATCTCGAGGCTGCCGGTGTCAGTTCGCGCCGTGTCTGGTCGCCCGACCGGACCAAGGCCAACCTCTGGGCAACTATCGGCCCCGCGGTCGCCGGAGGTGTCGTCGTGTCGGGTCACACTGATTGTGTGCCGGTTGACGGACAGGCCTGGACGACAGATCCCTTTGCTCTCACCCTCCAGGGTGACCGACTGGTCGGGCGTGGCACGGCAGACATGAAGGGCTTCGTGGCGTCGGCTCTCGTCGCTGTGGAGCGATGGACGACTCAGGAGCTGAAACGTCCAATCCACCTTGCGCTGTCGTACGACGAGGAGGTCGGAGGGGCTGGAGCCCGGCCATTGGTCGCTGATATGGCGGCGGCGAATCTGCGTCCCGACTACTGCATCGTCGGCGAGCCGTCGTCGATGCAAGTCGTTACTGCGCACAAGGGAATCGAAACCTACGTCGCCACGATCTCCGGAACCGAAATCCACTCGTCGCTTGCTCCCCGTGCTGTCAACGCCGTTGAGTTCGGCGCCCGGCTCGTGACCGCCCTGTCCGACTTGGCCGATCAGCGCGCCGCCGAGGGACCATTCGACGATGACTTCGATGTGCCGCATACGACGATCCATCCTGGAGTGATCCATGGGGGAACGGCCCTCAACATCGTGGCTCGGCTCTGCGAGGTTGAGCTCGAGTTCCGCTACCTGCCCGGCGAGAGTCCGGACGCGCTTCGGACCAAGATCGAGGGGATCGCGGCTGAAATCGCCGGTCTGATGCCCGATATCAACGATGTGGGGATCATTGTGCGCCGGAGAGCGGGGTTTCCAGATCTCGACACCCCGCAAGACTCGCCGGCCGTTGCTGCCGTCGAGGCTCTGACACCTGTCGCCGGAACCTCCAAAGTGGCATATGGAACAGAAGCAGGCCTGTTTGCCGAGGCGCTCAACGCTCCGACCATCGTGTGTGGCCCGGGAGCGATAGCGGTTGCTCACAAGCCGGACGAATACGTCGAACTCGAGCAGCTCGAGACGTGTGACTCGTTCATGGATGCGTTGGGCGAGAGCCTCACCGAGTAGTCAGCAACAAGTAGTCAGCCATCAGTACTGCTTGGCCACAGTTGCATCAGACTCGACGGGCGTATCGTTGCGTCCTTGTGAAGGCACAGCCGCTACTGGTTACTGGTACACCCCATAGATGTGCTGCGCGGTCATGAGATCCAGGTGGCCGCCGCCACCGTTCTTAAAGATCGTGATCTCCTGATCGTCGTGGCGTGCGGGTTTGGTTCCTTGGCAGAGTTCATACAGATCGGCTGCGATGTCGTCCTCGGTCATGACCCCGGCGTCGATAGGCTGGAGCAATTCGCCGGTGAGCATCGCGGTTTCAACGAGGTCGACAAAGAGCGTGCCGCGCCTGATTGCCTCGTCGTCGACTTCGCGCATGTCCGGCGTGTATGCACCGACCAGGTCTAGATGGGTGCCGGGCGAGATGTCGCTGCTGGCTATGACCCCGTAAGGCGAACGTGTCGCCACCGAGATGACGTCCGAAGCGCTCACAGCCTTGGCGAGTTTCGTGACCACTTCAATCGTGACCCCCGGCAGCCGCAGCGAGTCGGCGAGAAGTCTGGCCTTCTCCGGGGTGCGATTCCAGATCTGCACGGTTCGAAGTGATGGCCGCACCGCCAGGTGCGCCTTGATCAAATGAGGGGCCATGGCCCCGGCGCCGACCATGGTCAAGATCGTGGCATCCCGGCGAGCCAGGTAGGAGGCTGCCAGCGCAGAGTCGCAGGAGGTCTTGTACCAGGTGAGAGCGGTTCCATCCATGACGGCCAGCGGCTTGCCGTTGGTTCCGTCAAACAGGATGTATACGGCGTGGACGGTGAGCATGTCGCGGTCCGGGTTCTGCGGGAACACGGTGGCCAACTTGGCGCCGAGGTATTGGCCGTGCTGCCACGCCGGCCGCACGAGAAGCCCGTTCGGCCCGAAACCGTGATCGGGTTCCTCCAGATAGACATCATCTACCGCAGCGCGGGGTAGACGATGTGCCGCGCGCATCGTCTCGACGAGCTCGCCGTAATCGAGGGCCGCTTCGGCCTGCGCGGCCGTGATCAACTTCATGGGGCTGATGGTACTGCGGCGGTCCCGCCGACACCCGGGCGCCGTGGCCGGACCACGTGCGCGGCCCACTAAGTTGCGAGCATGAACAATCTCGATGTTTGGAGAGAGATAGGCACCCTCGTGTGTGATCTCGACGGCGTTGTCTACCTAGGCGACGAGGGTATTGCCGGATCCGGTCCCGCTCTCGAGGCGCTGGCCGAAGCGGATATCGATTTGCTCTACGTCACCAACAACTCGACCAAGACGCCCGATGAGGTGGCCGCCAAGATTGCCCGCACCACTGGATACGCCGCTGATCCCGGGTCGGTGGTGACTTCCGGCATCGTGACAGCTTCCCGACTCAGTGGCCTGGCACGAACTGCTCTGGTGGTCGGTGGCCGAGCAATCGACGTTGCCCTCGAGAGCGTCGGCATCGAGGTGACCGATGTCTGGCAAGAAGCTGAAGCCGTGGTTGTCGGCCTCGACTTCGGGGTCAATTATGACAAGTTGGCAGGAGCAACACAGGCGCTCAGAAACGGGGCCCTCTTCTACGCAACGAACACTGACTCGACTTACCCGACGCCCGATGGCCTCCTGCCGGGCGGCGGGGTGATGGCGGGGGCGTTGGCGATCGCGAGTGACATAGAACCGGTCGTTTCCGGCAAACCCGAGCCGGAGATGCAGAGCTATATCGCGCAGCGAGCGCACAGTCCGATATTGGTGGTGGGGGATCGGCCCGAAACTGATGCGGCGTTGGCGATCGATGCCGGGTGGTCAAGCGCCGTGGTCTTGAGCGGGGTCACCAGATCGCTCGAGGAAATCCCGGCTCGGTTTGCCCCTGACGTCGTGGTCAATACGCTGGCCGACCTGGTCGGCCTGCGCAGCACTTAGAACGGCGTCCGGGGAGGCGGCATCCGTGGAGTGTGAAGGGAACGAACTCGACGCAGCAGGCTTTCGCGCAAGATCAGCGTTGCCGCCGCTCCCAGGACGAATCCCCCGACATGTGCCTCCCATGCGATTCCAACGTCGGCCACAGCGAACTGGCTGAGGAACCAAAACCCGAGGAAGAACAGGGCAGGAATCGGGACGAAGAACACGAATAGCAGCGTCAGCACCCTGTTGCGCGGGAACAGCACCAGATAAGCCCCAAGGACACCGGCAATGGCTCCTGATGCGCCTACCAGCGGATCTGTGGCGTCGCTGTTGAACAGCACGAAGGCCGCGGTGGCCACGATGCCGGCGACAAGATATAGAAGGATGTAGCCGATCGTCCCGTACGCCTCCTCGACGTTGTTCCCGAACACCCACAAGAACCACATGTTGCCGGCGATATGGAGAATGCTCCCGTGGAGAAACATCGACACGAATCCCGCAAGCCAAACGTTCTTGTCGGGAAACAGCTGCTCACCTGTGTCGTTGTCGATACATTGCCGGGTACGGGCTTCGCGCAGCGTTAACGACTCGCCGGTTGTCAGTTCACACGCAATTGCGGCTTGCTCGTAGAGAAAGCTCTCGCCCTCGGCGCTGTCGGGTGACGGTTGCCAGGCAAAGTACGCCACGATGTTGATTGCGATCAGCGCAATGGTCGCCAACGGCAGTATCCGTGTCGGATTGATGTCTCGAATCGGTATCAATGCACAAACCTGTCGCTGGTCCCGGCGATAATGGGCTTATGCATGATAAGCCCCAAGCCCCTTTTGACACGCCGAACCAGGATCGGCGCCCGCTCAACTCGATGATTGCCGAGCTCGAAGCCGGTGATCCGGCAGCAGCTCCCAACATCGCCGATGAAATCGCAGTCAGGCTCGAAGGCCTTCTGGCGGCCGCCTCAGCGGCTTCTCCTCTTGCGGAGCCGGTAGCCGAGCCATTGCCGTTCATCGAGGAAGTCGCGGACACGGTCTAGTGGCGAGGCGCCGGCTCGACGCCGAGTTGGTACGCCGCAAGTTGGCCGCGAGCCGCTCTGCCGCGCAGGCGGCCATCGCCTCGGGTGAGGTAGAGGTCGACGGAATCGTCGCGACCAAGGCCGCCTCACAAGTCGAAGACAGAGCGTCAATCCGTTTTGTGGGAGAGCCTGCTCGGTTTGTCAGCCGAGGCGGACTAAAACTTGACGGAGCCCTCGACCAATTCGACATAGTCGTCGCCGGTCGAGACGCTATCGATGTGGGCGCTTCAACCGGAGGTTTCACCGACTGCCTGTTGCAGCGAGGCGCCACCCGGGTGACTGCTCTGGACGTGGGCTACGGCCAGCTCGACTGGAAGATCCGGCAAGACGATCGGGTGGCTGTCATCGAACGGGTCAATGCCCGCCACATGACCCCCGAATCAGTCGGGGGCCCCTTCGATCTCGTTGTTGCCGACCTCTCGTTCATTTCGTTGCGAACTGTCGCCGCGTCTCTGCTGTCAGTTGGGACCAACGATGCCGACTGGATTCTCCTCGTCAAGCCGCAGTTCGAGGCCGGCCGGGAACAGGTGGGCAAAGGGGGTATCGTCCGTGACGTCGCAGTTCGAGCGGAGGCATTGGACAAGGTGATCTCGACTTACAGAGAACTCGGTCTGGGGGCCCATGGGGTCGTCGACTCGCCGATCACGGGGACCAAAGGCAACCGTGAATTCCTGATTTGGTTGCGCCGCGGCAAGTCAGAACTCGGCGCCGACAGGTACAACGAACTTGAAGGTCTGGGCAATGCTTGAAGAGCTCCACGTCGCCAACTTGGGCTTGCTAGAAGATGCCCGCATCGAGCCGGGAGCGGGCCTCGTGGTTGTCACGGGCGAGACCGGTGCCGGAAAGACCATGCTGTTGGGCGCGCTCCAGCTTCTCGGAGGTGATGCTGCTCGACGCGACCGTGTCGGTCCGGCGGGCGATGAGCTGCTGGTTGAAGGCCGTTTCGTAGTGGCAGACGGAGAAAGGGTGGCGGCTCGTCGGGTTACCCGCGAAGGTCGCAGCAAGGCGTACGAGGACGGTTCGATGGTCACAGCCACCCGACTCGGCGAGGCTTTTGGCCCCCTCATGGAGATCGTCGCCCAGCACGATGCATTGACGCTGGCCCGGCCCGCTGGAGTGCTCGACCTGATCGACGGTGCTCTCGGCAACCGGGGAAGAGAACATCTATCGGAGTACGGACGGGCGTGGAGTGAGCTGGCCCGTCTCCGTTCGGAACAGGCAGAACTGAGCGGTGATCGGCGCAGCCTCGAACGCGACTTGATGGCAGTGCGCCAGCAGGCCGAGGAGATAGTGGCGGCTGGTTTGAGCGCTGGCGAGGAGATCGAGCTCGCCACCAAAGTGGGCCGGCTGCGCAACGCCGAGGGATTGACTGAAGGGCTCAACGCCTCGCACGGCGCGCTGGTTGATGACGGGGGAGCGATTGATCGAGTTGGCGATGTCATTGCTGAATTGCGGAGGCTCGTAGCGTTGGATCCCTCGCTCGACGGCCTTCACTCCCAGGCGGTGGCGGCCAGCGACACTCTCAGCGAACTGAGTGCCGAACTTGCCGGTATTGCGACCGGTCTCGATCACGACCCGGACTCGCTCGAAATCGTGGAGGAGCGGATCAGGGCCATCAACGCACTACGTCGCAAGTACGGTGACACTGTCGCCGACGTGGTGGCATTCGGCGCTGCTGCTGAGTCTCGCGCTGCGGACATTCAGCGGCGTATCACTTCCTCTGAGACGCTCGACGAGGATATCGCCAAGGCTGGAGCCATCGTCGACGAGGCTGCAGGGCGCCTCCGCAAGTCGCGGCGCACGTTGGCGAAGAAACTGGCCGCCGCGGCCAGGGTCCACCTGATGGACCTTGGGATGAGCGATCCGTTGGTCCAGCTGGAAGTCGAAGTGACCGACGTGGGCCCCCGTGGCGGAGACCGCGCACTCCTGTCATTCGCTTCAGACCGCTCACTGGCCGCCGGTCCGGTCACCCGTATCGCGTCGGGCGGTGAGCTCAGCCGGTTGGTTCTGTCGCTGCGGCTTGCAGCCGGTGCCGCCAACGTGCCCATCGTCGCATTCGATGAGATCGATGCCGGGGTTGGCGGTTCAACCGCCCTTGCCATGGGAGAGAAACTGGCGCGGCTTGCCCAGGGCCGCCAGGTGCTGTGCGTTTCCCATCTACCCCAGATAGCGGCATTCGCCGACACCCACATCGTCGTAGAGCGAGAAGGCTCCAGCGCCGTGGCGGCAAAGGTCAGCGGGCCCGACCGTTCTCGCGAGATCGCCCGCATGCTGTCGGGCCTCGGCGATACCAGTACCGGCATCGAGCATGCCGAGGAACTGCTGAGAGTCGCCGCCGACCGTATCGACGACTCGGGCTGATTCGGAGAAAGCCAGAGCCTCGCAGAGGCAGTGTTATCATTCCTGCTTCCTAGGCGGAGTAACCAGGGTTTTGACGAAATACGTTTTTGTGACGGGTGGCGTCACGTCCAGCCTCGGTAAGGGCATCACTGCAGCATCTCTCGGTCGGCTTCTCAAAGCTCGAGGTTTGCGCGTTGTCCTCCAGAAGCTGGACCCATATATCAATGTCGATCCGGGGACGATGAACCCGTTCGAGCACGGTGAGGTCTACGTGACCGACGACGGCGGCGAAACGGATCTGGATCTCGGGCACTACGAACGATTCATTGGAGTGAGCCTGCGGCGCGATTCCAATGTGACAACCGGGGCCATTTACCAGTCGGTGATCCGCAAAGAGCGTCGTGGTGACTACCTCGGTGCGACGGTTCAGGTGATCCCACACATCACCAATGAAATCAAAGCGCGGATCCGCAAGCTGGGCGACGATGATCAAATCGATGTTGTCATCACTGAGATCGGCGGCACCGTTGGCGACATCGAGAGCCTTCCGTTCCTCGAAGCTATTCGACAGATGCGCAAGGACGTCGGCCGCGAGAACACTTGCTACCTGCACGTGACTCTCGTGCCGTACTTGTCGACCAGCGAGGAGCTCAAGACCAAGCCGACACAACACTCGGTGGCTGAGCTGCGAGGGCGCGGGATTCATCCGGACATCATCGTTGCCAGGTCGGATCGTCCGGTCGACGATGCGGTTCGCCGCAAGATCAGCCTGTTCTGCGACGTCGACTCCGACGCAGTAATCAACGCCATGGACGTTTCGAACATCTACGCCGTTCCTATCGCAATGCACGAGGGTGGCCTTGACGAAGTCGCCTGCCGGATCCTCAGCATCGAAACCTCCGAGCCTGACTTGGCAAGCTGGCAATCGATGGTCGAACGAATGGACAAGGCCACTGAACCAGTCAAGGTCGGCCTGGTTGGCAAGTACGTCGACCTTCCTGATGCCTACCTGTCTGTCTACGAGGCGCTCCGTCACGGAGCGATGGCCAACGATGCACGTGTCGAGGTCGAGTGGATCGCGGCCGAAGATGTCGACGGCCTGCTTGCCGACTCCTACCTCGACGGTCTCGATGCCATCCTTGTGCCGGGTGGCTTCGGCATCCGCGGCATTGAGGGCAAGATCCGCTCGATACGTCATGCTCGGGACCATGGGATCCCATTCCTCGGGCTGTGTCTCGGACTGCAGTGTGCAGTTATCGAGTACGCCCGGTCCGACTTAGGGTTGGGCGACGCCCACTCGGCTGAGTTCGACCCAATGACGAGCAACGCCGTCATCGATCTCATGACCGACCAACGTGATATCGAGGACAAAGGTGGCACCATGCGCCTCGGCGTTTATCCCGCCAAACTGCGCGATGGTTCCTTGGCCCGCCGGCTCTACGGAGAGCCATTGATCTACGAGCGGCACCGTCACCGCTACGAGGTGGCGAACCGATTCCGGATCGATCTCGAGGCTGCCGGTCTCATCGCCAGCGGGGTCTCACCAGACGACCGCTTGGTAGAAATCGTCGAGGCTCCTGATCATCCGTTCTTCATTGCCAGCCAGTTCCACCCTGAGCTGAAGTCACGACCGGACGATCCTCATCCTCTGTTTGTTGGATTTGTTGCGGCCGCGCTGGCACGCAAGCGTGCGTTGGCGACCAGCGCTGAGGTGTCCCACAAGGCGGTAGCCGAGCCGCCGACGTGAGCGGCGGCACCGACGGTTTTGACGTCGTGGGGATCCGCCACGTTGCCAGATCATCCTTCCTGAACGCCGAGCGGCTGCACATGGTGTCACCCACCGGAGTCGTCATGGAGCGGAGTGTCGTACGTCATCCCGGTGCGGTGGCAGTTGTCCCGCTCGACGGCGACGACGTCGTTCTGATCCGTCAGTACCGAGCGCCGACCGATACCTCGATTCTGGAAATCCCCGCCGGCAAGCTCGACCAGCCCGGCGAGGATCTTGTTGCGGCCGCCGCCCGCGAGCTGGAGGAGGAGGTCGGCTTCCAGGCTGGTTCAATCGACCTGCTGGCATCATTCTGGACGACACCCGGGTTCTCCGACGAACGAATGTGGCTGTATCTAGCGACGGATCTGACGGCGGTGCCGGCTCGACCCCATGGAGCCGAGGAGGAGGTCGCCGAGATAGTGCGCCTGCCCGTGGCCGCCATCGCACAAATGCTGGCGGACGACGTCTTCGAGGATGCCAAGACAATCATTGGGTTGGGTGCGCTCATCGCCCGGCTGGACTGAACCCGATGGATGTTCCCACTGCGGTAGCTGAGTTTCTGGTCTCGGTGCGAGCAGAGCGGGGCTTGGCGGCTAACACTGCGGAGGCCTATCGCCGCGATCTCGATCAGTACGCGACCTACCTGCGGGACCACGGTTGCGACGACATCGCCGCGGTGACTGCCGATGATGTCTCCGGCTATGTGGGTGCTCTCACCGAACGGGGGCTGGCGCCATCGACTATCGCTCGCAAGATTGCGGCCGTTCGAGGTATGCATCGATTCCTCGTCGCCGAGGAGGTCTTCGATCGTGACCCGACCGCCCTGGTCGAGGCTCCGAAGCGACCCTCCAGCCTGCCCAAAGCGCTCACGGTCGATCAGGTGGAACGGCTCATCGGCGCGGCGGCAGGGGAGTCGGCGCTGGCTGTACGGGACGTCGCGATTCTCGAGTTCATGTACGCCTCCGGCGCGCGGGTCGCGGAGACCGTTGGTCTCGACGTTCTGGACCTCGATCTTGCCGAGTCGGTCGCGGTTGTAACCGGCAAGGGAGCCAAGCAGCGTTTGGTTCCGCTGGGCAACTACGCGGTCGTTGCACTGCGCTCCTACCTCGGGCGCCGTCTCGAGCTCAAAGGCGATCAACCGGATCCGGGGGCGTTGTTCCTGTCGAGTCGGGGCCGCAGGCTGACCAGGCAAGCTGTGTGGCAGCTGGTGCGCAAACATTCGATCAGCGCCGGTCTGGACCCGGCGGAGGTCTCCCCACACGTGCTCCGTCACTCCGTTGCAACGCATATGGTCGAAGGGGGCGCCGACCTGCGGACGGTCCAGGAGATTCTGGGTCACGCTAGTATCAGCACCACTCAGATTTACACGCGGGTGTCGCCGCGACATCTCTATGAGGTGTACGTCGCCGCCCATCCAAGAGGGCAGTAGTCCCGACTCGAGGCGCTTTCCGGCAGAATTGCCGTGTGCCGGAGAGATCTGGGTTTGGATCGGAGGAGCCCGTTGAACATCGAGACAGCCGCCATCGAACTGAAGGCCGAGCGAGAGAAGCTCGTCCATCAGCTCACCGAAATGGGTGCGGACGAAAAGGGCGAGTTGACCGGAGCCGTTGACTACGGCGAAGGCTTTGCCGACGCCGCCGCGGCTACCGCGGAGCGCAGCGAAGTGCTCGGACTGGTGGAGAATCTGATGACGATGCTCAACGACGTTGATGCTGCTCTCATCAAAGTTGCAGATGGCACCTACGGCACATGCCGAGCCTGCGATAAGCAGATTGGCGCCGACCGTCTCGAGTTTCGACCGACGTCGACACGCTGCATCGACTGCAAGGCGCTATCGGAGTAGCCATCGACAAGGCACTCCATCTCGCCAAACGTTTCTTCCAGGTCCTCTTTGCCAAACGGCTCAGCCCAGCCGAGCAGGAGCGGGTGGCGGCCTGGTTGCGACCCGACGAAGTCTCTCTCTACTGGTCCCAGCAGGTTGCTGATCAGAGACATGGGCTCGAGACGGCCAATAAGCTGGCCGCCGCCAGCCCGAATGATCTAGAGCTGATTCGAGCCGGTTTGCTCCACGACGTGGGCAAGAGTGTGATCCGGATATCGGCTCTCGGGCGGACGATCGCGACTCTGCTCGACCTTGCGGGTCTCCCGATGCCGGGACGCTACCGCAAGTACCGCGACCACGGTCCGATCGGCGGTGAGGCGCTCGCCGGCATGGGAGCGGAGCCCCTCGTGGTCGACTTCGCCCTCCGACATCCCGCCCCTGCTCCGGAGGGAACCGACGCGGCCCGTTGGCAAATGCTCTTGATTGCCGATGATGATTGAGGATTGCAACCAGCCTGGGTACTCATCCGCGTACCATGAGGCGACGGTTCGCCAGCGCTGTACCGCGGGCCGAGTATCAAACAAGAAACTCTCAAGATGACATACGAAGTGCATACGCGGGTGTTCGAGGGGCCCCTCGATCTGCTGCTGCAGCTGATCACGTCCCGTCAGCTCGAAATCACGGAACTGAGCCTGACCGATCTGGTCACGGAATACATCGGCTACATCGATGCACTGCGCGATCTAGACATGGATGTCACCAGCGAGTTTCTCCTCATTGCGTCCACGCTCATCCAACTCAAGGCACGGTTTCTACTTCCCGACGACCACGATATCGATCTGGATGAGGAGCTGGCGCTCGCTGAGGAGCGGGATCGGCTCTTGTCGCGACTGCTGGCGTGTCTTACATTCAAGGATGTTGCTGCGGTGTTCCTTCACCGATTCGAGGGCGCGGCGCGCAGCCTGCCGCGTCGGGTCGGTCTCGAAGGCGACGTCGTGCCGGCAGCTCCACAGCTTCGTTTGGCGATTACGCCGCAGCGATTCGCGCTCGTGGCCGAGCGGGCATTCCAGGCACGGCGGGACGATGTCGACGTTGACCACCTCGAACTCGACCTGCCATCCGTTGATGCTGCCATCCGCGATTTACGGATCAGGATTCGAGCCGAAGCTGAAGCCGAATTTGGCGACCTGGTGGCGCATTGTGAGCGGCCCATCGAGGTGATTGCCTATTTCCTGGCATTGTTGGAGCTGGCGAGATGGGGCGTCATCTCGGTAGCGCAGGAGGACGCCCATGCAGCGATCGCCGTTGCGCACAACGCTGACGCGCCGCCCGAGGCGCAAGCAATGGCAAGTGAGTGGAGTATCTGATGGAGACAAGAGCGATCGTCGAAGCCCTGTTGTTTGTTGCCGAAGAGCCGCTCACCGCCGGTGAGATTGCTCAACTCGTGGAGACCTCGGTAGGCGGCGTCGACAAGATCATGCTCGAGATGCAGCGCGAGATGGCCGATGATCCCCAACGCGGCTTGGTCCTGAAGCAGATCGCCGGGGGCTGGCGGCTGTACACCGATCCTGAGATGCTTCCGTATTTGGAGCGGTTTGCTGCAACAGACCGGGCAACCCGCCTGTCCAGCGCCGCTCTGGAGACTCTTGCAGTGGTCGCCTACCAGCAGCCGGTGTCGCGTGGTCAAGTGTCCGAGGTGCGGGGCGTCGACTCTGAGCGCGCCCTCAGAACGCTGGAGCGGCGAGGACTGGTATTTGAGATTGGCCGAGCGCCGGGCCCGGGCCAAGCGGTTCTGTATGCCACGACAGAGCTTTTTCTCGAGAAGCTCGGCGTCAACTCTCTCGCCGATCTGCCTCCGCTCGCAGACCATGTACCCCCGGCGAATATCGTGGATGCGCTGGAGCGGCCCTTCCGACCGGAGTCATCATCGAGCGAATCCATAAGCTGATTGCGGCTACCGGCTATGCCTCGCGACGCCGTGCCGAAGAGCTGATCCGCCAAGGCCGAGTGATGGTCGACGGGGAGCTCGCCATCATCGGCCAACGGGTCGATCCCGCAACTGCAACCGTTGAGATCGACCGCATCCGGCTACCGGTTCGGCCGGACGCGGTCTACTACCTCCTGTACAAGCCGGTCGGCACGATCAGCACGACATCGGACGAACTCGGACGTGAATCAGTAACCGATCTGGTGCCGTCTGAGCCGCAGGTGTATCCCGTCGGCCGACTGGATGCCGACTCTGAAGGTTTGCTGATCCTCACCAACGACGGTGACCTCACCCACCACTTGACTCACCCACGGTTTGGTGTCACCAAGACGTACACAGTCCTCACTACCGGCCGGCTCAAGGCGTCGCACGCGCGGCGCCTCGAGGCGGGCGTTGATCTCGATGACGGCCTTGCCAGGGCGACCTCGGCGCGTGTCGTCGACGTGGGCAAGGACGGGACATTGCTCGAGGTTGTCATGAACGAGGGGCGCAACCGCGAGGTTCGTCGTATGGTCGCCGAACTCGGGGAGGTCGTCCTTCGTCTCGTGCGCACGGCTATCGGAGAGCTACGGGACCGGGACCTCAAGCCGAAGTCTTGGCGAGAGTTGACCAACGCGGAGGTGCGCCGCCTGTATGCCACTGGTATCGCCGGTTCCCCGGCTGAGACTGTCCGCCAGCCGTGCGACAATGACGCCGACTTGGGAGTCGATTCAGATGAATGAAACTCGCCGACTGCATGCGTCCACGGAGCGCTTCGCTGCGAGCGTCGCCCTACCCGGGGACAAGTCGTTGTCCCACCGGGCCCTCGTATTCTCCGGAATGGCCGCGGGAGACAGTCTGGTTTCCGGTCTCGGAAACGGCGCCGATGTTCTTACGTCGGCTCACGTCCTAGGCCAGCTCGGAGTTCGGTTTCATCCCGACGGATCGGCGGTGGCGGTTTCCAGCGCGGGAGTGGGCGCCTGGACAGAACCGGCCGCTCCATTGGATTGTGGCAATTCCGGCACCACTATGCGACTCATGACTGGAGCGCTGACCGGCCAATCGTTTACCGCATCGTTGATCGGTGACGAGTCGCTGTCGAAGCGGCCGATGGACCGCCTTGTCGAGCCACTCGGCGTGCTCGGCGCACGAATATCGACGGACGACGATGGGACCCCGCCGGTGGTCGTCGAACCTTGTGATGGTCTCGAGGGTGCCGAGATCGTTCTGACTACTCCCTCGGCGCAACTCAGGAGCGCATTTGAGCTGGGGGCGATTCAGGCAAGCGGGGACTCGGTTGTGTCGAGTCCGCCCGGTTACCGAGATCACACGGAACGCTGGCTAGAGACGATGGGGCTGGGGGAGCGCAAGGATGACACATTCGTCGTCCATCCCGGACCGGTGCCGGCCACCAAGTACGACCTGCCGGGAGATACCTCGTCGGCAGCGTTCCTGTGGGCGGCCGCAGCGATCTCCCCGGGATCCGAGGTGACCACCCCCAACATCTCGCTGAATGCAGGGCGGATCGGCTTTCTCGAAGTGCTTGAACGGATGGGTGTCGAGGTTGATGCCTCGGTCGATCGGGCAATTCTGGGAGATCCGGTCGGAACTGTCCGGGTGAGGGGAACTACCCTGCGCGGGGTCAGCATCGATGGTCCGTTGACGATTGCGGCCCTCGATGAGCTGCCACTTCTTGCGGTCGTCGCCAGCTTTGCGGATGGGCCGACCAGGGTGGCGAATGCGATCGAGCTGCGTGTCAAGGAGAGCGATCGGATCGCCTCCACGTGCGAAATGGTTCGCGGGCTCGGCGGTGGAGCCGAGCCGACTGCCGACGGGTTCGAAGTTGTCGGGCTCGGTTGGCTGGACGGCGGCACGGTTGCCAGCTTTGGCGACCATCGCATTGCCATGGCGGCCGGTGTGGCGGCGACAGCCACCAGGAACCCGGTCGACGTAGTGGGTTCCGAAGCTACGGCCGTGTCCTGGCCGGACTTCTACGAGACCTTGGAGTCGCTGTGGTCGTCGCGATAGATGGGCCCGGCGGCGTCGGCAAGTCGACGGTGGCGCGTCGTGTCGCCAGTGCTCGAGGGCTCGGGTATCTCGATACAGGAGCTACCTACCGCGCCGCGGCTTTGGCTGCTTTGCAGTCGGGCGCCGACCTCGATCTACCCGCCGCGGTGACGACGGCGGTGGGGGCCGCCACCATTGAATACGCCGATGGGGCGGTCCTGCTCGACGGTGTAGACGTATCCGAAGAGATTCGCTCGGCCGCGGTGACTGCGGCATCGAGCAAGGTGGCTGCAATCCCCGCGGTGCGGGCGATCGTCGTCGCGATGCAGCGCTCCTGGGTAGTCGATCACGGTGATGGCGCAGTGGTGGAAGGCCGCGATATCGGGACGGTCGTCTTTCCCGACGCGCTGCTCAAGGTATTCCTCATCGCCCGTCCCGAGGTTCGGGCCGCCCGCCGAGCCGGAGATCACGAAGCTGCAGGCTCGGCTGTGACGGAGATACAGGCGGCACTGGAGCAACGCGACCATGCGGATTCGACGCGGGCGATGTCACCGCTGCGTCCTGCCGACGATGCGCTGGTGGTGGACACGTCGGACATGACGCTCGAGGAAGTCATCGCTGAAGTTCTGGAGGCGGTCGATCTCGCCAACGACCGCCCGCGGCTGCTCTAGCGGCGAAGCAACTCCCAAGGAACGGACCGCCAGGTCCGTGCCCTTCCACAGCGATTACCCAGCAGTCTCCTAGCCGCGAAGCAGCTCGAGGGCCGCAGTGGCACCCCAGTCCCGATCGTGGTCGACCGGCCCTGGCAAGCCCGGTGATCGGGCGGCATAGCCCGCTTCGACCACTCCCTGCAGCGCGTGCATCAACTGGCGCATGGCCGGCGGCAACGGGAAGTACTCGTCCTCTTGGGTCACCCGCAGCGTCTCGACCGCTATGTCGGAACCCAACGATTGCACCACGGACTGCACCCGTTGGTCGGGAGCGCTGGCACCGGCTGTCACGCCGACCACGTCGTGGTCCACGAGCCAGTCAGGTTCAATGTCGTCTGGCCCGTCGATCCGGTGAGCGGCCACGCCGGCGTTGAGAGCCACCCGAACCAGTGCCTGGGTGTTCGAACTGTTCTCGGAGCCCACGACGAGGATGAGGGTGGCTTGTTGAGCCAGCTGATCTACCGCCGCCTGCCGGTTGGTGGTGGCGTAACACAGGTCACTTTTACGGGATGTGTGGACATCGGCGAATTGCTCCGTGGCGTCGTCGAGGACTCCGTGCCATTCGTACATACCAAGCGTCGTCTGCGCTAGAAGTGCCACCTTGCTGGGGTCCTTGGGGACGAAGGTTGCCAGGCCGTCCTCGGGGTCGATGAGGGTCACGGCCTCTGGTGCCTGAGCCATCGCACCTAGAGCCTCGTCGTGTCCTTCATGCCCGACATAGAGGATGTCGAAACCCTTGGCGGCAGCGCGCTTGACCTCGTGGTGAACCTTGGTGACGAGCGGGCACACTGCGTCGACCATCACCGCGGAAGCACGCGAGGCGTCTGCCACGACCTGTGGAGCCGAGCCGTGGGCGGACAGCATGATCACCGCGCCGGCCGGCACTGATGCCATTTCATCGACAAACACGACGCCTGCCCTCTCGAAGACGTCCACGACGGCGGCGTTGTGGACGATCTCGTGGTAGCAGTACACCGGGGGCTCAAATACGCGCACCATCCAGGTCAGCGCTTTGATCGCCATCTCAACACCGGCACAGAAGCCGCGCGGCTCAGCAAGCAGGACACGAGGAGTCATGTGGTGATGCTAGGTGGGCTGGCGAACGTGGGTGTCGGCCCGGCATTGCACACTTGTTGCCTGATAGCGGGTGTCGGTCGTCCCCGGGGTCTGTGGCCCCGTTACAATTCCGGACTCATGTCGTACCCGACGATCCTCGAAGTCGAGCCCGGTTCACCCGCGGCTGCAGCAGGGCTGACCACTGGCGATGAGCTGGTGGCGGTCAATGGTGTCGCGCCCACCGACGTCATCGAGTACCAGCAGCTCGTCGACGATCCCGACCTCGACGTTGACGTGGTGCGACGGGGCGCCTCAGTTCGCGTCGAGATCAGCAAACGTCCGGGGGAGCCCCTGGGCATACGCCTCAGCAAGTCGATCTTCGATCGGGTGCAGACTTGTGACAACCACTGCGAGTTCTGTTTCATCTACCAGCTGCCGCCCGGGATGAGGCAGTCGTTGTATCTCAAGGACGATGACTATCGATTGTCGTTCCTCTATGGCAACTTCACAACGCTTACCCGATTCACCGAACTCGATCTAGCTCGAGTCGTTGAAGAGAAGCTGGGTCCGCTCTACGTGTCGATCCACTCCACCGACCCAGAGGTGCGGGCTCAGATGTTGCGTAACCCGCGCGGCGCTACCAGCCTGCGGTGGCTCCGCGGCCTGCTGGCTCATGACGTCGAGGTTCATGGGCAGATTGTGCTGTGTCCCGACGTCAATGCGGGTGAGGTTCTCGATCGCACCTGTGCCGAGATCGTGGCCCGATATGGATCGATCGCTTCGGTGGGAATCGTCCCGCTGGGCGTATCCCGGTACGCCACGGGGACGTCTCTGCGTCCCCACACCGCGACGGAAGCCGCCGCCGACCTCGACATCATCGAGAACTGGCAAGCCACTGCCCGCGAGCAGATCGGTCGGAGTCTGTTCCAAGCCTCCGATGAGCTCTACCTCGTTGCCGGCCGCCAGGTCCCGGTGGCTTCGGCCTACGAAGGGTTCTCACAACACGAAAACGGCATCGGCATGATCCGCGCCTTCTACGACGAACTGTCGCGACTCGAGTCGGGAACCAATACGGACGGTCCCGAGATCACCGGCGAGTGGCGGACCATTCCCGCCGCCCCGGCCACCGGGTACCGCGCCCCCAGCGTGACTGAGCCGTCCTCGTCGAGGTCGGCGCCCGGTCCGGCGGTGATTGTCACCGGAGTTTACGGGGCACAGGCCTTGAACCCGATTCTGGCTCGCATTGAGGCGCTGGCCCGAAGGCAGATCCGGGTCCTCGAGGTACCCAACGACTTCTTTGGTGGCAACGTGGCTGTTGCCGGACTGCTGGTGGGGGCGGACGTCTCGAAGGCCTTGCGCCAAGACCAGGAACCAGCGGGCCTCTACGTGCTGGCAGACGTGGCGCTGAAAGGCGACGTGTTTCTAGACGACATGCCTCTCGCCGCCGTGGCCGCCGTGGCCGGCGCGCCGCTAGTGGCCGTTGCTCCGTCAGCCGAGGCGCTTGTCCGGGCGGTGGCAGCATGAGCCGGCTTCCTGTGGTCGCTGTGCTCGGCCGCCCCAACGTCGGCAAATC
>JAAELU010000754.1 GCA_024226255.1 bacterium | reverse complement strand
GATCAACTGCGTAACGGTCGCGTGCTGTTCATCCGTATACATTCCCCACTGGGAGATACGCCCCTGGGGAGTGGCCATCACCACATTACATCCCTGTCTGCACAAATGCAGGGCCATTACCGGACCGAGATAGTGATGATCGTCATCGTAGACAAGAATCCGGCCGTCGGGACAAGTTCCGTCGAGAATCGTTTCGGCGCTCACGATCACGGCCTGGGTCGAGCACTCGAATGCCAGGCTTCGATGCCGGCCGATGCCGTCGGTGGTCCACTTCGACCCGGTGGCGATCAACACATGGTCCGCACCGACCTCCAGCACATCCCGTGCGTTCATTCTGCTTTCAGGGTAAATCACGATGTTGGAATGCTTTTCGATCTGTGTGAGCCGCCAGTCCCGCACCCGCGCCCACTCGCCCAGTCCCGGAAGGACTGTTTCACGGCGTACCCTGCCGCCCGATTCACGCGCCTGCTCGGCGACAATCACCTTAAAACCCCTCTCACCCAATACCCGGGCAGCTTCGAGACCGGAAGGGCCGGCTCCGACTACCAGCGCGGTTTGCGCCGCGAGAGCGGGTGTCACACGTTCGGGATGCCAGCCGAGTCGCCATTCTTCGCCCATGGTGGGATTCTGGGTGCAACGGATGGGGACGCCCAGCGAGTTGTGGGCATAGCAGATGTTGCAGCCGATGCATTCGCGAATATCATCGATACGGCCCTGCTCGATCTTCAGCGGCAGGAACGGGTCAGCGATCGAGGGGCGGGCGGCGCCGATGAAATCCTGCACGCCCCGGTGCACCATGTGCGCCATCATGTCCGGTGAGGTAAAACGTCCCACCGCCACCACGGGCTTTGTG
>JAAELU010000753.1 GCA_024226255.1 bacterium | reverse complement strand
TGGGCTGCTGTTTGTGGACACAAGAGATACCCCGCATAGCGCGGGGTGCGATGAGGATTGTAGGCCGAAGGCCTCGTGGAGGCCAAAACGGACGGGCGCAGCAAGTATCAAGTAGCACGTATCACGTGCAGAATGTCGGTTGTGATACGTGATACTGGCTACTTGATACGCCTTTATGCCAGCAGCCCAACCGCCAACCTGTTGTGCTCTCGCACGATCTCGGACACGTCTGCCGTAACCAATTCGCCTCCGGCGACAACCGCTTTTCCGTGAACGTAGGTGTAGTCGACCCTGGTCGGAGCGGCAAACAGCAGAGCCGCGACCGGATCGGACTGGGCCCCGGCATATTCGAGGCGATTCATTGAAACCGCACAGAAGTCGGCAGCCTTGCCTGGTTCGAGCGAACCGAGATCGGGCCGGCCCAAGACGTCGGCCCCTCCCCTGGTGGCGATTCGAAGCGCCTGCCGGGCGGTGAGGATATCACCGCCGCGCAGAGACGGTGCGGCGTCGAGCCTGGCAAGCAGCATTGCCTGCCGAGCCTCACCGATCATGTGATTCCCATCGTTCGACGCTGATCCATCGACCCCGAGGCTGAGGGGGACTCCCGCCGCCAGGTACCGGCGCACCGGTGCGATGCCGGAGGCGAGGCGCATGTTGGAACTCGGACAGTGAGCTACGCCGGTTCGTGCCGCCGCCATTGCAGCGACTTCCTCAGAATTCATGAAGATCGAGTGGGCGAACCAGACGTCGGGCCCCTCCCATCCCAAATCGATCATCAGCTGAAGAGGTCGCTTGCCGTAGATCTCGAGGCAGTAGTCCTCTTCGTCCATCGTCTCAGCGAGATGGGTGTGCATGTGCAGGCCCAGTTCTCGGGCCTGCACGGCCGACTGCTCCATCAGGTCGGCGCTGACGGAAAACGGAGAACATGGCGCCGCCACCACGCGGGCCATCGAGCCCGGTGACGGATCGTCGTAGGCCGCCGCTACGCGAGCAGTGTCATCGAGAATGACCGACTCGCTCTGGACGACGCTGTCGGGCGGAAGGCCACCATCGCTTTCACCTCGACTCATCGAGCCGCGTGACGCATGAATCCGCAGCCCAATCTCTGCTGCCGCCTCGAACTCGTCGTCGAGCTTTGAGCCATTGGGAAACAGATAGAGGTGGTCGGCCACTGTCGTGCAGCCGCTGAGAGCCAGTTCGGCGAGGCCGGTCCTCGTTGATGCCCTGATGTGGTCGGGCGTCAGGCGTGCCCAGACTGGATACAGAGTCTTGAGCCAGTCGAACAGGCCGGCATCCTGGGCACCGGGTAGCGCCCTAGTCAGCGTTTGGTACAGGTGATGATGCGTGTTGATCAGACCCGGGATGACAACGTGGCCCTTGAGATCGAGCACTTCGTCGGCTGTCGCCGGTAGGTCCAACGTGGGCCCGATCTGCTCGATGAAACCATCGACCGCGTACAGGCCACCATCGACTATTTCGGTGCCGACGTCGTCCATCGTGGCCAGTACGGATGCATTCTTGACGAGTAATGAGGTCATCTAGCAAACCTAGCGCCACTGGAGGCGTGGTTGCTCGCAGGGCGAACCGGTTTGCGATCGAGCAGCTCACGTCGTGCTACGGACTACGTATCGTGTATGGCGAATGGAGTCCCGATGACTTCTTCGACGTTCTTCCTCACATCTCACATCTCACATCTGTCCTCACTCGTATTCCACTTCTACGAGGGTCAGCCCTCTGGCGGGGGCGGCGCCAGATGTTGTGCCACGATCCTGCGCCGCCAGAATCTCTGCCATGTCCCCCACCTCGATGTAGCCGCGGCCAACGTCTACGGAAACCGCGACGATAGATCGCACCATCTGGTGGCAGAAGGAGCTGGCGGCGATATACAGCTCTTTGACTCCTCCGGGCAGTTGGCTCCATTCGATCGTGCGCAAGGACCGTTCGGTGCTCCGTCCCGGTGCCGCCCGGCAGAAGGAGGCAAAGTCGTGCATGCCAACCAAGACCTCACAAGCGGCGTTCATAGCGTCGAGGTCCAGCGGCGTGGTGAAATGCCAGCTCGTCTCGGCGAGGAAGGGGTCAGGAGCATTGCGGTTCAGGACCAGGTAGCGATAGGCACGTCCGGTCGCCGAGAATCTGGCGTGGAAGTCGGCGGGTGCCGGCGCGAGGGCGAGTACCGAAATCTCTCGACCCAGGCGTGCATTCAGCGAGCGCTGCAGCCTGGCGCAGTCGACCTCGACGTCGGCCCGGAAGCTCACCACTTGCCCTGTGGCATGTACTCCCTTATCTGTACGGCCGGCGACCTCGGTTTTGATCGGACCTATCACCAGCTCAATGGCAGCCTCGAGGACGTCCTGGACCGTGCGCACGTTGGGCTGAGTGGCGTAACCATGGAATCCCGTTCCCTTGTAGGCCACATCCAGTCGATAGTTGCCCATCACACGCCCGGACTAGATGATTCCGCGGCCAAAGATGGCAGAAACGATGATCCATCCCACCAACCCAGCGACTGCCACGAGAGCTGCCCTCTCGGTGGGAAGGTCACCCTCGTATTTCACTCCCATGGTGACGATCGCCAGGAACCACACGCTGCCCGCGACGAGGGCAGCCGTTGCGCTCAAGCCAAGTCGGTCGGTGAAGATCACCAGAAGCAGGGTCGGGTACGCGAAGCCGGTGATCCGCAAGAAGACGGCGTAGCTGCCGGAGCCCTGAAAAAGGTATTTGGTGGCAGCGAAGGCGATGCCCGAGTACATCAGCCAGAAGATCAGAGCGTTGATTGTTGCCTGGACCAAGATCTCGAAGCCGGCAATTGGACCAACAAATCCGATGATCCGCCACGCCATCCCAAGCAAGATCAAGAGTCTCGTGACACCTACGAAGACGAACGCGTCACCGGTTGCTCGATCATTGAAGTCCATCCAGACGAAGGCATCCCGCTCGAACCGAACGGTCTGCAAAAGACGTTTGAGTGCTTCGGCCACACGGCAACCTATCTCGCGGCGAGGGGTACATTCGGCGCCACACGGCGCGCCAAGAGCATAGAGCCACTGCGGTCGATCCCCCAGACGTCGTTGAGACCCCTCGCCTAAACAGTGGCAGTAGGCTTGGAGCGCAACCAATGCCACCGAACTGCCCGGAGCGAGAATTGAACGTCCGTCGCCTTGCCATCTTCATAGCCCTTTCGGCTCTCGTACTCGGGGCCTGCTCTTCAACCGGCGAATCAGGGGTCGAGCTCTCGGGCACACCCACGTCAGTCACAGTCACCAGCGGGACGGGCAACGTCAGTGTCACGGCCGGCGACTCCGGCATTGCTGTCACTGCCGAGGTTTCGGCCTCCGGGGAGGAACCGCAGTGGAGTGCCGAACTCGTCGGCGACGAACTCATCATCGATGATGCGTGCGGTGATCGCACCGACTGCGAGGTGAACCTCACAATCGAGGTACCCGGCACCGCCGATCTAACCATCAGCTCAGCCGACGGGGGCATCACCGTCGTGGATA
Organism: bacterium; assembly: GCA_024226255.1. Taxonomy (GTDB): domain Bacteria; phylum Actinomycetota; class Acidimicrobiia; order Spongiisociales; family UBA5794; genus JAHEJX01. The sequence continues at coordinate 954 of JAAELU010000753.1, read as the reverse complement.
TGAATTCAACGGTGGCCATCACTGGAGCTGCCAGCAACATTGTGCTCAACGGCATCACCGGACCCATCGCCGTGGACATCGCGGAAGGCGATCTTTTGGGAGCCAGGCTCGTTTCGACCGACGCTACATTCCACACCGGCGACGGGAACCTCGACGTGACGCTCACCGAGGCGTTCAACAGCCTCGTTGTCACCTCCGGTTCCGGCAACGTGACTGCCCAGGTCCCCGACGGCGGCTACGGCGTTGACGCCACGACTGGCAAGGGCAATATCGATGTCAAGGTCGATGAGATCGACGGCGCCCAGAGCACGATCATGATGCGCACTGAAGACGGCAACGTAACGATCTACCGCCGTTAGCGCCGCCGGCCCAGGACTAACGCGACTGCAGTTTGCCGACTGCCCGCAACATGGCGGCGTCGGTGTTCAGAGCGCCAACTTCGTCGAGCGGCACCCACCGTACGTCGTGGACCTCTTCTGCCTCGCCAACCGGCTCCAGCATCGGCGCATCGAATAGAAACCCAATGTTGAAGTGATAGTGAGGCGGCTCACCCCGTCCGGCCGGGATTGGGTGCTTATCGATATCAAAGATGCCGTCGCCGATGAGTTGACCAGTGATCCCAGTCTCCTCGAGCAGCTCACGGGCGGCCGCCGCCTCGAGCGTGATGTCTTCGGGATCAACGTGGCCGCCCGGCTCCAACCAGATCCCCATGCGGCGGTGATGAACCAGCAGCATGTGGCCGTCGGTCACGACAAATGCACCGACCGTGAAGTGGCCCGGGTCAAAGTGGTTGCGAGAACATGGCTCGAGCGGTGTCGCCACGAGATCGAGCATTGCTGCGAGCGCGGCGGATTCATCAGGGCGTGGCTGGTACGTGCTGAGCTGTCGTTGTAGACGGGCTCTGCGGTTGTCGTCCCCGGGGGTTGCGGAGACGTTCATGTGACCAGGGCTCAG
>JAAELU010000752.1 GCA_024226255.1 bacterium | reverse complement strand
GTCCCAGGATTGGGCTCGGTACTCGAAGCTGTGGTAGAGGCGTCGCGGCTTCTTCGGCGGTCGACCCACCGGGCGCTTGAGCAGATGATCAATCTGGCGCTGTAACACTCTGTTCGCCTTGAGCCGGATTGCGTACTCGTAGCCCTCGGATTCGAGCAGATCGTAGAGCCGCGGGATGGCGAACGCCGCATCGCCGCGAAAGTACTTGGGCACATCTACCTCGCGATAGCGCTCGATCACCGGTAACAACACCGCCCGCCAGTCGTCGGCGCTGGCGACATTGCCATGACGCAGCATGGCCCGCTCCACATTGCCGTCTTGGTTGAACAAGAACAACGGGTGATAGCACGTGCAGCCGAAGTGCCCATTGTACCTCGAGCCTTCCTGCTGGCCGTGGGTCGGGCTCACCGAGCTGTCCATATCGAGGATCAGCTTCTTGAGGGGGCGACGTTGGCGGACGCGGTCCACCCATTGGCCAGGTATTGCGATCAGGGCGGTGAGGTTGTCCGGGTCGGTGAGCACCTCCGTCTCAAAGCGAGCGACCTGGCTGGTGGACGCGGCGTTGCGCACCACGGCTCGACCGCCCACGACGTGACGCATCACCGGGTCGACGCTCAGTCGCTCAGCGTCGTTCGTATCCTCGTAACCGGCCAGCCGACTGTAGACCGACTGCCGTAGCAGCGCGACCGTACTGTGTTGGATGTTGCTGCCCGAGCGGAAGTCAAACAGCTCGGCCGCGCCCGTTTCCGTCAGTTGCGCCGCTTGATCGATGTCACGGTAGGGAAATAGGCCGGCGTC
>JAAELU010000751.1 GCA_024226255.1 bacterium | reverse complement strand
CGTATCCTCCCGATGGGTCGGCTACAGCTTGCCTTCCGGGAGCGGAGCTCGGGCGCCCGCTCCCGGACCGGCCTAGCCGATCCGGACCGGGTTCGTTGGCCCTCACCTCCCGGAAGCGCACTCGCAGAACGAGGCGGTGATGGACGTCGCAACCGATGCTGCCGCCGCCTACGCCAGTTCTGGCTATGTGGTGGTGTGGGACGGGATCGTCGGACCGTGGTTCCTCGATGGGGTGGCGCGTCGTCTTGGCGCCCGGGGGATTGGTTTGAGCGGGTGTCCAACCCCTATCTCGGAGGTCCCGGGGTGTCTTGGCTGAAGACGTTGAGCCATTGTCCGTCGCGTTCGCACCACAGCGAGCTCACGAACATCACCTCGGCTTGTGAGGCTCGGCTCGAGTCGCGGCGTCGGAACTCGGCACGGTAGGAGATCATGACTGCCGCAGGGGTGATGACGAGGAGACGGGCATCCGAGATCTCGTACGACTCCATCGTCGGTCCGTCAGCGAGTTGGGCGACGTGCTCAGTCCTGGAGGCGAAGCCGGTTGGGTAGACGCCCAGGAAGTCCTCCGTCAGCAGCTGGCGGTCTGCTTCGGAGTCGCCGGTTGCCAGCGTACGCCAGACGGCGGTTTCAAGGGCCACGAACTTCTCAACAGACAGATCGTCCATTGCCCCATTCTGCCTGTCGGATCTGGTCAGGCGCTGGGCGCCAGCGATTGTTGTCGAGCGGTTGTCTGGCGGCTAGGTGAGGAGTCTGGTGAGTGCAGTTGCGGCCACGGCGAGAATGAGAGTGAGGGCGAGTGGTAGGCGGGCGAGGGCGGCGATGGTGGCGACGGCGACCCCGACGAGGCGTGCGTCGATGGTGAGGTCGGTGCCGGCGGTGAGGCTGTTGCTCACGATGAGGCTGGCCAGGATCCCGGCGGTCAGAGGACCGGCGTATCGGTCGATTACTGCATTGTCATCTCGGAGGAGCAGTCCACCGGCGCGAAGCGCATAGGAGACGGCAGCGAGGAGGGCGATGGCCATGGCCACAGTCACCGCTTGGAAGCTCTTCCCAGGAGAGCGGCGGCCACGAGAGCGGTACCGGCGGCGGCGAGTATCGGTAGACCAGCCGCGACATGGGGGGTGACCACCAGTGTGACGACGGCCGCGGCCGCAGCCGCCAGTCTGGTGGCCGGCGCGTTGAGCATCGGCAGGAGGAGGGCGACGAACACGGAGGGGAACGCGGCGTCTAGACCCAGTGTTTCAGGATCGCCAATGGCATCACCGGCAAGCACTCCAGCGAGGGTGGTGGTGGCCCAGATGACGAAGAAGACAACGCCGCTGAGCCAGTAGGTCGAGGTCCTGGCTTCTGGTTCCGCGCCGGCGGTCAAGGCGATGGTCTCGTCGCTGGCCAGGTGCACTCCAACCAATCGGCGTGGGAGTGATTCGGCCGCGAGGATCCGATTGGCGATGGTGCCATAGATTCCGAGACGGAGGTTCACGAGCACACCCGATACCAGCGCAGTGGCCGGTGTCCCTATAGCGAGCGCGCCCACGAATGCGGCTTGCGCACCACCGCCGTAGACCAACGTCGACATGACCAGAACGGCGACCCAGCCAAGCCCACTTGTCGCCGCCAACACTCCGAAAGCGAAACCGTACGAACCGATGGCCGCCCCGATCCCAGCAATGGTGAGCCACGGTTTCACAGGGAGGCGCGTCGACGGTGGGCTCGAACCTTCGACTGGTTGCCACAAAGCGACATCGTGCACCAGCGCCCAGCCCGGTTCCGAGAGCTGTCCCAGAAGACCCACTGACAGCCGTCGTTGGAACACACCTTCAGCCGATGCCACTGTCCGGTCACCGATGCCTCGGCAACAATCAACGCGATGCGGGCCAACGCTCCGGCGAGCCCACCGGCTGTGGCCACAACCAGCGCTCCGGCGTCTG
>JAAELU010000750.1 GCA_024226255.1 bacterium | reverse complement strand
CTACGTACGTTGCGGCCAGCGGCCCGCCCAGATCAGTCAGCGCCAGGAACGATCTCGCGCACGCACGGGTGCTCTGGAACCGGCAGGGAGTGCGTATCCTGAGTCTCGCGACCTCGCGCCGCCAACCGTCCGGTGCGCCAGGGTACGGACTGCTAAGGTCACACCCTGATGGTGACCGCCGGTATTTACGCACGTATCTCTTCTGACCCGGACGGGACTCGCTTGGGTGTGCAGCGTCAGATCGATGACTGTCGATCTCTTGCGGACCGGCTGGGGTGGACCGTGGCCGACGAGTATGTCGACAACGATGTGTCAGCGTGGTCGGGTAAGAAGCGCCCGGAGTACCGCCGGATGCTCGACAACATCAAGAATGGCGTGATCGACGGGATACTGGTGTGGCATCCCGACCGCCTCCACCGACACCCTAAGGAGTTGGAGGAGCTGATCGACCTCGTCGAAGGTGTCGGCAACATCCGCATCGAGACAGTCACCGCTGGCGACTTTGATCTGTCTACATCGGCTGGTCGTAGCATCGCTCGAATCGTGGGTGCCATTGCACGCAAAGACTCCGACGACAACAGCGCCCGGGGCAAACGCAAGGCTGCTGAACTCGCCGCTGCTGGCAAGGTCGCTGGTGGCGGTAACCGCCCGTTCGGGTATGAGGCCGACAAGTTGACCATCAACCCGACCGAGGCTGCGGTGATACGGGAGATGGCCAACCGGGTGTTGGCGGGTGACTCGCTGCGTTCGGTGGCTGTTGATCTCAACAGTCGGGGTATCCGCACCGCTAAGGGCAACGAGTGGAACTCTGGGGGCATCAAGAGGGTGTTGATGTGGCCCCGGATATCGGGTCGCAGGGAGCGGGCCGGGGAGTTCTACACCGCGGTGTGGCCAGGGATCATCACGCCGGAGGAGTCTGACCGGCTGCGCCGCAAACTGAGTGCCCGTAACCGCAGTACAGGGCGCCCACCACGGCGCTACCTCCTGACTGGGGGTTTGTTGCGTTGCGGTCGTTGTGGGGCGGCAATGAAGGCCCGGCCGAGTACCAGGGGCCGCCGGTATGTGTGTCCGGGTGATCCTGGGTTGGGTGGCTGCGGGCGTATGTCAGCAACAGCGGACCCGTTGGAACAGTTCGTTGTCGAGGCGGTGCTGTATCGATTGGACTCACCTGAGTTGGCAGCAACGCTCAAAGACACCCGAGCCCAGCAGAGCGAGTTGTCCGAACTCCACGACCAGGTGGCGGCGGATCAGGCAATGCTTGACGAGCTCGCCGACGACTGGGCCAACAAGGTCATTAGCCGGTCCGAGTGGATGAGTGCCCGAGACCCGATCAATAAGCGTATCGAGCAGGGCCGCCGGCGATTGGCTCGCATCTCACCGACAACAGCGATCGACGATTACGCCGGTAACACCAAACTGTTGCGCTCCGCCTGGGCTGATCTGCCACTGTCACGACAGCAGGCCATCGTCAAGGTGCTGGTCGATCATGTGGTGGTCAACCCGGCGGTTCCTGGCCGAGGCTTCGACCCGCAACGGTTCGCTCCGATCTGGCGGCTCTAGGCGTCTGCCGCTTGCTCTCTTGGCCGGCGGGGGCTGCGGCCCTCCTGGAGGAGCGCCGCAGCCCTCTCCACCGCCTCAGGTTCAGCGACCTTCACCACCACGCCCTGAGCAGCACACGACTCCTCAACCCATCGGCGCACCACCTCGAGATCGACCCGGTTCAGTGCCACGACAACCACACCGTTGGTGGCCCCGAGAAGCCGTCGACCTGATCGGGACGAAACACGACCTCGGGTTGGGCACCCATTCGATCCGACGCGGCGGCGATCGCCTCTTCCAGCGTGGGGGCGATGATCGGCTCCGATTTGGGTTGGAATCCTTGAGCGCAGTCGTAGCGGTTGAACCCAGCCGTGGCACCGATGTCTTTGCTCAGATACTTCGACGCATACCCAGCGGCGACCCGGGCCTCCTGGCGCACACCTGATCCCACCGGAAGGTCACCGATCAGTTTGATGTGAACGAACCCGCGACCCCAAGCCGACTCGATCAGCCCCCGCCGAATGAACTGACCGACAACGAAATGGACATGCCACCCGTGACCCGACTTGTGGAGTTCGGGCACCCACAGATACGGGAACGCCTCCCCACCCAAACCACGTCGCAGACCCTTGAAGAACCGCCGGATATCGCCACGCACCACCACCGGATCATGCTCACCCTCGCCCCGATACGTCAGCGTCCCAAAACGATTCAGACCGTTCGCAGCGCAATAGCGCCGCACCTTGCTCCGAGCACGCCGAGCAGCCTCCTCAGCAGCACGCCCCGGATCAGGCGCCCAGCTGCCGCCACCGTCTCGACGAGAACCTGCCGCACTCCGGAACGACCCGCCAGCCTCACCAGCATCGGGATACAGGGAGAGTCCCCAACTGCCCGCCATCACCGCCTCCAAACACAAACGCCGAACTTGTTGCAAGCCCGGCGCCTCTGGCGATGTGTTTAGTTAATACACCCCGATGCTGCGGTGTCCTACTGCACGACACCTATCACCGAAGTCCCCAGGAGTCTTTAACTCCCAATCACCGGGGGGGCTGCCCGAAATTCATGTTTGTTTCGCAGTAGCGGGTACTCGCCAAGCTACCAACCACCACTGACACAAAACCCGTAGCCACGATTCGTGGACGGCGGCGGCCCTTCGGCGCTGCGGCCCAGACAACCCCACGAACACGAAACTGGCGAGGCGAACAGCGGGGCGGGCCGCCACCAAAAACCGCATCAACAACGTGACCAGTTTCGTTGCATACTCAAGTAAAGAAGAAGCCCCCGGTCTGCCCGATGGCACTGCCCGGCTCTACCTGTCGGTCGACAACCACCTCGCAGTGTCACTCGCCCGATTCGACGATGAACTTCGCCCGCTCAAACACCTCATCAAACGTCAGGATGTCGACGCCGACTTGGGTTCGCCTGAAGAGTTCGAAGCTGGTCATTTTCTCGGTGTTGATCGCGCCGTCGGGAGCAAGTTCCCGCAGATGGCCGACGACCACGATCTGGCGAGGGGCAATTGTCGATACCTCAAATTCGAAGTCCCCGGATGGGTTACTTTGTCGATGTAAGTCTTGGAGGTCTTTGATTGCTTTGTGCGCTGTCTTCTGCACCTGGGCAACGGCACCACTCAATTCCTTTGAGACCTGGTACACGTCGGGCTCTCGGTACGGTTGCTTCGTGAGAAGGTCTGTGTCGTGGCGTTTGATCTCTGCAAACAGCAGACTCTGGATAAATCCGCGAGTGCGCATAGCAGCGTCGATTCGCTTCCCGCCGCCCGTGAAAACATTGGCGCCTGTCGTGATGACCTCAAGTTTCTCGGTGCCAATCGAGTCGCACGACACGAGGGTCAGGCCATAACCGAAGATCCATTGGTGGGTTTCGAAGAAACGTTGCCATACAGCCTCGGGCCCGCTGAGGCCAAGTCGCTCCTGCTCGCTGTTGAAGAAGTCAGGGTCCGCGAGTAGTCGCTCAAAATGATCCAGCGTTGATCGACGGTCGACGAGCATCTGTACGTCAGTATCCGTGATGTCGCTACCAAGATGGGTCTTGACGGCTTTCAGGATTTCGCTCTTGTCGTAGCCCGTCAGCGCATCCAAGAGCTCAGCGGCATCGATCGAAGCCGCTGAATCCACGACTCTAAGCCCGCTGCCTTCGCCTGTCGTTCCCAGTCGTTCCACGAACGGCGACAAGAAAGCATGTAGTTTCGTGATCTCCTGAGACCGCAAGGGAGCGTCGAAGCCGCCCTCTCCTTTCGCGAAGTCAACTGTGAAGAGGCGGACGGCAAAGTTCAGCGGGTCGATGGCCCCAGACGCGTCTACACCAGAGACATTCCAGCGAAGCTGGACACCGTTGGCCTCGATCAGCAGCTGGTGGAGTTCGTCCATCAAGGGAGCTTCGCAACGGCGTTGACGTATCTTGGGGCATCGAACTCGTAGAGCTCGGATCGCTTGAACTCTCCTTCCTCGATGATTTCCACAGCCGACATCTTCTCCAAAAGGAATGGCTTGAAGGGAACAACATTTCCGGTGTCAGAGGCCCCGCTGTGTTGATGAATGTCGCATGCGACCTTGCGCGTCGTGGGGTGGGCGTACAGGGCATGAGGGCTGCCGACCCGCTCCCCGTCGCTCCCATCGTTGCTTTCGTATTTGTATCGGATCGGCCGCTCTAGGTCGATCGCTTTCTCAAGAAGTGTATGGAGTTCCATAGCCTCGCCTCTACAAAATATTGGACTTGCCCCGCCTCAAGACTAATGGTCGGTCGCGGATTGGCGGCGTGAGCCAAGGTGCCTGACCGACCGCCGCCCAGTCGTTCCAGCCGCCACGAAAGCAGGAGGTGATTGTTGGTCCGCTTGTGCGCAGATTGCCGGATCTGAACGGATTGGAGTGGCCGGCCAACGCCGATCACGGCAGCGACCACGCATAGGGCCGACGCGGCGCCGACTGTGCCCTGAAGGTCGACGGTCCATCCCCAGCGCCGCTAGCTGTCGACAGAGGCGCCGTCGCTGGTGTCAATCGAGATCCGGGGCGGCTTCCCGGCGATCGAAACGGTGGCGCCGCCGCTAGCCGCTCCGATGGCCGCAGACGAAGCATGCAGGGAGACCATCGAGCCCCCTAGAGCCTCAATGTCGACCTGGAGGGCCAGCAGCTTGGTAGCATCGATCGACGCTCCGCTGGTCGCTCGTATCGTATAAGTACCGATCAAGCCCTCAGCCACGACGATCGATCCAGAGCTGGCCCTGAGAATGTCCAAGCGCGGTACTGAGACATCTATGGCTCGCTCAAGATTTCCGGTCAGGTTGTTGTCGCCCACCAACTCGACGATCAGAGTGCTGCCCTCGAGACGGGTAATGATGTTGTCGATGACGTTGTCGTCATAGCGAACGACGATTGAACTGCTCGGCCCTGACCCAACACTGAGATGCACAACCAAACCATCACTGACCGCAACGCTGTCGAAACCGCTGAGGTCGCGGGTCTCCGTGACGATCCGGCCTGAGCCCTCGGCTGCCCCGCACGCCGCGGCAGCAAGCCCGAGCGTCAATGCAGCAGCAACCAAAGCACCTGTCTGGAGCCTCAACAGTCCTCTCCCTCCTTGCTTCGATATGACCAGAGTAGGCGTCGCATCAGTCGCTGTTCCGGAATCGCTCGCTCCACCCAACCCTGAACTGGATCACGGCGGACCAATCTCGAGAACGGCGACCGGTACGTCAGCCCGGCATGTTGTGACGGTCAAGATCCAGACAGTCCTGGCTAGCGCCTCGGTGTCGACCTCGTCAGGTAAACCGCGGGCGGCTGCGAATTCCGCAGCTACTGCCGTGGCCTGAGCGTGTTGCCACGCTTGCCGGGCGCAGCCAATCCGACCCAGATCTGCCCACTCTTCCTCCGTCAGGTCCGTCATGCCCGTTTCGTTGATACCAATCACTGACATCGGCCCGGTCGGCTCGGATTCAGAGGCGGCAATCGAGGATGAGACCCCGGAGCCGGAGCAGGAAGCCAGCAGGATCCCGATCGCCGCCACGGCGACCGGGATCATCCACTCTCGCAAGGCGCGCTTATCCCACAATGGAGGCGTTGTAACCAGCGTAGGGGAGCACGAGGATCCAGTCGTAGCTATAGGCCCAGTGGTTTGAACACATGCGATTGCTGGGGGGACCAGCAAGGGGAAATTTGTTGGTCACTGACTTCTCGGCATGGGAGTACGACGTCCCGCTTGCAGCCACCCACGGTGCTCCACAGGAGCCACCTCCCGCCATTTTCGAAGCCCACAGTGATGTCCCGACGTATTTGCAGGTTGTCAGGTTCTTCGACGTTGAAGACGCTACGAAGTATCCCGACGAGTTATTGCGGTAGTTATACGCTCGGACACAACTGCCGAAAGGAGTCACCATGTACTGCCACATAGTCGTCGCGTGGCCACCACTCGCTTTGATGAACTGAAGGTCGTCAACGAGGTCAGCTGCCGCGAGCCGAGATGCGGAGCGAGCCGTCTTGCGGCCTGCAATGGCGCTCTCGGCCGCGCTCACCTTGACTTCCTCGTGGGTCAGCTCGACGACGACTGACACACCGTTGTTCTGGTCGAGACGCCAAGATGTGGGAATGCCCTGCACCGTTTCCGTCACTTCTGCGGTGTCGAGGCCGTGGATCAGGTAGTGCCTCGAACCATCTTCTGTGAATGATGAAACGAAGCCCTGTGCGTCTGTAATCGTCGCGAATTGCTTCCCTTGCCCGTCGTAGTACACCTCATCGACGAGATAGTCATCGGAAACGGTGACGAGGTACTCGCCAGTCGGTGTCGTCCAGATACTCGCCTCCCGGACCATGACAGAACCGTCCCGATCGGTTGTCGTCACGGTTCCTTGAGCATGGCCTGCCGGCACTTCCGCCGCAGTCGCTCCGATTGGTGCAAGAAACACCACCAAGAGAGCAAAGACCCACGGCAAGAAAATGCGTGAATAGCGACCGGTCCTCATACAGTCGTCCCCTTCGTATGGTGCAGGCTCGTCCCAGCCCGCGGTCTATGCGGCAGACAATATACGCGCGGACCCCCATCTCCCAGGGCCAAACGTGCCCTGCACCTAGGGCCACTCGGCCCCCGATCGCTTTGTCAGGGTTGGCTCGACATTGGAGCGCGGCACTGTCGATGGTCAGCGACTACTTCGGTGGCCGTGGATGCGCTCGCGTTTCTAGGGCCTTGCCTGCTCTCGACGCCGACATCAACGTCACAGACACCGCTGCGTCCGAACAGACCACCCGGCAGCGTAGATCAGCAATCCGGAGCCACAACATGCAATTCGCCGAGTCCCCGATATCGGCACCGCGGCGCTCGCTATCCCAACAGGTTCCCCGTCAAGCCGGGATTGCGAACCTAGGTATGACCTTGGGAGTTCTTTCCCCCAGCGTGTGCATATGTCACCAGAGCAGGATGCCGGATAGCCAGCGCCTCGTTCAGAGCACCATGCAGATGCGGAGGCTGTCGTAGATCGCGGCATGGATGTTGCGGCTGGT
>JAAELU010000749.1 GCA_024226255.1 bacterium | reverse complement strand
GGATCTCATCCTCTCTTGACGGCATAATCAGTTCGCAGACCGTTGGGCCGGCCAGGTATACGGTGGTCCCGTTTGCGGCCATCGTCAGCCTCGTTGCCGGGGTGGGTTTTGGAGGTCGGTCGGTGAATAGCCGGAACTTGCCGTACAACCCGAGATGAATGTGCAGGGTCTCGGCGCGATGCCACCGATAGAACAGGTGCTTGCCGTGAGCCTCAACGTTCAGCAGTTCCCGTCCATTGATGCGGGCGGCACCCCGGGCGAATCTCCCTTGCGGCGACGAGGTGGCGACTTCGTAGTCGGCCAACAGCTCCCGGTGTTGTGCCGCGTAGCGGAAGATTGAGTGACCCTCAGGCATCGTTGTCCGCAGGTTTCTGCGAGGCAAGGCTGACAAGACATATGCAGGGGGTTCGGTCCGACTCGACGGTGTGGCGGGCGCACACGATCGCACTGCCACCTCCCAGGTCCGATGGCGGCCTCGAGCGCCGAGTCTGCCGATGTCTCGGCGAGATCCGAGCACGGCCCGAATCGAGAGCGGAGTCCAATCCCAAGGGAGTGGGCAAGCTACACCTGGATTCGCGACCGCAGAGCGGTGCCTGTGACGGCGAGGAGGTCATCGGGCGGACTCAATGCATCAGGTCCGGCCCATCCAGCGCCGTCTTCCGGCTCGGACAACGTGAAAAGTTGTTCCGCAGCCGCGAGGCGCAAGAACTCTGCAGTTTCCCAGTCGAACCTCTCACTGATCGATTCGACCTGGTCGTTGATCGAGGGCCAGCCCCTAGCCATACGCTCGAGGCCCTTTTTTGTCTGGTTTGTGTATCGATCGAGGATATCGTCGTCGGGATCGACACCCAGGAACCGTTCCAGGGTCGACAGTTGCCGGCGATCACCCGAGTAGAACCACTCATACACGAGAATGAGCATCCGCTGGTGGCCGTTGGATCGGAGGAAATCCTTTGCGACTTGCACCGATTTGTTCCAGCCTGTAATCGCCGCCGGCACACCCAAATCCCAATGATCGTTGGGGTCGAGTCGCCTTTGCTCGTAGGAGTTGGCCACCGATCGCGGGTCACGGAGCAGATAGACATACGAGGGCTCGGAGAATTCACTCTCGAGCCAAGGTAAAACGCGCGTGTAGAACGGCACCTTGTCCCCCAAGACACGGACATCGCCAGAGTTGCATTTCTCGCGGGCAGCGGCATACCAATCAGAGTGAAGTGTGTAGGCCTCAGTCGAGTTCGGCTCGAAGAATGTGCCGGATTCAAAGTGCGCAAGGGTGGGTTGCTTCGACCTCCCAAACCGTTCACGCCCAACTATCACCTGTCGATGGCGATTCAAGAGATTCGCCATCTCGGTGGTGCCGGCAGTTACGTCCACGGACGTGGTGTATGGGGCCCCGTTGTGAGGGTGCTTCCCAATAGGTGATCACCGCGCCAGCCTCACAGGTATGTGTTAGCGACCGTGAGGAGAACGCGGTGATCAAT
>JAAELU010000748.1 GCA_024226255.1 bacterium | reverse complement strand
GGCGGTTGGATGTCCGCTGCAGCTTGCTGCGGTCTGCTGGGTCCCTCCGCAACCCCCTCCCAAGCTGCCCGCAGGGCAGCCCACCTCCCCCAAACGTCGCCCGACTTCGTCGTTCGACGGAGAAGGAGAATGTTCTTGGCGCCACCTCCGTACGAGCGCGTGGAATCTCGCTCAGAGCGGTTGAACACGTGGCAACTCCCCACTCCGCGGGGAGAAACCTAGTAGCTGGGGCGGGACTCGATGGGCAAGGAGTCCAGTAGTAGATTCTCTCGAGAGACGTGAGGAACCCATGGCCGAGAACCTGAAGCTGTACATCGGTGGCGAGTGGACCGAAGGAACCGGCGAAACCTTCCACGAACTTGTCAGTCCCGCCACGGGCGAACATATCGCCAATGTGCCGTTGGCCTCCGCCGCCGACATCGAACGAGCTGTCGCCGCAGCCAGGGTGGCTCAGGACGAATTCCGCCACTGGTCGGCCTTCGAGCGGGCCGCTCTCATGCACCGGATTGCCGATGCAGTCAGTGAGAGTGTCGCCGAAATAGCTCGGATCCAGACGCTCGAACAGGGGAAGCCCTATCACGCCGAGTCGATCGACGACATCGCCGAGGCGAACCAGTACTTCATCAACGCCGCTGAGGACGTCAAGCGACTCGAAGGCAGGGTCATACCCACCACGGACCGCAATAAACGGATGTTCACTTTCAACCGGCCGATCGGCGTTTGGGCCGCGATCACCCCCTGGAACTTTCCAGTCACGATTCCGCTGGAATACGTCGGACCCGGGTTGGCTACGGGCAACGCCGTCATCGTCAAACCCCCTGAATTCACCTCGTGGGGCCTGCTCAAGTTGGCCGAAGCTTTCGATGCTGCCGGTGTGCCGAAGGGACTCGTGTCGATAATCCCAGGCGGCGCCGAGATCGGGGAACAGCTGGTCGCGCACGATGGTATCGACGCCATTGGTTTCACTGGTTCATCTGAGACCGGTCGACGCATCATCTCTCAGATGGGCATTAAGCGGTCAATAATGGAGATGTCCGGCAACGGGCCCACAGTCGTCACCGCGGACGCCAATGTCGAGAAGGCCGCCGAGTTGGCCGTGTACGGCGCCCACTACAACGCCGGACAGGTGTGCTGCGCTACGGAGCGAGTCATCGTGGTTGACGAGGTTCACGACGAGTTTGTCGAGCTGGCCCTACGAGCCGCCAAGCAGGTCAAGCTCGGCGATCCATTCGACGAGGCCACCAATCTGGGTCCGCTCTGCAACGAACCCACGGCCGCCAAAATGGACCGGCACCTAGCCGATGCGGCCGACCGCGGGGCGTCCATCGTGGCGGGCGGGCATCGAGCCGAAGGATTCCCAACAGACCTCTACTACGAATTCACCATCATCGACCAAGTTCCCGAGGCGGCAGCAGTCTCTACCGAGGAGACTTTCGGTCCCGTACTGCCGATTCTGTCGGTAGCTAGTGACACCGACGCCGTTGCTCTGGCAAACCGCACCCATCTTGGACTGCAAGCAGCTGTATTCACATCGAGCCTGCAACGAGCGTTCTGGTATGCCGATCGGGTTCGCTCCGGCACGGTTGTGATCAATGATTCGACCGATTTCTGGGAGACATTCCAACCGTTCGGTGGGGCCGCCGGCACCGATACTGGGTGGGGTCGCGGGAGTATCGAAGAGTTCACCGACCCACAGACCCTTGTCATCGATATCGGCAATGTCCGGTGACGCCGCAGCCACCACCACAGATGGCCACTAACAGTTGGGCGCAGCGGGCACTCGCAGGTGCCAAACCTGCGGTGTTCTGGAGTGACCGGGCCGACGCTCCGGCGCCGGCGCCTACGTTGCGGAGACCAGACACTGCAGACCTCACAGTGGTTGGAGGAGGCTTCACCGGTCTGTGGGCCGCGATCCAGGCCCTCGAGGACCAACCTGGGATTCGGGTCGTCGTTCTCGAGAGTGATCGGTGCGGCTTCGGAGCCAGCTCGCGCAACGGCGGCTTCTGCGACAGTTCGCTGACCCACGGCCTCGAGAACGGCCTCGCTCATTGGCCCACCGCTACCGAGACGCTGCTCCGTCTGGGTCGTGCCAATCTCGACGCGATCGAGGCCACCATCGAGCGGCACCAAATCAGCGCCGATTTCAGACGGACCCACGAGATCGGCGTCGCAACCGAAGCGTGGCACCTCGACGAGCTGGCCGAGAGCCTCGCAACCCATCGTGCCGCCGGCAATGACATGGAACTCCTCGATGCTCAGGGAACACGCTCCCGAGTCAACTCGCCGACATACCTCGGCGGATTGGTTCGTCGCAATGACACATCGTTGGTCGACCCTGCGCGATTGTGCTGGGGACTGCGTACCGCCGCAGAGTCACTCGGCGCCAGAATCTACGAACGTTCTCCTGCCACAGGCATCAGCCGTGATGGGACAGCACTCAACGTCGTCACCCCAGAGGGCTCGGTGCGATCCGAGCGCGTGGTGATGGCGACCAACGCCTACCCGAACCCAGTTTCGCGCCAGCGCCGCTACGTCATACCTGTTTACGACCACGTTCTGATGTCCGAGCCGCTGAATGCCCAGCAGTTGACAGCAATTGGCTGGGAGGGTCGAGAGGGTGTCGGGGATGTCTCCAACCAGTTCCACTACTACCGCATGACCGAGGACGACCGCATCCTGTGGGGCGGCTATGACGCTACCTATCACTACGGCAACGGCCTCGACCCAAAGCACGACCAAAGTGAGGAAACCCACAGCGCGTTGGCTGAGCACTTCTTCGCCACGTTCCCCCAGCTTGAAGGGGTCGGGTTCAGCCACCGCTGGGGCGGACCCATCGCGACGACAACCAAGTTCTCCGCGACGTGGGGAACCTCCCACCAGGGACGACTTGCCTGGGTCGCCGGTTACACAGGACTGGGGGTGGGCGCCAGTCGCTTCGGTGCCAGGGTCGCGCTCGACTTGGTTCAAGGGCGAACCACCGAGCTCACCGAGCTCGAGATGGTTCGAAAGAAGCCACTCCCCTTCCCCCCCGAACCTGTCCGGTGGGCGGGGGTTCAACTCACGAGAAGAGCGATCCAACGGGCCGACCGTCGTGACGGCAAACGGGGACCGTGGCTGAGCCTGCTCGACCGTTTCGGAGTGGGGTTCGATTCGTGAGGATCCGCCACACCCCGCGGTTGATCCCATGACCGTCGACTACCGAAACAGATCACTATGGCTCGACGGATTCCCCGGATCACTCGACCCCCGTCCGAGCCTGGACGGCGATTCCACGGTCGATGTCGCCATTGTCGGCGGCGGCTACACCGGCCTGTGGACCGCCTATTACTTGCTCCAACTGGACCCGACTCTGCGGATTCTCGTGATCGAAAAGGAGATCGTGGGCTTTGGGGCGTCGGGCCGCAACGGTGGTTGGTGCATCGGCGAGATCGCGGCCGGGCCCGATCGACATGAGGACGCCACCGACAATGCTGCTGCCCGCCGTTTCCTGCACGAGCTGTTCGCGACGGTTGACGAGGTGGGCAATGTCGCGCAACGTGAGAGTATCGACTGCCACTTCGCCAAAGGCGGCACAATTCGACTCGCCCGTGGTCCGGCTCACCTGGCGCGCCAACGCGGCGAGGTCGACCACCAGCATCAGGCCTTCGGACTCTCAGATGACGACCTTCGAATCGTCGATGCCGCTGAGGCCCGCCGACACATAAGAGGAACCGACACCGTTGGTGGGATGTTCTTTGCTCACAGCGCGGCACTCGACCCCGCACGACTGGTTCGCGGTCTTGCCGACTCGGTGGAACGATCCGGCGGCACGATTGTCGAGCAGACTGCCGTCACCAGCATCGAGCCGGGAAGGGTTGTCACCGACCGAGGCATCGTCCGCGCCGAGATCATCGTGCGCGCCCTCGAGGGCTACACCGGCTCCCTCGCCGGACATGCCCGGACCCTGGCGCCGCTCTACTCACTGATGGTGGCCACGGAGCCGCTGCCCGAATCGGTGTGGAATGAGATTGGGCTGGCGGACCGTCAGACCTTCGCCGACGAACGGCACATGGTCATCTACGGCCAGAGAACGGCCGACGGTCGAATTGCATTTGGCGGCAGGGGCGCCCCTTACGGCTTCGCATCCCGAATCGACGCTTCGATCGAGCACCGGTCACGCATCCACGACCGCATCTTCGAGACGCTGGTCGACCTGCTGCCCGTCCTCGAAGGGACCAAGATCACCCACCGGTGGGGCGGGGTTCTCGGCGTACCTCGCGATTGGTTCCCTTCAGTCGGCCTCAACCGAGCGACTGGGCTCGCCTGGGCCGGCGGCTACGTGGGCGAGGGGGTCGCAGCATCGAACCTCGCTGGTCGCACGCTTGCCGACTTGATCACCGGCACCGAGTCGAATCGGATAGATCTTCCGTGGGTCGGCCACCAATCGCGACGATGGGAGCCGGAACCGATTCGCTGGCTCGAAATCAACGGAGCCCTTCGCGTGATGGGAGCCGCCGACCGGTCGGAGTCGCGGTCCGGCCGCGAGTCCAGGCTGGCGCAGTGGATGTGGCGTTTGCTGCGCTAGGAGTCTGCTGGCGGCCTATCTCTCGCGGAGGAACACAAGCTCCCTCGGCTGCGTGCCGTCCATCTCGCGGGCGTAGCGGTGTCCGGCGTAGACGGCTCTGGCGATCGTGGCGGGCGAATCGCAGTCGCCGATCCGCTCAATGGCTATCCGGTCGACGAGGGCGTGATACAGCTCGTCCTGGGGAAGCCGGGAAGTCGTCATCACGACCGCGGCTGCCGCAACCTCGCGGGTACGCCCGGTGTAGACACACTCCAAGACTGCGGCGTCATCATTCACTGCGGCCAACGTGATACCCGTCTCGAGCGCGATGTCGAGCTCTAGTAGTCGCTGCTGGATTCGGTACTGCTCATCGGTGTGTGTTGTCCACGTCGAGACCTCGTTGGCCGGCGTCACCAGGGTCACTTCGCACCCGGCACGCTGCAGCTTCTCGGCGATGACACCACCCATGTAGTAGTGGTCATCGTCGTAGACCACAACGGGACCGGTCGGCATCTCGCCGGCCATGATGTCGTCGGGGGTAAGGACAGTGGGGCCCTCCCAGCCGGGGACTGGGTCCTCGAGCCAGCGGCCCATTCCGTCATGACGCCACTTCGATCCCGTTGCCAAAGCCACATAATCTGCGCCGAACTCGAGGATTTGTGCCTCATCAACCACGCTATCGAGAAAGAACTCGACGTTGGGAAGCTTGGACAGCTGAACGAGTCGATAGTCTCTGACGCGGGCCCACTCGGCGAGCCCGGGGAGTGAAGATTCGCGACTAACACGGCCGCCGAGTTCGGTGCGAGCCTCGGCGAGGGTGACTTGGTAACCCCGCTTGCCCAGGGCGACGGCGGCTTCGAGCCCCGCTGGCCCACCGCCTACGACGAGAACCGACGAATCTGAGGCCTTGGCGGGAATCCGCTCCGGATGCCAACCTCTGCGCCACTCCTCGCCCATCGTCGGGTTCTGCGTGCAGCGGATCGGGGTACCCGTCTGATCCCCGCTGTAACAGATGTTGCATCCGATGCACTCTCGGATCTCGTCTTCGCGACCCTCGGCGATCTTCTGCGGGATGAACGGATCGGCGATCGACGGACGGGCCGCACCCACGAGGTCGACAACGCCCTGGCGAACCAGACGAAGCATCGTCTCGGGCGAAGTGAGCCGCCCAACGCTGACGACCGGCTTATCGGTGACGCTCTTGACCCACGACATCGTTGCTTCGAGCCCGGCCTCTTTGACGAAGCGAGAAGTCCCCATCTCGTAGCTGTAGTCGTGAACCGTTATGTCCCAGAGGTCCGGAAGATGGCCCAGCATCTCGATCATCGCCCGGGGTTCGGCGGTGTCCTGGTTGTCGTCCTCTCCCCCGGTGCTGGCGGAGAAGCGGACGGCGACGGCGCACGTATCGCCCACGGCCTCTTTGGTCTCGATAATCAGCTCTTTGAGCAAACGGGCTCGATTCTCCAGCGATCCGCCGTATTCGTCGCTGCGCCGGTTTGATGGCAACAGGAACTGGCGCAGCAGATACCAATGGGCGGCATAGACATAGACGATGTCGAATCCAGCTCGTTGGGCCCGCTTAGCGGCTTCGAGGTGCCAATTCTTCAGCTGCTTGATGTCGAACTTGTCCATCGCCCTGGTCTGTACCGGGTCGTAGACGCCGGCCGGCCTCGAGGACACGCCGAGCGGCGCCTCCCGCGAATAGTGGTTGGCGCTTGCGGCGCCGCCGTGCCACAGCTCGACACCGGCAATGGCGCCGTGGGCGTGAATGCTGTCAACGGTGAGGGCAAGGGCTCGAATATCCTCGTCGTCCCACAACGAAGCAGATGGGAACGGCTCGTCATCTGACGAAGGATGGATCGAACAGTATTCAGTGCACACAGTGCCCCAGCCGCCCTCAGCTTTTACCCCACGCAAGCCTGCGAGGGTCTGCGGGCGTCGATACCCCATACCCGTGCAATGGGGCACCTGATAGAAGCGGTTCGGCGCAGTGACCGGACCTATCTGGACGGGCTCAAACAGTACGTCGAAGCGGGGGTCGCGTGGCATATGGCCTCCGGTGGCTAGCAGTCAACTCCTAAACGGACAGCACAACCAGGCTCCCAGAGGGCCGGTCCAGGGGACCGGCCCTCTTCTTCGAGCCTCAGGGTGCGTTCAGCTCTTGGCAGCTGAATACGCATCTGCGTAATAGGTGCCGAAGTCGCCGAGATCCTCGAAGAATTCGAGCCTCTGCACCACATCATCCGGCGGATAGATGGCTTCCCATTCGAGAATGTCTTCCCAAATGAACTCCTCCGCCGCCGCGTTGGGGCTGGCGTAGTAGTTGTAGTTGGTCAGCGTCGCGCCGTTTTTAGCGTCGAGGATGAAGTTGATGAACGTCTGTGCGGTGCACGGATGTTCCACCGTTGCCGGAACGGCAATCGTGTCGACCCAGGCCGCGGCGCCCTCCGTCGGGATGGCGTAGCCGAAGTCCTCGTAGGCGTCGTATTCGTCGGTCGACGCCTCGTCGTAGGCCGCCAGGAAGTCGCCATTCCATCCCTGCGAGACCATCGTCTCGCCGCTGGTCAGCAGATCCCAGTACCCGGCTGACGAGAAGGCCGCAATCCGGTCCTTGGTCGCCTTAATCAGAGCCGCCGCTTCGTCGACCTCAGCTTCACTCGTCGTGTTGAGGGAGTAGCCCAGGTAGATGAGGGCTGCCCCCATCGTTTCACGCTCGTCGTCGAGCAATGAGATGAAGCCCGTATTGTCGGCATTCATCGCCGGGTCGAAGATCACGCCCCACGAGACGCCGTTCTCATCATCGATTTCGCCGTACTTGTAGCCGATTCCGGTGGTGCCCCATTGGTACGGAGCGGAGTACAGGTTCCCCGGGTCATACGGCAGAGCGGTGAATTCGTCGGCGATGTTTGCCATGTTGGGGACTGTGTCCGGATTGAGCTTCACGAGCAGGTCATCCGACCGCATGATCGACACCATGTAGTCCGATGGCACGACGACGTCGTAGGCCACACCGGCGTCAATCTGGGCGAGCATCGTCTCGTTGGAGTCGTACTCGGTAAGCACCACATTCACGCCGAACTCGTCCTCGAAGGCGGCGATGAGGTCGGTCACCTCGGCCTCCTCGGCCAATGACCCGGTCGGGATGTACTCGGTCCAGTTGTACAGATTGAGATCGCCGTCGGTCTGGCCAAGCGTGCAATCATCGGCCGAAGCCTGGGAGTCACTCCCACCTCCGCATGCCGTTGCCACCAGGGCGAGGGCAGCCATTACGATCAGTAAACGTTTCATCTATTCCTCCTAGTTCTCTCCTCGACGTTGTATTGCTAGAGATGAAAAAACAAGAATCATGGATGCGGTCACCATCAGAGTAGAGACGGCGTTGATCTCTGGAGTTACCGAACGCCTGATGAGCCCGAAGACATGGACGGGCAGCGTCGTCGATCCGGGGCCCTGGACAAAGCTCGTGATCACGACATCGTCCAAAGAGAGGGTCAGGGCGAGTAGTGCCCCACCGAGAACGCCCGGCATGATCAGTGGCAACGTCACACGGCGGAAGGTCTGCCACCGGGTCGCGTAGAGATCGGCCGCAGCCTCTTCCATCGACGAATCCATGTGGGCCAACCTGGCGCGGACAACGATCGCCACGAACGAGATATTGAAGGCAATATGGGCCAAGATGATCGATGCCCGCCCCAATGGCAACCCGATCTGGGTGAACCACAGCAGAAGCATCACGGCCATCGTCACGTCGGGAATGATGACAGGCAGGTACAGGATGGCATCGAACGTGCCGCGACTCGCCCAGCGTCGGTAACGATCCAGGGCGAGCGCCGCCGCGGTACCAAACACAGTGGCAACGATCGTTGAATACAGAGCAACCCACAGTGAGTTCTCGAGCGAGGCCAGCAATTGCTCATTGCCAGCCAACCGCCGGTACCAACGGAGGGAAAACCCGCCCCACGTGCCGACATTGGCCGCTCCCGAGAACGAGAACACGATGACCACCAGGATCGGCAGGTACAGAAACGCAAATACGAACCAGCCGTTCAAGGAGAGCCAACGATCCGTCCGCGTGCGGCCCGAAGCGGCGTGACGTGACGTCATACCGTCCTCCCTCCGGTACGGAAGTACAGGATCGTGGCCAGCAGCATCACGATCAGTATTGCCCCGGATAGTGCTGAGCCAAACGGCCAATTGCGCGCCGCACCAAACTGGGTGACGATGAAGTTCCCCAACAGCGTCGTCTTCGCCCCGCCGAGTATGTCAGGCGTCACGTAGGCGCCGAGGCTGGGAACGAACACGAGAATCGATCCGGCAATAATCCCGGGACGCGACAGAGGCAAGGTGATCCGAAGGAAAGCCTTCACGCCGGAGGCGTACAGATCTCTACCGGCCTCCACCAGGCTCCAATCGATCCGCTCAATAGCGGCATAAAGGGGGAGCACCATGAACGGCAGGTACCCATACAACAGGCCGAGAAAAACCGCGGGCAGGGTGAAGAGCGTGCGGCCCCACAGCCCGGTGAATTCGCCAAGCTGAGTGATGTAGCCGTCCGAGTCGAGCAACATCCGCCACGCGTAAGTTCTAACCAGGAAGTTCGACCAGAACGGAATGAGGACAAGGATCAACAGGAGGGTCCGTGTGCTTTGTTTCCGTCGAGTCGCGATCCAGTAGGCGAAGGCGTATCCGATGACGAGACAAAAGACCGTGTTCATGACCGCTACCAGAAGGGACCGGCCCACAATGGTTCTCACCAGCGGGTCAGTGAGTCTGGCCCATCCGTCGACGTTCCAGTCCTCTAGCAAGGGCCTCCCGGTTCGGCCCCGGCTGGCAAAGGAAAAGACAAACACGATGACCAGCGGTAGCACGAAGAACACAATCAAATACGCGTATGCAGGAACAGCATGGAGAAAACCGCGCCACGCCTCGCGTCGTTCGGCCCCGCGTTCCAGTTCGGGGTTTGCCGCCTCCTCCTCGGAGGGCTTCCGCTCGTCGGTCAGCGTCATTCGGCCAACGCCGATGCAGCCTCATGGTGGAAGTCGATAACCACCTTGTCGCCCACGTCCCAGCGAGTCTGGCTGGGTACGTTCTCGACCTGCACATCGAACGAGCCTGACGCACCGAGCTCGACTTCGTAGGACAGCGAGTTCCCGTAAAAGGTCCTCCTCGAGACGGAGCCGTTCAGGACGTTGCGGCCAGGAGGGACCTCGGAGACTTCTCCATACAGGTGAAGCTTCTCGGGCCGCAGGATGAGGGTGATGCTCGTCCCGGGGCTCGAGTCGGTTCTTGCGCGGACGACCTCCCCGCCGGCAAGGCGAACCGATCCAGTTTCGACGACTTCGCCTGGCAGGAAGCTCATTTCGCCGACGAAGCCAGCCACGAACATATTGCTCGGAAACTCGTAGATGTCTTCGGAACGACCGACCTGAACAAGCTGTCCGTGGTTCATCACACCGATCCGATCAGACATGGTCAGAGCTTCCTCTTGGTCGTGAGTCACGTAGACAAAGGTGATGCCAACGTTGCTCTGAATGTCCTTCAACTCGAGCTGCATCGTCTGCCTGAGCTTGAGGTCGAGCGCTCCGAGCGGCTCGTCCAGGAGGAGAACCTTGGGTCGATTCACAAGAGCGCGCGCCAACGCAACACGTTGCTGCTGGCCGCCCGAGAGTTCACCCGGCCGTCGACTATTCAACCCGGTGAGTCTGACCAGATCGATGGCCTCCCCCACCCTGGAGCTGACTTCCGCCTTCTCCACCTTCTGCATCCGCAGCCCGAATCCGATGTTGTCCTCGACGTTCATGTGAGGGAACAGGGCATAGGACTGGAACACGGTGTTGATCGGTCTCTTGTTGGGCGGCCTGAGCCCCATCTCCTCGCCGAAGATGCGAATGCTGCCCGCTGTGGGGTATTCGAGACCGGCGATCATTCGTAGCGTTGTGGTCTTGCCGCAACCCGACGGACCGAGAAGGGAGAAGAACTCGCCGTCCTGAATCTCGAGGTCGATGTCGTCGACAGCCACGACGTCCTCACCGAACCTCTTGGTGACACCGTGGATGCCAACAGCAGCGGTACTTGCGGTCACTCGACTACTCCTCCGACGTTCGATGAAACTTCCCTACTACGCATGGTTGATCATCACGTGCTTGACCTCTGTGAAGTGCTCGAGAGCGTACGCCGACATGTCCTTGCCGTAGCCCGAATTCTTGAATCCGCCATGGGGCATTTCGGAGACAATCGTGATGTGGTCATTGACCCACACCGCCCCGAACCGAAGCCGCTTTGACATCCGCATGGCACGTCCGACGTCTCTGGTCCAGACCGATGCCGCCAGTCCGTAGTCGACATCATTGGCCCAAGCCAGGGCCTCGGCCTCGTCGGCAGCGCTCTGCACGGTGATGACGGGCCCGAAGACCTCGCGCTGAACGATCTCCGACTTCTGGTCGGCGACTGTGATCAGAGATGGCTCGTAGTAGTAGCCGACACCGTCGAGACGATTACCGCCACGCACCACCTTGGCACCCTCGGCCACAGCCCGATCCACGTAACCCGAGACACGATCGAGTTGCGTTGCCGAAACCAGCGGTCCCATCTCCACATCGGGATCGGTGGGATCACCGACGCTGATCTGACTGACCTGGTCCTCGAGAGCATCCACGAGATCGCCATGGACACCAGCAGTCGCAATCACACGGCACGGAGCTGTGCAATCCTGGCCTGAGTTGTAGAAGCCTGTTTCTCTGAGTTTTTCGGCGACTGCACCAACATCAGCGTCGTCGAAGACAACAACTGGAGCCTTGCCCCCGAGTTCGAGGTGGACCCGCTTGAGGGTCTCGGAAGCTGTGCGTGCTACCGCTCTTCCCGCCCCAACGCTGCCGGTGATCGAGATCATGGCGATATCGGGATGCGCCGACATTGCCTCTCCGACAACCGGACCGGTCCCGCATACAACATTGAGCACTCCCGGGGGCAGTACGTCTTCCAACAGCTCGGCAAGGCGGACGGCGGTCAGCGGGGTCACCTCTGAGGGCTTGAGGACAATCGTGTTCCCAGCAGCCAGAGCCGGGCCCAACTTCCAGGTCGCCATGTTCAGCGGGTAGTTCCACGGCGTTATCGCGGCGACGACCCCAAGCGGATCGCGTCGCACGTACGACGTGGCGTCGGTCCAGTACTCGCCCGCCGCCTTGCCCTCGATGTGGCGGGCCGCTCCCGCAAAGAAGCGCCAGTTGTCGAGCGTGAGATCGAATTCGAATTCGATGATTGAGACGGGCTTGCCGACATTGGCGATCTCGAGCTTCGCCAGCTCATCAAGGTTGGCCTCGATCACATCGGCGATTTTGAAAATGGTTTCGGATCGCTCCCGCGGCGTCTTGTCAGACCATTCCGGGAACGCAGCGGCAGCAGCCTTGACTGCCGCGTCCACGTCGGCCGGCGTGCTTGCAGGTGCGGCTCCCAAAGACTCTGCAGTGGCGGGATTCAGGACTTGCTCGGTAGCTCCGTCTGACGACGGTCGCCACTCCCCTCCGATGTAGTTGCGCAGGTCCATGCGAGATCCACTTCCTTTCACGATTACGTCGAAGGCGCCGGCTGGGTCACGCGTGCGCCTCCGAGAGATCTTCCGACGGAGCGATGATTCGGATCGAAACTGTCGGCGAGGTGAGGAATCCCGTGGTCGAACTGTGAGGGAGCTGTTGATACCCAAGCTTGCCCGCAGCCACCGGCAGCCGGTTCGTGTCACCTTCAGCGAATCGACAGGAATTCACAATGGGGTATTGATAGCAGGTGAATCGAGCCATCCGCAAGCGAAAGTCAGACTTTTTTGCCCAATCGGCAACTGAGAGGGGACAAAAGTAGCGAAATCTGAGCAATA
This sequence comes from bacterium, assembly GCA_024226255.1. GTDB lineage: Bacteria > Actinomycetota > Acidimicrobiia > Spongiisociales > UBA5794 > JAHEJX01. The sequence continues at coordinate 40,609 of JAAELU010000748.1, read as the reverse complement.
CGTTGTCCTGTTTCTGGTAGCTGGGGAAGCCCGACGCCCAGGACCAACAGCAGCACTCACATCCGAACGCGCTCGCCCTTGGGGTCGTACATCGGCCGCAGCGAAGCTTTGGCGGGAATCATCTCGCCGGCGACCTGAATCTCGTAGCGACCTGCTTTCACGTAGTCAGGGGTGACACCGTCTTCATCCTCGACGTATCCGAAGCCCATCGCAGCGCCGAGCGTATGGCCGTAGTTGCCCGAGCGGAGATATCCCACTCTCTCGCCGTCTCGATAGATGGGCTCCTCTCCAAAAAGCAACGGTTCAGGATCTTCGAGAAGGAACTGAACCAACCGCGCCTTCAGGGGCCCAGCCTCGATGTCCTTGAGCAGCGCGTCGCGCCCGACGAATCCCCCGGGCTTGTCGAAGTCAATAGCGAAGCGAAGACCTGCCTCGAGAGGCGAGTCCGTGTTCTCCATGTCGAGTCCGTAGTCCTTGCGTCCAGCTTCGGTCCGTGCGCTCTCGAGAGTGGCCATTCCGGCATGGGCGAGACCGAATGGCGCCCCCTCTCGCACCAAGGCGTCGTATACGCCAAGGCTGAACTCGGTCGGAACCAGCAGCTCCCAGCCAAGCTCGCCGACAAAACTCATGCGGAACGCCCAACCGACCGCAAACTCGAGGTCAATCTGCTGTGCCGTGAAGTACGGGAACGACTCATTGGAGAGGTCGGCATCCGTGATCTTCGACAGCAGATCCCGCGACTTGGGTCCCTGCACACTCATGAGTGTGATACCGGATGTCGCATCGTGAATCGATACGCGGTCATCTGGGCCGATGGCGCGCCGCATCATCATGTCGACACGCCGGTGGAATCCCTCGGCCACTACCACCATGAAGCTCACATCGGTGAGCCTGGTGACGGTCAGATCGGCGAGCACCTTGCCGGCTGTGTTCAGCCATTGCGTATAGACACAACGGCCGGGCTCCACAGCGACGTTGTTGCCGCTGAGTCGATTCAGCAGACGTTCGGCATCTGGCCCCTCAACGAGGAAGTCGGACATCGAAGACATGTCAAAGAGGGCGACATCGTTGCGGGTCGAGTGATGCTCCGCCTCGTGGTACTGCCACCACGCTTGTCGTCGGTACGAGCGCTCGTGTGGAATCTCGGCGCCGGGTGGAGCGAACCACTCAGTGTTCTCCCAACCGGCCGAGACGCCGAAGTGGGCTCCGGCGGCGCCCAGGCGATCGTGCAGCGACGACCGCCGAGCGTTGCGCGCTCGCATGGGCTGCGAGTGCGGCCAGGAGCCTGTCGAGTGGAGTCTGCCCAGCAGCTCAACCGTCCGGTCGCTACGGAAGCGTGGGGTGGCTTCGTAAGGGTGCACACGGGCGATGTCGACCTCGGTCACATCAACCGGCGGTAGTCCCTCAACCATCCAATGCGCCATGATCTTGCCGGCGCCGCCGCCGAGCAGGATGCCGAGCGAGTTGAACCCGGCAGCGACCCAGAAGTTCTCCACCTCCGGCGCCGGACCCATCAGCGAGCCGTTGTCCGCCGTGAAGCTCTCGGGCCCGGTGAACAGCTTGCGCACGCCCACTTCCTGCAGCACGGGAAGCGGCTCCATGGCACTCTCGAGGAACGGAGCCAGCCGATCCCAATCATTCGGAATCTCGCCGAAACTGAAGTCCTCGGGAACACCCTTGACGCTCCAGGGAGCAGCCAGCGGCTCGAATAGCCCGACCATCAACCCCCCGGCCTCCACGCGGTAGTAGGCGTAGCGGTCGGGGTCCTCCAGGATCGGCATCACCTCGATGCCTTCGATCTGGTCCGTGATCAAGTACGCGTGTTCGGCGGCCTGAAGCGGGACCGAGACGCCTGCCATCGCTCCAAGCTGGCGCGCCCACGCGCCGGCGCAGTTGACGACATGCTCACACTCGATGTCGCCCCGCTTAGTCTTGACGCTCTTGATCCGACCTTTGTCAATGACGAATCCGGTCGCCGGAGTGTCTTCGATAATCCGCACACCCGCCATCCGCGCCCCTTTGGCAAGCGACATAGCGCAATTGGCCGGATCGGCCTGACCCTCGTTGGCGGTATAGAACCCCGCCATTACGTCACTCGCATCGAGTATTGGCCAAAGATTCTGCACCTCGGCGGGTGAGATTTCCTCGCGCTCGATGCCGACGCACCGCAAGAAGTCGGCCTCACGCCGCAGCTTGTCGATACGGTCTGGCGTGGCTCCGGTCTGCAGATAACCAATGGGGTTGAATCCGGTCGAGAGTCCCGTTTCCTCCTCGAGCACCTCGTAGAGCTCGCGGGTGTACCGCGCCATCCACGCCGAGGTCTCGGTCGTCATGCCGCCGGATACGATGAGACCGGCCGCATGCCAGGTAGTGCCGGACGTGAGTTTGTCGCGCTCTATGAGAACAACATCGGTCCAACCGAGTTTCGTCAGGTGATAGGCGACACTGGCACCGATCACGCCTCCGCCGACGATCACTACCTGAGCGCGATCCGGCAGCTCAGTGCTCATTTGCGACGTCCTTCCATTCGAAATTCGGGCGGTGTGTCACTCGGGCGCTCAGCCCCGGAACCATTCCTGCGTCTCACAATGATTCCCAGAGCAACAGCTCGCAGCATCTCCTATCCGTTCGTGATGTCCCGGGCGAACTCCTCGAATACTGCGACGTAATGATCGATCTCGGCGTCGCTGTGCATCACCGAGAGAGTCCACTGTTCGTCGGCGCCCGGCGTCATATAGACCCCATTGACCATGTGATAAAGCCAACCGAGGTAGTTGAGACTGTCGTCGAAGTGCTCGACGTAGGACCTGTAGTCGACGACGTGATCGCTGGCGAACATCACGCAACCTTTCGAGGCGACCCCCACTGCGTAGGCCGGCAGCCCGTAACGATCACACACGTCCTGGCAGCCGGCGAGTATCCGCCCGCCGATCCGGTCGAGCCCGACATAAGCATCCGCATCGAGCACGCTGAGCAACGTCGCCTCGGCCGCTGCCATCGTGAGCGGGTTGCCGTTGAAGGTTCCGATCTGCGCGACAGTCCCTTCTGAGATCTGAGCCATGATCTCCTCGGTACCGAGAACCGCCCCGATGGGTGTCCCGCCGCCGGTCGCCTTGGCCAAGGCGACGAGGTCCGGGGCTACTCCGTATTTCTCCACCGCACCGCCGGCGGCGACAGTCGCCCCGGTCTTTACCTCGTCGAAAATCAATATCACGCCGTGTTTGCGGGTGATCTCGCGGACTGCTTGCAGATAGCCATCATTGGGCGGCACGACTCCGATGTTCAGCATGATCGGCTCGATGATCATTGTGCCGATGTCGTTGTTCGCCGTGAGTGCCGCGTCGAGGGCGTCCGGGTCGTTGAACGGTACGACGACCGTCATGTCCAGGAGCGCCTGCGGAATGCCGGCGGACTGCGGAACAGAAATCGGATGGGCCCGTGGTCCCATCTTCTCAGGGTCGGGATGCACCGAGACCATCACGGCATCGTGATGGCCGTGGTAGGAACCCTCAATCTTGATCAGTCCATCTTTGCCGGTGAACGCTCTGGCCAAACGAATCGCATCCAGCGTCGCTTCGGTACCGGAGTTTGAGAACCGCACCTTGGGAAGCCCAAACCTGCGAGACAGCTCGCGAGCGACTGTCACGGAACCTTCGTTGGGTGCCGCGAAATGGGTCCCTTTCTTGGCTGTCTCGGCGATGGCGGCGGCCACGACGGGGTGAGCATGGCCGACGACCATCACCCCGAAACCGTTGTGGAAGTCGCTGTACTCGTTGCCGTCGAGGTCGGTGACCTTGGAACCCTGGCCTTCGACGATGTAGATGGGATGGGGTGAGTTCTCTTGAAAGGACGATGCAACCCCCGACGGAAGGACTTGCTTGGCTTCCTCGACAAACTCTCCAGAGCGACGAGTACGGAGCCGCAACGCCTCCTCCATCGACTTCGTGAGTTCGGCGACACGATCCGGACTGATATTGGCTGTCATCGGCCCTCTCAATCACTCGTCAACACGAGCAGAATTCGCAATGCTGCTATTGATAGCACGGGAATCGAACCATCCGCAAGCTAATTCACCCTGTTGCTGATCAAATAGTAGAAATGGGGCGACAAAAGTAGTGAAATCTGAGAACCTACAGAAACTCGAAAGGAGAAGCCGCCATCGTTCAGAACAACGACGCATCCAGGACGCCCGACGTCGATGAGCGGGATCTCGACATCATTGCCGCGCTCCAGTTAAACGGGCGCGCCAACTATGCCGACCTGGCGAAGGGGATCGAGCTGAGCCAGGCGGCAATTCGACTGCGGGTCAATCGGCTGATCGAATCCGGCGTCCTGGAGATCGTTGCGATTACGGACCCACTGCGTATCGGCTTCACGGTTCAAGCGATGGTGGGTCTGAGAGTCGACGGAGACATCGAGGCGCTCAGCGACGAAATCGGGAAACGTGAATACGCCGTGTACGTAGTGATGACGGCCGGCCGCTTCGACCTTCTGGTCGAAGTCCTGTGCGCCAACAACGATCACCTCCTAGAGGTCATGGCCGACCTGCGCGGACTCGTGGGAATCTCGTCTCTGGAGGCTCACACGTATCTCAAGCTGACCAAACAAACCTATGCGTGGGGCATTCCGCCGATTCGCCACAACTGAAGGACCACGATGCGAAACCGACGAGCCAACCAACTTGGGGAGGTAGCGGTGGTTCAGGTTCAACCAGAAGGCCTCATCATCGACCGCCCGGACACGCCCACCGGTTCCTTCTACGACTCGAGCCGCCGAGTCGAGGTTGACCGGCTGGTCATCACTTCGAAGGGAATTGAGGCAACGCTCGCAGACGGCACACATGTGCTTGACGTGCATCATCTGAGTCACCCACGCAAGGCATACGACGATGACGACTTGGTGTGCATCGGATTCACGTCACACTACGAATCGATGCGCTCCAAGTTCGGAGCGCACATGGTGGACGGCATTGCGGGCGAAAACATAGTCATCGACACACCACGCGAGATTTGGCCCGAAGACATACACGGCTTTGTGGAGATCGAGAACCAGGACACCAGCGATTTGGCGAGGTTGAGCTTCGTCAGCTTCGCCGCACCCTGCGTCGAATTCAGTCAGTTCTGCGCTCAGAACCAACACGTCGAGATGCCGAAGGATGAGCTGCGCGAGACTCTGCGCTTCCTAGGTCGAGGCCGACGGGGCTTTCTACTTGTTCTCGATGAAGGACAAGACGCGGTGACGGTGCGGCCCGGCGACCGGGTGTTCACAGCTCCGGCGCCGGAACCCGTCAGGAAACCGCAAACCGTTGAAACGTAGTGAGCCTCGTGCCGCACAGACTTGAGCCGGTGGGTCGCATCAGCTGCGGAATGCTGTTCAAGCCTCGCTAGCCTCTCGACTCATGGAATATGCGCTGCAAGTGGTTGGGGACTACGACCACGTTCTGAAAATCGCCCGCGTCTGTGAGGGTGCCGGTGCCGCTGCGGTTTCGCTGGCCGACCACTACCTATATGGCAACAACGACGACCGCTACGTTGCGCCCGTCTATGACAGCTACGTGCAGGCCGCCGCACTGGGACGCGATACGAGCGGCATTGAAATTGTGATGCTGGTGTCGCCAATTACGTTCCGTCACCCGGCCTTCTATGCCAAGGCGACGATCACGATCGATGAGTTGTCGGGAGGCCGCTTCGTCCTCGGCCTGGGCACTGGGTGGCACGACGATGAACACGGCTACTTCGGAATCCCCTACCCGGACCGCTCCGAACGGTTCGGGATGCTCGAGGATGCGCTTGGTTACCTGCGCCAATTCTTCGACGAACCCGAAGAGGGTTTCGAGTCGGAGCGTTATCGCTTCAAGGGCTTGGGATACGAGCCCAAAGCCCGCAAAGACCTCCGCATCCTTGTGGGCGGCAGCGGTCCGAAGCGCACGCCGCGCCTCGCTGGAACGTACGGCGGGGAGTATTCGATGGCCGGGGTCGAGCCGGAGGCCATTGCCGAGAGGGTTGAACGAGCTCACGCCGCAGCTGAGTCCGTCGGGCGGGATCCCGGCAAACTGATGGTGACCACATCGGCTCCGATTGTCAGTGGACACACCGACGCTGAGATCAACGACAACTTGGTTCGCATGGAGGGCGACAGTGGACGCAGCGGGGCCGAGATCCGCAACTCGTGGGAAGAGCGTGGGTTGTCGTTCCAGACGTGGGAAGAACACAAGGACCGCTTCGGCCAGTTCGAAGCCGCCGGTGTGTCGCGTGTCTACCTCCAGCTCGTGGCAAGGAATGCGGAACTGGCCGCAGAGGCCCTAGAGATCCTTGGCTAGTTAGACAAGCACGACCAGGTCGTCGCGGTGGATTACCGGGCCGTCCAGTCCGGCTCTGACTTCCTTTGCCGTCATCCGAGACAGGCCCTTGCCAATCAGTGCTCCAGCTTCGTCGAAGACCTCGACGGCGTCGCCCGGTGTGAACTCGCCAGTAGCGGCGTCGATACCTACTGCCAGCAGCGAGCCGCCGCCGTCCACGATCGCCCTGCGAGCGCCGGCGTCGACGGTCAGCCGTCCCTGTGCAGGCAATCCGAAGGCAATCCACAGTTTGCGAGATGGGAGCTTCGTCTGGTGCGGTTCGACCCAGGTTCCGACCTCGTCACCGGTCGCTGCGCTCAACGTGACCGCGACATCATCAGCGGGGGCGATCACGGTTGGTATGCCAGACCAGGCAGCCATTCGAGCCGCCGCTATCTTCGTGGCCACTCCCCCGGAACCCAGCACACCTTTGCTCGAGGTGCTCCAAAGGTCGTCGAGGATTTCGTCAGTGGCGACGACTGCGCTGATCAGTTCAGCCTGAGGGGCGAGGCGAGGGTCACTCGAGTAGAGCCCGGCGGTGTCGGTGAGGATGATCAGCATGGCGGCGTCGACCAGGTGGGCCACGATCGCAGCCAACCGATCGTTGTCACCGAGGCGCAACTCGTCCACGACCACCGTGTCGTTTTCGTTGACGATTGGAACGACGCCCAGGTCGAGCATCCGTTCCAGTGCCTCGCGGGCGTGGAGATACTGCTGGCGCCTGGCCAAAACGTCGCGGGTGAGCAGGACCTGGCCGGTGACCCGGCCCACCTTGCCGAACTCGACCCCGTAGCTTTCCATCAAGCGGCTCTGCCCAACGGCAGCCGCCACCTGCGAACTCGGCAGGTCGGCGGGGGGCGCGGTCAGGCCCAAAGCCGGCAAGCCCGCTGATACTGCTCCTGAAGACACCAGCACCGTAGGTCGGCCGCTCCCCCACAACGTCTCAACCTGGGTACACACTCGGGTCACCGCGTCCATATCGAGCCCCGTCCCCGGCGCCGAGAGGCTCGACGAACCTACCTTCACGACGATTGGCCGTCCATGTGCAGCAGGACGACGCATCAGCCCAGCTCGCCCGGCGTATACGTGAAGACGATGTCGCCTATCCGGACCTCGTCACCGGCTTCGGCGCCGGCGGCCTCCAAGGCGGCATCGACGCCCAAGTATGCCAAGCGCTTGGCCGAGTAGTCGGCTGCCTCCGGCACAGTGAGATCTGACAAGTTGACCGCCCGCTCGGCGGCTCGGCCGCTGACAACCCACGTGCCGTCCCGGCGCGCAATCGAGTACGAGGCTCGCAACGGTCGATGGAGAACAAAACCCTCACGGTCGGGAGCCTCCCGTACGTGCCTTTCCACCTCATCGGCCAGCGCATACATGAGCTCTTCGAGCCCAACTCCATTCACACTGGAGATCGGGAACAGTTTGATATCGGCGGCCGCCGCCCATGCCGTCGGCTCGTCTAGATCGTCGAGCGTGTCGATCTTGGCGAGTGCGACCAGGTAGGGCCGAGTCACCAGGTCGGGCGAGTGTGCTTCCAACTCGTTGAGCAGTACGGACAGCTGCTCCTGGTAGCTGGCCTGCTGGAGTTCCGATGGATCGAGCAGGATGACGAGCACCCGGGCCCGCTCGGTGTGGCGAAGGAACTCATGCCCGAGCCCTTTGCCATCGGCGGCACCTTCGATGAGGCCCGGAATATCGGCAAGCACGAACTCGCGGTCGCCGAACGACACCACGCCCAAGTTGGGCTCGAGTGTCGTAAACGGGTATTCGGCGATCTTCGGTTTGGCGGCCGAGACGCGTGAGATCAGGGTCGACTTCCCCGCGTTGGGGAAGCCGATCAGCGCGGCGTCCGCGATCAGCTTGAGTTCGAGAGCGATCCAAACTGCCTCGCCGTATTCACCCTGCTCGGCAAACGTCGGGGCGCGACGTTCGGGAGCTACGAAGGCGGCGTTGCCCTTCCCGCCACGTCCTCCACGGGCAACGATGACCTCCTGGCCTTCCGTGACGAGATCGGCGATCAGCCTGTCGTCTTCGTCGTAGACCATGGTGCCAAGGGGCACGTCGACGCGAAGTTCATCACCCAGCTTGCCGTGCTTGAAGTCGCCCTCGCCATGGGCACCATCGCCGGCCGTCCAGTGAGGCTGCCGGGAGAACTTGAGAAGAGAAGATGTGTGCGCCGAGGCTGTGACTATCACATCGCCCCCGTGGCCGCCGGAGCCACCACACGGCTTGCCGCGCGGCATTCCCTTGCGACGAACAAACGAAGCAACGCCGGCGCCACCTGCTCCTCCGCGGACCTGAATTCGGACCCGATCGACGAACAAAATGATGCCCTCTGGGAACTGACCAGAGCGGTGGGCCGCCCGGTGCCCTACTCGGCGGCTACAGAGACGCGGCGGCGCCCGCGGCGTGAGCCGTAGAGGACGGTGCCGTCGATCTTGGCGAACAGCGTGTCGTCGCTGCCCTTGCCGACGTTGTCACCGGGGTGGATACGAGTGCCCCGCTGGCGAACGAGTACCGAACCGGCGGTGACGAACTGGCCGTCAAAAGCCTTCGGGCCGAGCCTTTGTGCTGCTGAATCGCGGCCGTTCTTAGATGAACCGCTTGCCTTGGTCTTTGACATGGCTCACGCCTCCTCTTCGGCCGGAATGTCCTCGGCCTTGGTCTTCTTCTTCTTCGCCGCGGCCTTCTTCTTAGGCCCTGAGATCTTGGTCACTTCGATGCGGGTGTATGTCTGGCGATGACCCTGACGGCGCCGGTAGCCAGTCTTGTTCTTGTACTTGAAGATGTCGATCTTTTCGCCGCGGCTCTCGCCAAGCACCTTGGCTTCGACCTTGGCCTTGTCGAGGCTGGCGCGATCGGACACGACGCTGCCATCTTCGGCAACGAGCAGCAACGGCGTGAAGGTGATCTCTTCGCCGGACTCTTTGATTCGCTCGACGTCGATGACGTCGCCCTCGCGAACCTTCGCTTGTTTACCGCCTGCGCGGATGATGGCGTACATGGTTTCCTCCGAATGGGAGCGGCGTCGCGAAACTGCACACGACACGCTCGAAGTGCCTTGGCATGATAGTCACACCAGGCCCCGGCCGAAATCGTTACTCGGTGGAGTCCGATGCATCGGCCACTGCGGAGATCTCAGCTCCAGTGGCGGCCGCGTCCTCATGCAGCAGAATTCCCCGGCCCGAACATGTCGGGCAGATGTCCGAGAAGCTCTCCAGAAGCCCCGCCGACACGTTCTTGCGGGTCATTTCGACCAGGCCGAGGTTGGAGACGTCGAACACCTGAGTGCGCATCTTGTCCTTGGCGAGATGCTCGCGGAACCGCAACAGCACTTGCTCCTGGTTCTTGAGGACCTCCATGTCGATGAAGTCGATCACGATGATGCCGCCAATGTCCCGCAGCCTGAGCTGGCGAGCGACCTCTTCGGCCGCCTCCAGGTTGTTCTGCAGCACCGTCTCTTCGAGGTTGCTGCGGCCAACGAAGCGGCCGGTGTTCACGTCGATGACGGTGAGCGCCTCGGTGCGATCGATGACGATGTGGCCGCCGGAAGGCAACCACACCTTGCGATCCAATGCCTTGCGCAGCTGATCCTCGACATGGAACCGCTCGAAGATGGACAGCTCGTCGTTGTACTTCTGCACCTTGCTCTTGAGATCGGCCTCAGTACCCTCGAGATACTTCAGAACACTCTTGTATGTCTTCTCATCGTCGATGAGCAAGCGACGGAAATCCTTGGTGAAGTTCTCCCGGATGACGCGCAGCACCAGCGGTGGCTCCTTGTACAAGAGCGCTGGGGCGGTCACCTTGTCACGTTTCCCCTCGATGTCTTTCCAGATCTCGAGGAGGCGTGCGATGTCAGCCTCGATATCGTCACGGGAAGCGCCTTCGGCCGCCGTGCGAACGATGACGCCCATACCTTTGGGCCGAAGTTCGCCAACGATTTCGCGGAGACGGCGCCGCTCGTCGTCCGACAGCCGGCGCGAAATACCCCGCACGTCAGCGTCCGGAGACAGCACCAAGTAGCGCCCCGCCAGGCTGATCTGGTTGGTGAGGCGGGCGCCCTTGTGGCCCATTGCGTCCTTGACTACCTGGACTAGAACCGCGTCGCCTGGCTTGAGGGCCATCTCGATGCGCTTCTTCTTGCCCTCGATCTCGAATTCCTCGTAGTTGATGTCTCCGGCGTAGAGAACCCCGTTCTTGCCTTCACCGAAGTCAACGAATGCCGCCTCCATGCCCGGCAACACATTGCGCACCTTGCCCATGTAGACGTTGTTGACCAACGACTTCTGATCGGAACGGGCGACGTAGTGCTCGACAAGCACTGGGCCTTCGAGGACCACGATCTGCGTCTGATGGGGGCTCGAGCGCACCAGCATCTGCTTGCGGGCCGTCTCAGGAGGCTGAACGATCTCGAGATGGGGCCGAGGTCGCCGCTGAGTCCGAGTGCCCTGATCACTGCGTTGACGCGACTTCTGATTGCGCGACTGCTGACTGCGCGGCTTCTGCTTCTGCCGATTGCCGGTACGAGGTTTTGTGGAATTGCCGCCGGAACGGGACTGGCGTTGCTTCTGCTGTTGGGCCTTGGGGGCCGCTTCAGCCTCGGGCTGCGCCTTGAATCGACGCACCGTAACTGTCTTGTCGCCGACGTTTTGAACAATTCTCTCTTCGACCGCGTCGCTGCGCCGAACAACTCGGGCAGCTTTCTTGCGGAATAGTGCCATTAAAAAGCTCCTTATGGGACGCCGAACTCGGGCGCGGACGAGTACATCCGGTCGAGAGGGCGGCGTCTTGGTCATGTGACGATCGGAAAACCCCGGAGACGGCGAGGGAAAGGACCAACGTAACTCGAAGCGATGTTGTCATACGCAGCGGAACACAAAGGTTCGGCATGGGTGTCCTTGGCCGTTCAGAGGTGGCCGCGCGGACGCGACCCGATCGGAAGTTCAGAGTAGCACATGCTTTATGTGCTCCTGTTGATGGTATCGGACACGATTGACCACAACTTCAGCAAACGGTGCGTCGTCGTATCCCGTAACACGCATCACGTAACACGAATTCAGTACAGGTACACCCAACTGCCGTACGTGCTACTCGGTACGGCTTCAAACAGCGGCTTCTTGGCTCGCGGCTTCGGTCAGGTCGATCGCCAGGGTGTCCTGTTGGGGCTCTTCGGGGTCCCAACAGCGACGGCATCGTGCCTCGTAGGAGTCGGTGGCGCCGAGGACCACCAGTTCATCGGAGTCGACCACACGTTGAGTGAACACTCCGGGCCCTCCGCAGCGATGACAGACGGCAAGGCTCTTGGTGATGTATTCGGCCTTGAGCATCAGAGAGGGAATCGGCTCGAAAGGACGGCCAAGGTAATCAGTGTCCAGTCCGGCGATGATGACCTGCTTGCCGGCACCCGCCAACATAGTCACGACGTCGACCAGGCCATCGTCGAAGAACTGGCCTTCGTCAATGCCAACGACCACAGTGCGCTCGTCCACCGCTTTGAGCAGATCGTCGCTGGTTTCGACCGGCATCGCCGCCGTCTTCTGGCGTGAGTGCGACACAACTTCACCGACCGCGTAACGGATATCCAACGCCGGCTTGAAGACCTGGGTCGGAACCCGAGCGAGTTGATAGCGGGTAATACGGCGGATCAATTCCTCTGATTTCCCAGAAAACATCGGCCCCGCAATGACTTCAATCCATCCTTGACCAGCGCGTCGATGCATAGGAGCAACATAGCAGAGGGAGTTTCTGTCGAGCCGTGGCCGGGAAGTCAGAAATCAGACGTCAGAAGTCAGAACCCCTATCTGACTTCTGACGTCTGGCTTCTGACTTCCTTCCTCTTATTCGTCCGGAACCGGCGATCGCCGCATCCACACGCTGTGGGCCAAGCCGAGCGCCAGGCTCATGGCGATGAAGAATGTGCCCCCGGCGCTGAGGAAGGGCAACGGAAGCCCGGTGACGGGCAGCAGCCGCAAGGTCATTCCCACGTTGACGAAGACGTGAAAAACCAGCAGCGAGGCGATTCCGATCGCGACCAGTTGCGAGAAGCGTTCTCGACCGTTGATGGCGGCCACGAGTAGTCGCCACACGATCATCACGTAGAGGCCCAGAACGATGGAGCCGCCGACAAAGCCAAGTTGCTCCCCCACCGCCGTGAAGATGAAGTCGGAACTCTGCTCTGGTACGAACGACAGGTTGGTCTGGGTCCCGCCAAAAAGACCCTTGCCAAAGAATCCGCCCGACCCGATCGCAATCTCTGATTGCCGCTGGTTGTAGTCAGCGTCCTCCTCGTCTCCGGCTCCGTCGAGAAAGGACGTAACCCGGGCGATCTGATACTCCTCGATCGCCCCAACCTGAAACAGGGCCACCGCCATCACCACAGCGGCGAGGCCAATGAACGCCAGCTGACGCAGGGTGGTGCCGGCGACAAACATCATCACCACCGAGGCGAATGCAAAGACCAACATCGTTCCGAGGTCGGGCTGCAGGAAGATCAGGATGGCGGGCGCCCCGACCAGCAAGACGGCGCGACCAATGTGGAACCAGCGCAGAGTATTGCCGGCGTTGGCCAGCAATACGGCCAGAGCGAGGATCACAGCAACTTTGGCGAACTCCGACGGCTGTAATTGGAGGGGACCGATCTGGATCCACCGCTGGGCGCCCTTGAGCTCGCGACCCCACCTCAACACGATCCCCAATGCCAGCAGAGATCCCATATAGAAAGGGATCGAGAGACTGCGCAATGTGCGCCCGCCGATGAGCGACGACGCTATGAAGACCGCAAAACCGATGAGGACAAAAACGATGTGGCGACGCACGGTTGATGCCGGATCGAGGCCGAGCAGCTCGTTGCGGGGCGCCGACGCGGTGTACACCATGACGATTCCCAGCGCGGCAAGCGCCAGGTAGGGCAGTATCAGAAACATGTCGGGCCGCAGAGCCCGCTCTCTCTGCAGGATTGTGACCGGCTCGGTGCGGCGGGCAGTGAGCGCCATCAGTCGGCTTCCGCACCGGAACCGACGTCAGAGACGCCCTCGATTCCGTTGAGTAGGAACTGGAGTACCCGTGCCGCAATTGGGGCGGCGAAGCGGCCTCCGGAGCCGCCCCGCTCGATCACAATCACAACCACATACTTGGGGTTGTTGATCGGAGCGACACCGACGAAGAGGGCGTCGTCGACGTCTCGCAGGATCTCGTCGGCATTGTCTTCGTTGCGTTTGATGACCTCCCCGGTACCGGTCTTGCCGCCGACGAGTTCGACGTTGTCGCCGAAGTCGGCAAACGCCGTGCGAGCCGTTCCGCTAGGACCGTTGATGACCTGCTGCAGATCCCGGCGCAGTAGCTGAATTGTCCTGTCATCCATGCCGATGTCCCTGACAGCGACCGGCGTGTTCGGGAGGATTGTTCCCTCGGCGGTTTCGACGTGATCGACCACCCGGGGCTGCCACAGCGTGCCGCCGTTGACCATGGCCGCATACGCATTCGCCATCTGTAGTGGGGTGGCCAATACCGAACCCTGCCCGATGACGATGTTCATCACGTCACCACCGGCCCACGGGGTGTCACGCACCAGGAGGGGTGTCTCTACCTGCGCATTGTCGAACCACTCCTGGTCGGGGATCAGCCCGCCGCGCTCGAAGGGGAGATCGATGCCGGTCTGCGAGTCGAAGCCAAACTTCCGAGCCCATTGCTGAAGCAAGTCCTGCTCGAACTCGGTGCCACGCCCGCTCCACACCTTGAGCGCGATCTCCCAGAAGTAGAGGTCACACGACTGGTGGAGGGCGTCATGCAGGTTGATTGCGCCATGACCGCCGGCCAACCAGTCGCGATAGAGCTGCGGACTGCCGTCGTTGAACCGGAATTCGAGAAGGCCGTCGCATATGTAACCGTTGTCTTCATCGTGGGTGACGTCTTGCGGAAAGATCCCTTCCTCCAAGGCGGCGACATATGCGACCGTCTTGAATGTTGACGCCGGTGCGTACAGACCTTGGATGGCGAAGTTGTTGAATACCGCCTGCGAATTGAGGCGGGCCCACTCATCCTCGGAGACTCCTTCTACAAAGATGTTGGGGTCGAACGACGGGACGGACGACATGGCAACAACAGCCCCATCGGTAGCGTCGAGCACCAGGCCAACGGCACGCACCGGACAGCCAATGTCCTCATCGCCGGGGACACAACCCCCAACGCGATATTGCTCGCGGGCGTTGAGCAAACCTTGTTCGAGCGACGAGTTGAGAATCGTTTGCACTTCACTGTCGATCGTGAGGTACACCGTGCTTCCCGGCGACGGCAGGTCCTCGCTGAGTTGGGCGAGAATCTCACCGCGGGCATTGATGCGATAGCCGATGCGACCCGACTCGCCACGAATGACCCCGTCGTACTGGCGCTCTACGCCCGCCTTGCCAAGTACGTCGGTTGGTTTGACGCCCGGCTTCTCGAGGTCGTCGGCGTTGGGCCGGCCGATATATCCAATGACATCGGCTGCCAGCTTGCCGTCGACATACACCCGTACCGGCGTGTCGACAATGCGGACCCCAACAAAGTCCTCATGGTGCTCCGAAAGGAAAACGACCTGTTCGTCGGTCAGCTCACTGACGACTTCGATGCGGTCGCCGCGGCGCCGGGCCTCATCGACGAGCTCCTTGATCTCCGATGCGGGACGTCCCGAGAAAGCCGCCAGGTTCCGAACCAGAAGGTCCTCTCCGCCACGGGTGACGAGTGCTCCCTCGATCACGGCCACCCGCGCATTGCGGTTATCGGCGAGCAGATTGCCGTTGATGTCTCGGATCTGGCCCCGAGGCGCCGGCGTCTCGACGAACTTCACCAGATTGTTCTGGGCCGCCTCAACAAAGGTCGACGTCGCGGTCACCTGGATCGTCCACATCTTCAGAGCCAGCACTCCAAAGAGCACCGCGAAAGTGAGGGCCAAAGCACCGAGTCGCCAACCGAGGTTCATCTCACACCAGCCGCCTGGTGTCGCTGCCGCCCATTATCCGCGACACGATTGGGATTAGCACGATGGCTAAGACGATGTTGTACAGAGACGGAAGCACGATTTGGCGGTACCACCCGGGATCGGCGAACACCTGTTGCCCAAACAGAGTACCGATGATCGAAAATACCGCTTGCCCCAGGACCGAGAGGCCCAGCACTCCTGCGGCCACGACGAGGAGGCCATCATCGATGCGGCGCCGGACCCGCAGGGTCACGTAGGCGACCACGAGGAACGAGATGGCCCACATCCCGATCGTCGAACCCCCGAGCAGGTCCATCAGTAGTCCGGCCGTGAATGCGACGAGCAGGGCAGGCTCTGCCTCGAGATGTGCGGCGCTGACAATGATCAGCAACAGCACGACGTTGGGAGCCGCGCCGAAAGGATTGATCCTGCTTTCTCCAAACAGAGTTGTCTGAATGAGCAGACCGGCCACAGACAGCAAGAGGGCATAGATGATGTGCCTACCCGTCATCAGTTCCCCTCGAAGGGATCGGGAAGCTCAGGAATCGGGTCGCTCGGCTCGTCGGGAGCGGCAAATTCGCTCGGCAGCCAGCCAACGATGACCTTCACAAAGTCGATGCGTGTGAAGTCGACGGCTGGAGTCACATCCGTGATCAGCGAGAAACCGGCCTCCGAGGACGCCGACTCGGCGACTCGCCCTACGACGATGCCCGGAGCGTAACGCCCGCCCTGCGTGACTATGAGGTGGCCTTCCTCGACCGATTCCTGGGCATTGAACATCCGCAGCCGCAAGAGACCGGACCCCTGCCCCTCGACCACGCCGGTCTCATTGGTAACGAGATCGCGCACACCGACGCCGTTGCGGGGGTCGCTGATCAGGCGGACTCGAGCCCGCGTGGCGGTGACAAAGTCGACGCGGCCCACCAGCCCGTCCTCGTCGACAACGGTGTGGCCGGGGACCACGCCATTATCAGATCCGCGATCGATCCAACGAATATGGTCGAAGCCGGTAACCCCCACAGAGAAGATGCTGGCGGTGATCGCAAGCAGGTCTCCCGGCGGGTCGAGGCCGTTGATTCTCTCGAGCTCCTCGAGCCGGTTTTGCAGGCCGACAACATCTTGCACCTGGGCCTCGAGCTCGCCGACCTGGTCACGCAGCCGTTCATTCTCCTCACGAAGCCCGGCAATGTTGGAAATGCCGTCGACAAATCCCACGATCGGGCGAGTCACGATCGAAACTGCATCCTGGAGTGGAGCGAACAGGGTCTGAGTGCCGTCTCGCAGCGTGTCACCGATCCCGGCGCCTTGGGAGCGAACGTCGACCGTCGCCACGAGGAATGACACGATCAAAAGGCCGATGAACAGGGAGGTGGAGCGGTCGAATCTTCGGAATGACTCCATGGTGCCTATCGGGGGGCGGGACTAGGCAGCCGGGTGGGCTGCGCGCAGCCGGCTATCCCCGACCGCTCGACTGCAGAACGACGTGCAGGACCTCGAACTCCTCGAGGCAGGCGCCGGAACCAAGAACCACGGACTGCAGCGGCCGGTCAGCCGTAATGATCGGCATGCCGGTCTCGTTGGCGAGGCGCTGGTTGAGCCCTCGCAACAGGGCGCCACCGCCGGTGAGCACGATGCCGCGCTCCATGATGTCGGCGGCCAACTCCGGCGGCGTCTTGTCGAGAGTCAGTTTGACCGCATCGACGATCGACTGGGTTGGCTCTTCGATCGCTTCACGCACATCGTGGCTCGAAAGAACGATCGTCTTGGGAAGCCCCGTGATGAGGTCGCGTCCCCGGACTTCCGCGGCGGGCTCATCCTCGTACGGAAAGGCAGATCCGATGGCCATCTTGACCTGCTCGGCGGTGCGCTCGCCGAGCATCAAATTGTATTCCTTCTTCACCCAGGAAATGATCGACTCGTCGAGCTCGTCTCCTCCGATGCGGATGCTCTTGGAGACAACGATGCCGCCCAGTGAGATAACGGCGACCTCGGTGGTCCCTCCACCCATGTCGACAACCATCGAGCCGGCCGGCTCGTGGACGGGCAGTCCGACTCCGATAGCTGCAGCCATCGGTTCCTCAATCGTGTACGCCCGGCGCGCCCCAGCGTGATAAGCGGCCTCTTCCACCGCCCGACGCTCGACGGCGGTGATTCCGGACGGCACGCAGATAACGATCCGCGGCTTGGTGCCAAATCGACCGGTCTTCACTTTGTCGATGAAGTAGCGCAGCATCTTCTCGGTGATATCGAAGTCAGCGATCACCCCGTTGCGCAGCGGCCGGATGGCCTGAATGTAGGACGGCGTGCGTCCGATCATTCGTTTGGCTTCCATTCCCACTTCGAGTGGTCGATTGTCGCGCGTATTGATCGCAACCACCGATGGCTCGTTGAGAACGATGCCCATACCGCGCACAAAGACCAGGGTATTTGCGGTACCGAGGTCGATCGCCATGTCACGGCTGGTAAAGGAGAAGATGTCGTTCAACAGAAACCCTCTAGAGGTCGAGTTCGCGAATTCGTAAGTGTAGACATCCGCGGTTGCTAGGCACCAAAGGAAAGTTGGGTATCACGTAGCCCGTATCACGTATCACGACTGATTCTCGTGCTACGTGATACGTGATACGGGCTACAGAGCCTTCTTACCCGAAGAATATCCCGAGCTCGCGCTCAGCGCTCTCGACGCTGTCTGAGCCATGAATGATGTTGAACGTGATCTCGAGGCCGTAGTCGCCGCGGATCGTGCCGGGCGCCGCCTCCGCGGGGTTGGTAACACCCATCAAGGTACGGGCGACAGCGACGGCGCCCTCGCCCGACCACTGCATCGCCACTACGGGACCACTCGTGATGAACTCAACGAGGTCACCGAAGAACGGCTTGTCCACGTGCTCGCCGTAGTGGCGGCCGGCCAGTTCCTCTGTGATCGTGAGCATGCGCATCTTTTCGAGCTTCAGCCCTTTGCGCTCGAGTCGGCCGATTACCTCGCCGACGAGCCCGCGAGCTACGCCGTCCGGCTTGACCATGACGTAAGTGTTTTCGACAGCCATCGATTAGAGCCTCATGTTCTGGTGGAAGTTGCAGCGCCGGATGGTAGCGAAACCGCGACGGGCAGAGTCAGTCGGTAAGCATCCGATCACGGGCATCACTGACCACGTACAGCGAGCCTGTCACGACCACCATGTCATCCTCGCCAACGAGGTGGAGCGCCTCCGTTAGCGCCTGCGACACCGGCGTTGCAGTTTCGATCGAGACATCCGGGCCGAATGCAGCCCGAACTCCTGCCACGACGTCGGCGGCGGGAATCGCCATCTTGTCTGCCGCTTCAGTCACGATGACCTCGTCGAAAAGGCCGGACAGTGGCTTGAGCAACTCGGTGACATCTCGCTCGCCGCGGAAGCCGACCACGAGGACCCGGTCGGTGTCTGGGAATTCGTCGTTCACTGTTTGGGCTAGGCCGTCAAGGCCCTGCGCATTGTGGGCGCCGTCGATGAGCACCAGCGGGCGGCGGCCCACGATTTCCAGTCGACCTGGCGAGGTGACCTGAGCCAATGCATTCACCAGGGCCTCCTGCTCGATCGGCTGATCGAGGAACACCTCCGCGGCCGCGATCGCGGTGGCCAAGTGGTCGACCTGGTGCCGTCCATGCAACGGCAGGTACAGATCCTCGTACACGGCGTGGAGTCCGTCCACGGTGCAATGCCAGCCGCCAACCGCCCGGAACGAATCCGTGAGGGCGAAGTCGCTCCCGGATCGCATCCACTTGGACCCGGTGGCGGCAACCTGTGCGGTTATGGCCCCCTCAGCCGCAGGGGGCAGCGGACCAGTCACCAGAAGGCCGTCCTCCTTGAGGATGGCCGCCTTTTCGGCGGCGATCAGCGGGATGGTGTCACCCAGATACTCCATGTGATCCATTGCGATGCCGGTGATAACGGAGACGGCGGCCTCAACAACATTGGTCGCATCGAGCCGCCCGCCCAGGCCCACCTCAACGATGGCAACGTCGACTCCGGCGGCGGCAAAGGCCTGATAGGCGATGGCGACCGTGGTCTCAAAATAGGTCAGCTTCTCGCCAGAAGTCGTCTCGTAGTGCTCGATGAAGGGAGCAACATCGGCGACTGCTTGGCGGAATGTGTCCTCATCGAGTGGCTCGAGCGCCAAGCTGTAGCGGCGTTCTACCGAGTGCAGGTGGGGCGAGACATAGGTACCGGTGTGGATTCCCGAGGCGGTGAGAATGCTGTCGAGCAGTCGAACCGTCGTCGTCTTGCCATTGGTACCGGCCACATGGATCGTCGGGTAGGACGCCTGGGGATCGGTCAGCACGTCCATCGCGGCGGCGATTCGCTCTAGGCCCGGCTTCACGCCAAGACCGATCCGCGCGTCCAAGAAGGCGGCCGCTTCGTCATAGGTTTCGATCAGATGGGGACTGATTGACACGGTTCAGCAGCCCAACTCGGTGAGCTGCCCCTGCAAGCGCTCCAGTGTCGCCGTGAATTCGGCCGCCTTGGCGCGCTCCTTGGCGACGACCTCGTCGGGGGCCCGCTCCACAAAGTTGCTGTTGGCGAGTTTGCCCTCAGTTGCCTTGAGCATGCCCTCAGCTTCCGCGATCGCTTTGCGGAGACGGGGGCACTCGGCCTCAGGGTCGATGACACCTTCAAGCGGGATGTAGGCATGGATGTCTCCCGCGGAGATGTGGGCACGGCCGATTTGAGCTTTTGTGTCGATGCTTGCCCGAGTTACGGTCGCGTCGACGCGGCCGAGCGCGCTGAGCTGTTCCATCCACCACTCGGCACTAGTACCGCCCGAATGGTCGACCTCCAGCGCCAGCTTCCTAGCGCCGAGGTTGTGCTCGGCCCGGAAACGACGCAGGCCGATAATCAGCTCTTGGAGGTCGCCGACGCCCGCCGGGACCTCGTGGGCCGGCGGTTGCGGCCATGCGGCGGCGATGAGCAGGCCATCGCCAACGAGCTCTGACCAGAGCTCTTCGGTCACCGACGGCATCAGGGGGTGGAGCAATTTGAGGAGATCGCGCAGGACGACGCCAAGCGTCTGCTTGGTGACCTCGGAGCGCGACTCGTCCTTGAGCGGCGTCTTGGCCATCTCGAGGTACCAATCGAAGACCTCAGACCAAGCAAAGTTGTAGATGAGCGCTACCGCGTCGGAGAACTTGTACTCATCGAGGAGGGCGTCGTACTCGGCCGTCACGGTGTGGAGCCGTGACAGGATCCACTGCTCCGGCGGCGGCGGATCGGCCGGGTAGCCTTCGCTCGCCGGCACGTCGCTGATGCCAACGTGTTCGACTGCGAAACGCAGTGCATTCCACAGCTTGTTGCCGAAACGACGCGCCGCGTCGACCCATTCCTCGCTGAAGGGCACATCCTCACCCTGGGCAGCGGCTTGCAGCAGGGACAGGCGCAACGGATCGGCCCCGTATTCGTCGACCAGCTCGAGCGGATCGACCGAGTTGCCCAGGCTCTTCGACATCTTGCGGCCGTCCTCGGCACGAACCATGCCGTGGATAGCGATATCGGCAAACGGTGCCTTGCCGGTGAAGTGGATGCCCATCTTGAGCATCCGCGCCACCCAGAAGTAGATGATGTCGTAGCCGGTGACCAACACGCTCGTCGGGTAGAAGGTTGCTAGGTCTTCGGTTTGCTCGGGCCAGCCAAGCGTCGAGAACGGCCACAGTGCCGAAGAGAACCAAGTGTCGAGCACGTCCTCATCCTCGTAGACCGTGCCGTGACAATCGGGACAGTCGACCGGATCCTCTCTGGTGACGATGACTTTGTCGCAGTCGTTGCAATACCAAGCCGGGATCCGGTGTCCCCACCAGAGCTGGCGGCTGATCGTCCAATCCCGCAGGTTCTCCATCCAAGGGAAGTAGCTGTTCTCCCACCGTTTGGGGACAAAGCGGCTGTGGCCATCTTTGACCGCCGCAATCGCGGGCGTCACCAAAGGTTGCACTTTTACGAACCACTGCAATGAGAGCATCGGCTCGATGACGGTCTTGCAGCGCGAACAGTGCCCGACCGAGTGGTGATGGTCCTCGATTTCGCCGAGCACTCCGAGCTCACCAAGGGCTTCGACAACGGCGGCCCGGGCGTCGAACCGATCCATACCGGCAAAGCGGCCGCCGGCAGGTGTGATGTTGGCTTCGGTATCGATGACCCGGATCGGTTCAAGGTCGTGACGCAAGCCGATCTCGAAGTCGAGGGGGTCGTGAGCCGGGGTCACCTTGACTGCACCGGTGCCGAACTCCATCTCGACGGCATCATCGGCAACGATGGGGATGTCACGGTCCATGAGCGGCAGGCGGACGGTGCGCCCGATGGCGCCGGCGTACCTCGGGTCGTCGGGATGGACTGCGACTGCGGTATCGCCGAGCATGGTCTCTGGACGGGTTGTGGCCACCTCGACGTAGCCGTCGCCGTCGCCGTCACTGAAGGGATAACGAATGTGCGTCAGGGTGCCGGTTTCGTCCTGATACTCCACCTCGATATCGGAGATGGCCGTGTGGCAGCGGGGACACCAATTGATGATGCGATTGCCCCGGTAGATCAAGCCCTCTTCATAGAGTGTGACGAACACTTCGCGGACCGCAGCAGACAGACCTTCATCGAGGGTGAAGCGCTCCCGCGACCAGTCGCATGAGAACCCCATGGCCCGCATCTGCTTGGTGATTGTGCCCCCGGACGTAGCCTTCCAGGCCCAAACCTGCTCGATGAACTTCTCGCGGCCCAGGTCGTGACGGGTCATCCCCTCTTTGGCGAGCTCACGTTCGACGACGTTCTGCGTGGCGATCCCGGCGTGGTCCATCCCTGGCAGCCACAGCGCCTGGTAGCCCTGCATCCGCTTGCGACGAATGATGGCGTCCTGAATCGAACCGTCGAGAGCGTGGCCCATGTGAAGAACGCCGGTGACATTTGGAGGAGGAATGGAGATGGTGAATGGATCACCATCGGGGTTCAGTTCAGGTCGAAAGGATCCGGATTCTTCCCAGATCGGATACCAGCGCGCTTCGATGTCGTGCGGTTCGTACGTTGGCTTCATCGTGACCACTCATCTCGCGACCTTTCGCCTCGGCGGAACTCCGCCTTCGGTGGCGTGATTGTAGTGGTCCGTCGGACTGGTGGCGGTCGCGCATCTCCGAGTCAGCGGTGTTCCTGGGTAGGACGCACAACGAAGGCCGCGGGGGGTTTGGGTGAGGCCCCCAGAACGCGACCCGAATCCACGCCGATAGCCAAACGTCCCGAGCAGCATCGGCAGATGCGTCGAGGCGAAGGACGAGGGGTTTGGGTGAGGCCCTCCCCCAAACGTGGTCGCCATAAGCAGAAAGCCAAACGTCCCGAGCAGACGCCAGGGACGCCGCTGGCCGGAGAGACGCAGCGCCCAACCGCCCGACGGGCCACCGCGACGCACCGGAGACGCGAGAAGACCCGGGACGGACCCCGGGTCTCTCTTTCCCCCTGGTGAGCGGTACTTGCCCCCACCGCTCACCCGAACTTGTGCCTTCCCAGACCTCTCATCGAAAGATGTGCCCCCCGGGAGCGCTGCCCCCGGGGATGCTCACCCCAGTTCCCCCTGCTTGCCCGAACCGGACTTGGCCCGCAAAAGCCTGCGGCCTGTCAACACAGGAGAGAGTTGCGCTGACATGACGAGTATCAGGTACATAGATGCCCCAGTACAGGCACATACGTTGGTGTGTCACGGTGACTAGTTACCTGGTCAGAGGAGTGGAGGAGGAGGAGTGAGGAGTGAGGAGGTTGCGAATGTGTCTCCTCCCCCGTTGCACGCTGTCCTCGGCGGGCAACGTTTGGGGGAGGTGGCCCGGCCGCTCTGGGCCGGGAACGGAGGGTGTCGCGGAGGGACCCAGCAAACCGCAACACGGGTAGGCGGACACCCAACCGCCGCGGGCTCTCGGCTCGCGGCCACTTGGTACCAGGACGCAACGTTCTCTTTGTCTACTGCCTTCGCTTCCCCCCTCCGCCTCGTTCCTCGGCGACTCCCCCCGTCTGCCTCCCAAAGCGGAGTCAGACGGGGGGAGAGAACAACGTTTGCGCCGCCGCTCTCCGCTTTGTACGACGGGCTCTGACAAGCGGGCGGCGACGCACCGGTGATCGCACAGTCACCACGCGGCTGCAAGACATCGCACAGTCACCTTGCGTGATCAGTGCAGCGCACAGTCGCCGCCGAGACGGAGGTGAAGCGGGCCCTTTCGTTGCTGACTTCTGATTTCTGACTTCTGATTTCTGGCTTCTGGGGCCTTATTCTTCTTCCATGACTTCTACCCGCATTGATGCTGCGCTGCTTGTTCCTGGCCGTGGTGATCCGATCGCCGATGGTTCCGTTGTGATGGAGGGATCGCGTATCGCGTACGCCGGGCCTACTGACGCGGCGCCGGCCGCCGACTCGGTGGTTTCGGTGGCGACTGTTATGCCCGGGATTTGGGAATGCCATGGGCACTTCTTTGGAATGACCGACCCCGACGTTTTGCCCGGCGCTTTGAGCAATCCAACGGCGACCCGAGGTGCTCGCGCCACTCGGGACATGGCTGCGATGCTGGCCGCCGGAGTCACGTCAGTCCGTGAAGTGGGCGGCCTCGGGATCGACCTTCGGCACGCCGTCGATGACGGCTCGATTGTGGGTCCATCCATTTACGGCGCAGGCCGCATCTTGTCGACGACCGGCGGTCATGCCGATGTCCACGCCTATCCCCTCGACTTTGTGACGAGTCACCCCGATACGGTCGGGTTGATCTGCGACGGAGTTCCGGAAGCCCTCAAGGCGGTGCGCCAGAACCTGCGGCGCGGTGCCGCCGTCATCAAGATCTGCGCCTCCGGCGGCGTGATGAGCGAGATCGACCACCCCATCCATCAACAGTTCTCAGGCGATGAGCTCAAGGCGATCGTCGATGAGGCCGGGCGGGCCGAACGCGCAGTGGCGGCTCATTGCCATGGAAAGCCCGGAATCATGGCTGCACTCGAGGCCGGCGTGACCACCATTGAGCACGGCTCCTACCTAGACGAAGAGGCGGCCGAGGCTATGGTCGAAACCGGAGCGATCCTGGTGCCGACGCGGTTCGTCATCCACGAGTTGCTTCAGATGGAGGAACGGCTCCCGGCCTATGCGTTCCGCAAGGGCAAGATGGTGGCCGAGCACCATGAACGGGCCATGAAGATCGCGGTGTCTGCCGGAGTCAAGATGGCGACCGGCACGGACATCATCGTCAGCGGCGAGATGTACAACCGCTGCACCGCCGAGATCGCCCTCCTCATCAATGCTGGACTTCCCCCGCTCGACGCGTTGGAGGCAGCGACGGCCAACGGGCCCGAGACACTCGGGGGTCAGGCGCCACTTTCCGGCCAACTCAAAGAGGATTACGACGCCGACGTGATCGCCGTGGACTTCAACCCGCTCGAGGATTGGGCGCCGTGGGGCGACCCGGACCGGGTAACCCACATCTGGAAGAACGGCGCCAGCGTCAAAGGCTGAGACCGGCCCGACTCAGTTCGCCGCCGACGCTCTGGCCCCGGCTCTTGGTAACCCGTCCGGATTGCAGGATCCCGGTCGGCACTAGAATTGGCGAGGTCAGAAGCTACCGGGGTGCGCCTAGGGAGGATGTCGAGAATGGCGGCAAACACATTCCTGGTCATCGGCGCGGTCGGGATGGTCCTCCTAGTTGTATCAGCCTTCCTTGGCGCTGACGATGCCGACCTCGACATGGATGCGGACATAGACGTCGATCTCGAGGCAGACCTAGATAGTGACGTTCATGGCGGGGCCGTCGGTGGGGGGATCCTCGAGTGGGTCAGCATCAAGGGCCTTTCCGTCGGTGCTGTCGGTTTCGGTTTTGTTGGCTGGGCAACCACGACCAATGGGTACTCCGCTATTGCCGTGTGGTTGCTGTCGATCCTCGTCGGAGTCGCTCTGTGGGCGTTGGCCGTCAAGTTCCTCTTTCCGATGCTCAAGTCGCAACAGGGCGACGACATGCAGGCTGTGGAGTCTTATAGCGGGCTGACGGCTGAGGTCGTAGTCAGAATCCCTGCCAACGGAGTCGGGACGGTGCAGTTCACCGATCCCCATGGCATGGTGGTGCGCCGCGACGCCCGATCGAACCACAAAGACCACGAAGTGGCGGCGGGCAAGCAGGTCCTTGTCCTGCTGTCGACGGCCGAACACGTGGTTGTCGACGAATTCTCATTCTTAGAAGACATATAGACATCTGAAGTCCCGGAGGACACCGTGAACCCAGTCCTAATCGCAGCGGCAGCCATCGTTGGTGGCCTTCTGCTCGCCGTTTATTCGATCGCCAAGCTGATCGTCAAGGTTCCGCCTGATGAGCTGGCCGTGTTCACCGGTGGCGGATCGTCTGGCGCTGGCGACTCCCAGCGCAACGTCAGCTATGTGCGCGGTGGGCGTCGCATCCGTATCCCTTTGATGCACCAGGTCGACTGGATGTCCCTCAAACCGATGACGGTTGCCGTACAACTCACCGACGTCTTTGCAGGCGACAACGTCCAGGTATCAATCGATGGTGTCGCCGTGATCGGGTACGGCATGGATGAGGAGTCGGCCGTCACCGCGGCCACCAACTTCCTGCACTACACACCCGATCAAATCCACGCTGCCGTCCGCGAGGTCCTCATCGGGCAAATCCGCGGTGTGGTTGCCAATATGACGCCGGAGCAGCTCAATCAGGACCGCGCCACCCTCCAAGAGAACCTGACCGAAGCCGCCAACGCTGAGTACCGCCAGTTCGGCATGCGGGTCATGTCGTTCCAGATTCAGCAGATCAGTGACAATGCCGGACTGTTTGATGCCCTTGGCAAGAAGAGGGTCGCCGACGCTGTGGCTCAAGCGGAAGAGGATGTCGCTGCTGCCGAGAAGCGAGCCCGGATCGCCAAGGCGCAGGCCGACCGTGAAGCCCAAGAGGCGGAGGCAGAAGCGGCTGCCAAAGTCGCCGAGGCTGAGCGCGATCGAGATGTGCGCCTAGCCATGGCACGAGCCGAAACGGAAGCCGAGCGAGCTCGTACGGAGCAGGCCGGCCCGTTGGCCGACGCTGAAGCGCAACAGGCCGTTGTTGAGGCTCAGGTTGCGGTCGAGCAACGCGAGATGCAGGCCAAGTTGGCTCTAGAGGCCGCCCGACTCGAAACCCGCACCAAGGCGCTCGAGGTCGATGTCGTAGCGGAAGCCACCGCTGCCAGGCTCAAGGCAACAGAGGACGCCGAGGCAGCCAAGATCACCACGGTGAAGGCGGCTGAAGCGCGAGCCGAAGCCGTTCGGGCACAGGCTGCGGCCGAGAAGGCCGCCGCGGTATTCGAGGGACAGGGCGACGCCGAAGCCCAGACCGCTTTGGCTGCAGCCAAGTTGGCAGAGCTGCAAGCCGAGGCGGCAGGTGACAAAGCCAAACGGATGGCAGAGGCCGACGGCACCGGTGCTCTGCTGAGCGCCCAGGCAGCCGGTCAGCGGGAGCTGGCCGAGGCGATGCTCGTCATGGATGAGCGCGCCGAGCGGGTTCAACTCCTCCAGCAACTCATCCCAGCACTCGAGTCGGTAGTCGGAGCCGCCGCGGCGCCGTTCGGCGAGATCGACAGCATCATGATGATCGACTCCGGTGGAGGCGACGGCGGAGGAACCTTGGAGCGGCTCAGCACATCGGTGCCGACTGCCGTTGGCACCGCAATGAGTGTGCTCAAGACCTTCGGTCTAGACGGCCTGCTGACCAACCTCGCCGGTTCCCCCGGCAACGGATCGGCCGACCCGGAAGAGATTCGCAGGACAGTCGTGAGTTCGATTCGCGAAGCCCTGTCAGACCCAGCGATCCGCAAGGAGATCGTGGAGGCTCTCGCCCAAGCGGATGAGCCTGAAGCCGGAGAGCTTGAGCCCTAGGACAACACCAACGGTGACGGCTCGGCGCCCCTGAAGACGCGGCGGTGACTGTGCGGCCTCCTGATAACGCGGCAGTGACGGCACGATGCACCGATGCCGAGGGGCGACTGCGCGATGCAGCCTGAACCCCGCCCTCTGGCGAGCGCACGGTCCCATAACTGAACCTCAAAGGCAGCACGTCAGTTTCCTCCCCCGTTGCACGCCGTCCTCGGCGGGCAATTCTTGGGGGAGGTGAGGCGAGGAACGAGCCTCGGAGGGGGCCGCGGAGACGCGAGATCAGCGCAAGACGCGGTGGTGAACATCCAAACGCACATTGGTCAGCGGCGGCGCATCACAACTGCACGTAAACCGTGAATCCGCGCCTTACTCCGCGCGGCAATGTTTTTCTCGTTCCTCCGCTACTCGGGACGTTTGGCTGCCGGCCGTTGTCATGGACGCGCTCCTCCCGGGACAGCCGTCCCAGGCTAGAGGTAGCCCAGCAGAAAGTCCCCCGTTAACCACCACTCCAGGCCACCGAGGACGGAGAGTACAACGACGAGAATCCCCGCCATCAGCACGGCCGTGGCCAACCTCGATCGCGCAGCCAGCGCCCCCAAGAGCACCACGATCACGAATCCGTACGGAAAGAACACGCGCAGTGGCGCTGGGAGGTGTCGAGGGCAGCCCGCGTAATCACGAGTGTTGATGAGGCAATCCGTTGTGACGTCGATCCAAAGCCACGTGACAAGCACGAATAGCAGGATGGCGAACGACGCCCATCGAACAACGAACCCGAACGCCGGATGTCTCACATCTGACATCTCACATCTCACATCTGGGCTCTACGCGCTGAGGTCCTCGGGGAGGTCCTCCTTGCCGATGTCCGTAATCGGTACCAGCGTCGGGTTGATCCGTTCGCGGACAACGTCCTCGTCGATGAGTACCTGAGCCACGTCGGAACGGGCCGGCAACTCGTACATCGTCTCGAGGAGAACCTCTTCCATGATGGCCCGTAGGCCACGGGCGCCGGTGCCGCGGATAACGGCCTGCTCGGCGATGGCCTGGAGAGCACCTTCGGTGAGGACCAGCTCCACGCCGTCCATTTCAAAGAACCGTTGATACTGCTTCGAGATCGCGTTCTTCGGCTCGGTGAGAACCTTGACGAGGTCCTCGAGATCGAGGTCGTCGACGGTGGCAATCACCGGTAGTCGACCAATGAATTCCGGAATCAGTCCAAAGCCCATGAGGTCTTCGGGAAGCACTTCAGCCAACATCTCCGAGGAGCGTTCCTCTGCGCTGCGAACTTCCGCTCCAAAACCGATCGACTTCTTGCCAACGCGGTTACTGATGACCTCTTCGAGGCCGGCAAAGGCACCACCACAAATGAACAACATGTTGGCCGTGTCGATCTGGAGGAACTCCTGATGCGGATGTTTGCGGCCGCCCTGCGGTGGCACTGAAGCGACAGTACCTTCGAGAATCTTGAGGAGTGCCTGCTGCACACCCTCGCCGGACACGTCACGAGTGATCGACGGGTTTTCTGCCTTGCGGGCGATCTTGTCGATCTCGTCGATGTAGATGATGCCCGTCTCGGCTCGCTTGATATCGAAGTCGGCGGACTGGATGAGTTTGAGGAGAATGTTCTCGACGTCCTCGCCCACGTAGCCAGCCTCGGTGAGCGCAGTGGCGTCGGCAATGGCGAACGGCACGTTGAGCAGTCGAGCCAATGTCTGGGCCATTAGCGTCTTGCCGGAACCGGTAGGGCCGACCATCAAGATGTTGGACTTCTGCAGTTCGACGTCGTCGTCCTTGGCGCGAATGCCGGCACGCACTCGCTTGTAGTGGTTGTAGACCGCTACCGAGAGAACCTTCTTGGCCTGTTCCTGACCGACGACGTAGCCATCCATGAACTCGTAGATCTCATGGGGCTTGGGAAGCTCCTCGAAGCCGACCTCTTGGGTGTCGCTGAGCTCCTCTTCAATGATCTCGTTGCAGAGCTCAATGCACTCGTCGCAGATGTATACGCCTGGACCGGCGATGAGCTTCTTGACTTGCTTCTGCGACTTGCCGCAGAAGCTGCACTTCAGCAGCTCTGATCCTTCGTACTTGGCCAAGCTCGCGTCTCCCTAGTTTGCGACGGCTTCCAAAGAACGTGACGAGAGAACCTCGTCAATGACACCGTACTCGACACCCTCTTCGGCGCTGAGCCAGTAGTCGCGTTCTGTGTCATCCTGAACCCTCTCGAGTTCTTGCCCGGTGTGCCCTTGGAGGATGACGTTGATTTCCTCGCGAGTCTTGAGGATCTCACGAGCATGAATCTCGATATCGGTGGCTTGGCCTCCGACGCCCGACACGTGCGGCTGGTGGAGCATGATCCGCGAGTGTTGCAGTGCGAAGCGCTTGCCCTTGGCACCGCCGGCAAGAAGCACGGCCGCAGCCGAGGCGGCCAGGCCCATGCAATAGGTGGCGACGTCGGGCTTGACGAACTGCATCGTGTCGTAGATGGCCATCAGGGCGTAAGTGGAGCCACCCGGCGAGTTGATGTACATCGAGATGTCCTTGTCGGGATCTTCGCCCTCGAGGTGCAGCAGTTGGGCCATGATCACATTGGAGACGCCGTCGTCGATTGGGGTACCCAGGAAGACGATACGTTCTTTGAGAAGGCGGCTGTATATGTCGAAAGCGCGCTCACCACGAGGGGTTTGTTCCACAACTGTGGGTACGAGATAGCTCATTGTTTACTCCTGGGCATTTACTGGGCGCTCCGACCCGTACCTATTCATCGGCCAAATCTTCATCTTCTGCAGTGCTCGTCTCTGGTTGGTCCTCATTGACCTGCTCTGAGCTAGCAACGGCGCCGTCCGTTTCCTCGTCTGCGGCCTCGTCCTCTTCGGCTTCGAAGCCCGGCGGAGTCAAGTCCACCGGCTCTCCATCTGCGTTTACAGGGCTGGCCTGCTCCAGGATATGGTTCAGCGCCTTCCTGCGAAGGATATCACCCGCCAGTGCTACTACTTGACCACTCTGTGCCAGAGCGACTTTCACCTCTTCGATCTCCTGGCCCGACTGGGCGGCAAAGCCTTCGATCGCGCCCGTCAGCTCCTCCTCCTCGACCGTTATCTCTTCACGGGAGGCGATGCCCTCGAGGAGGATCCTGGTCTTGATGGCGTCCACGGCACGTTCCCTCACTTCGGCGATAAAGGACTCCTGATCCTGACCGGTGATTTGCAGGTAGTTCGCGAGGTCAATCCCCTGCTGTTCGAGGCTATGGGCCATGTTGTGCAAGGAGGCTTCCATCTCGGCATCAATGAGCGCTTCTGGAACCTCGACGTCCAACTCCCCGATCGCCTCGTCGAGAAGCTTCTCTCGGAACTGTTGGCCGGTTGTGTTCAACTTCATCGCGTATAGGTTCTTCTCGAACTGCTCGTTGAGCTCACCCACCGTCTCGAACTCGGTGATATCGGACACCCAGTCGTCGCTAACGTCGGGGAGCAGCTTGCCCTTGACTCCCTTGACCAGGACATTGAGTGTCACTTCGCCCTCGTGGTCGGTAAACCCTTGAGGAAGGAGCCCGGGCCCCTTGCGGATGTCACCGGCGCTGGCGCCGGTCACGAGCTGGTCGAGGCCGCCAAAGAACGACTGGGAGCCCACCTCGTAGAGAAGGTCGTCGGCGGATGCATCGTCGATTGCGACATCTCCGTTGAAAGCCGCAACGTTGATCATCACGAAGTCACCCTCGGCTGCGGCGCGCGCGACGTCTTCGAGCTCGGCAAACTGACTACGGAGTCGCTCCATTTGGTCTTCGACCTCGGAGTCTTCGACAGTCGGCAACTCGACTTCGACCGTGCGGCCGGTGAAATCGGGGACATCCTCTGTCTCAGGCCACATGGTGATGCGGATGTCGATTTCCACGCCACCGTCGTCAAGATCACGAATGTCCTCGACCCGGGGCGTGGTGGCCGGCGACAGCTCCGATTCGCGGAGGGCACCGGTAACCGCTTCGGGGAGCGCCTCGTCGATGGCCTCCGAACGCAGGTTGGCGGGGCCGACCATGCGCTCGACCATGGCGCGGGGCGCCTTGCCGGGGCGGAATCCCTTGATCTTCATGTCCATCGACAGCTTGCGAGCTGCCTTGTCCTTGGCCCCTTCGAGCTCGGACTCTTCCAGCGTGAGCTTGAGCATCTGCTCGTATGGCCCCGCCTCGGTCAACTCGGTCTGCATCGGTGTCCTCACTCTGGGAATCGCACTATCGAATGTGCGCTCTGGGATTACAAAGTTGGGCCGGTCCCTCGCTCGAGGCGAGGGACCGGCCTCCTTGGGGTGGCCGACGGGATTTGAACCCGCGACTTCCTGGACCACAACCAGGTGCTCTAACCGAACTGAGCTACGGCCACCATGTCTCCCCCAATTTAGCTCGGGAGAGCGGCGCCCCCGGAAGGATTCGAACCCTCGGCCAAGAGCTTAGAAGGCTCCTGCTCTGTCCACTGAGCTACGGGGGCAGCTCGGTCCATCCGGGACCGGAGCGGGTGACGGGGATCGAACCCGCATAACCAGCTTGGAAGGCTGGGGCTCTGCCATTGAGCTACACCCGCGAAGGCGCGGCGTAGAGGATAGTTGGGTCATTTGGTGAGCTAATCGCGAAAGACACGTAGCGCGGCCTGACGCGGGCGTGAGATCCTCGGCGGGTACGCGGGCCGGGTGAGGTCGATTCGGAGGCTCCCCCGTATTACGTATTGCCGACCGGAAGTTATGCACACCTATCCGTGCGCCTGAGCTTCCCATCGAAGTTGTAAGAAGAGCCGCGCCCACTCCCGGAATACGCCGTAGTACGCAATACGAAGTACGAGGCCCAAGGGGATCCCACCGAGCGCCCAACCTTCCCTATCGGGCGTCCTCACCCGACACGTAGTCGATGACGTCGGCAGCCCGATATGACCTGTCGCCGGGCCGCACCTTCCCCATCAACGCTCTGACACCATCGAAGTCAGATCCCGCGGTTACCACCGGCGGCTCCACACCAGCCGTTTTGGCACGGTATTGGGGCAGGCCGGCAGTCGCCAACAGCCCGTTGCACAGACACACCCGGCTATCGGTATTCGCGATTCGGCCCCCCTTGACGTCCGTGTAGGCCCGCAGCGGCTCCGCCGGGCAGCGATAACCGATATTCCCATTCTCGGTCTTGTAAGGCACCCGCAGCGCCCCCAAGTCGCACACCCGACGCCGGCTCTCGTAAACCTCGTCATCGGACAGCGAACCGGGCAACTGGATCACCCGGAAGGGGAACCCGGTCGGGGATGCCCTCCAATCGGAGCGAACATCGAGCTTGCCGGCAGCGAGGTCGGCGATGACCTGTTCCTTTAGCTCTGGAGCCATCCCCGACTCCTCGCAGAAAGCGAAAGCTGTGCCCAGTTGAACCCCAGCCGCCTGTTCGGCGCGGGCCCGCCGGAATCCTTCCGGTGTTCCATACGATCCCGCTAACCAGAAGGGAAGGCCGATTGAGCGCAGCTGCTCGAGATCGACATCATCGCGCTCGTCATATACGGGCTGACCCAACGCATCCAATCGACGTGGGCCACGCGGTGGAGCATTGTGGCCGCCCGCGCTCGGCGCCTCCACAACGAAGCCATCGGGGGGCTCATCCATGGTTGCCAAGCCCTTGGCTAGGTCAACCGATGCCACGATCGCTAGGAAGTCGGGACGCTTGATGGTCGGTGGTCGGCCTCGATGCAGGGCCGCAGGATCGAAGTGAGCTGCGACGTCAGCGTCGGCCGAATTCAGGCCTTGGACCCGCAGGTTGAGCTCCACAGGTTCGTTGCGGGTCAGCCGGTTGATGATGTGGGGCAGATCCTTTGGGTTGCCTGCCCCCATGATCACAAAATCGACGCCGGCGAGCATCGCCCCATACAACGAGCACAGAATGGGCAGCTCGATCTTGCGCAGGTAGTTGATCCCGATGGGGCCGTTGTGGCCTTCCTTGGCCAGAAAGACCTCGACAAAGTTCGCCGCCACCGTCAGCTCCTGCAGGGCCGGTTCAGGATCCACCGTGAATGTTCGGACGTTCTTGAAAGGCTTCTCCGGGTCCTTACCGTCGAGCACGAAGTAGGTATCGAGAATCCGCTCGGCGGCATCCGGGAAAGGGAACGCAGCAAGCGCCCGCCGGACCGGACCTCCGCGGTCTCCCATCTGAAGGCGCCGTGCCATCACTACCTCGAGAATCGTTCCGGAGACGACTCCCAATTCGCCGCGACGACCGACTGCGTTGGCAAGCTCCCAGCCGGAGATGGCAACACCCATCCCTCCCTGAATTATTCGGGGTAGCGGGGTAACGGCGCTCATGGTGGAGGATCAACCGACCCGATCTGGCGACAGAGACATTCCGCCTCCGTGGGACGATCTGACACTAGGCGAACCTGGTGCACTACGCCTCGGAAACTGTTGAACAACGCGCAGATCCTGGAGTTGAAAGGAACGCCGCAGGCGTTCCCAGTGACTCCCAAGGAACGGATCCGCCAGGTCCGTTCCCGTCCACAGCGTTTACTCAACAGTCTCCTGACGATCATGGCGATACACGAAGTGGTCGCCCGTTGCTCTGACCCTCACCAGGAAGTCCATTGGAGCGGGTCGAATGACCCTGTTACGGTTGGAATCCCGCCGTTAGTTTTGACCATAACCGAGGAGGAAGAGTCGGTATGGTGGAAGGTCTCGACCGCGACACGCTCAATCTTGTGCTCAGCACCATCCGGGACTTCGCTCACGATGAGCTGAGCGACGAATACTTGCTCGAGCTCGACACCAAAGACGAATTTCCCGAGCAAACCGTTCGCCGGATGCTGGGTGAGATCGGTGTTTCCCTTCTCTTCATCGAGGAAGCCTATGGCGGCATGGGCGCCGACACCTTCGATGTGTACCGCATCTGCGAACAGCTGGCGCGCATCGACGTCGGGGTAGCTACCGGTGTGTTTGCTACGTTCTTGGGGAGCGATCCGATTGTCTTCGGTGCCACGGACGAACAGAAGCAGCGCTGGATGACGCGCATCGCCGAGGAGGGCCTCCTCATGGCGTATGGCGCCACCGAACCCGCTGCCGGGAGCGATCTGGGAGCTCTGACAACCACAGCCAAACCGATCGAGGAGGACGGCAAGACCGTCGGCTACTTGCTCAACGGCGCCAAGCAGTGGATCTCGAACGGCGGGTATGCCGACCTGTACACCATCCTCGCCAACACTCCGGGGGGGCCAACATGGTTCGTGGTGGACCACGACACCGACGGATTCGAAAAGGGCAAACCGGAGGACAAACACGGTATCCGCGCCTCGAACACCGCGGCCCTTTCTCTAACCGACGTCCGAGTCGACGCCGACCGGCTAGTTGGAGAGCGAGAAGGACTCGGACTGATCCAAGCCCAAGCCGTCTTTGGATATACCCGGCTGATGGTGGCCGCGTTCGGGCTCGGAGCAGGCTGGGCGGCACTCGAGCGCGCCATCCCCTACTCGCAAGAGCGGATCCAAGGTGGAGCACCCCTCTCAACCAAGCAGGGTTACACGCACAAGCTCATCGTGCCCCATGCGGTGCGGCTCGAAGCCAGCCGGGCCTATATCGAGGAGACAGCCAGTCGGCTCGATGCCGGCGAAGACCTCCTCAACGCGGAAGGTGCCATTGCCAAGTACTTGGCGACCGAGGCCGGCAATCTCGCAGCCGACAGCTCCATCCAAGCCCTCGGAGGCTATGGATACACCAAGGAGTACATGGTGGAGAAGATCAAGCGCGACGTTCGGATCACCACCATCTATGAAGGCACTTCAGAGATCATGGAGATGACTATTGCTCGAGATCGGTGGCAGCAGCATCTCAAGACACGCGGCGGCTACTACCACGACCAGGCGAACGAACTCGAGGCGCTGGCCGCCCACAGCCCAACTGTCGGGGCCGACATCGCCGCCCTCGCATTCCATGGCCTCAGCGAGGTCATGGAACAAGCCCGGATTCACCGCCTGACCAGGAATCAACACGTGTTGTTCCGCCTCGGCGAAATCGTGGCCTATGTCGAATCGGCTGGAGCGTTGTGTCGCCGTGCCGCCGCAGCCCTAGCCGGAACGAGTCCGGTGAAGTCTGATCAACGGTTCAATCCCGAGGCCCAGTCCGCAGTCGCTCGCGTGTTTGTCAGAGAGGCCGCTGCCAAGGTTGCTATGGACGGAACTCGATGGGTGCTCGGCGCCGGCACAGCGGGCTCAATCGACGCCGCGGCCTTCGAAGCCGCGGTCGGCAGCAAAGCCATCCAGCAGGCCCAGTCCGGGTTGATCGCAGACATGGATTTGGTGGCCGACGCCATCTACGAACGGGATTAGACCGCTACAGAATCGTCTCCAGGAGCACTAACAATGGTTGACAAGGTCGAACGAGCAGTTGCGGTCGTCGGACTGGGGGCGGTGCTGCCGGATGCACCGGATGCACCGACCTACTGGGAGAACTTGAAGCAAGGCAAGTACTCCATCAGTGAGGTCCCTCCCGATCGCTGGAACCGTGATCTTTATTTCGACGCCGATCCCAAGGCTGAGGACAAGACCTACTCAACAATTGGCGGATGGGTCCGTGACTACGACTGGTCGCCGCTCGACTGGCGCCTGCCCATTCCTCCAAAAGTCGCCGAATCGATGGATCCCACCCAGAAGTGGTCGGTAATGGCGTGCCGCGAGGCGCTCCTCGACTACGGCTACCCCGAGCGGCCGCTCGACGGTGACCGCACTGCTGTAGTGCTCGGCAACGCCATGGCCGGCGATCTCCACTACATGACAGCCATGCGTGTCTACTTCCCCGAGTTCGCCGAGGAGTTGACCCAAGCTCCGAGCTTCCAGCACCTCGATGACGACGTCCGCCAGGCAATCGTGGGAGAGATGCATGACGGGGTGCGGCGCCGCTTTCCGGACATAACCGAAGACACGATGCCGGGCGAGCTGGGCAACATCATCGCCGGCCGGGTGGCCAATCTGTTCGACTTCCACGGGCCCAACTTTGTCGTGGACGCGGCGTGTGCCTCGGCCCTGGCCGCGATCGATGCTGCGATCGAGGGCCTCGAGCAAGGCGACTACGACACAGTCCTCACGGGCGGCGTCGACGCCAATATGGGTGTGCCCAGTTTCATCAAGTTCTGCAAGATCGGGGCGCTCTCGCCTACGGGAACGCGGCCATACCATGAAGGCGCCGACGGCTTTGTAATGGGCGAGGGAGCCGCGGTGTTCCTCCTCAAGCGACTGGCAGACGCGGAACGAGACGGCGATCACATCTACGCCGTGATTCGCGGGCTCGGCGGCTCGAGCGATGGCAAGGGCAAGGGCATCACCGCCCCCAATCCCGTGGGCCAAGAATTTGCTGTCAGCCGAGCCTGGCGCAACGCCAATCTCACGCCCAACGAGGCGACCTACATCGAAGGCCACGGCACCTCGACGAGAGTTGGGGATGTGGTCGAGGTGAGCAGCCTCAGCAAGGTCTTCTCCGGCCTGGAGTTGAAGCCGGGAACAATCCCGCTCGGCTCGGTCAAGTCGAACATCGGCCACCTCAAGAGCTCTGCCGGCGCCGCCGGCATGATGAAGGCCATCAAGGCCCTCGACGAGAAACTGATCCCGCCCAGCCTCGGCGAGACCGGGCCCAACCCAAACATCGACTTCGGTGACTCTCCGCTCTTCATCAACAAGGAACTGCGCGAGTGGAAAGCGCAGCCGGGCCAGGTCAGAACCGCCGGAGTATCGGCATTCGGATTTGGTGGCACCAACTTCCACGTTGTCCTCGAGGAGTACATCCCCGGTCGGCTACAGGTTGAGCGAGGGTCAGCGGCGACGGTGGCGCTTCCGGAGTCGCAGCCACAGGTCACCGGCGATCGATTGAAGGACCCGCTACGCGGTGCCTTGGTCATCGGAGCCGCAACGAAGGAGCAAGTCCTCGCGGCGCTGCGACCCATTGTCGCGGCCGCTCACGCGGGCACCGCTCCGCCGCCCGCACCGCCCGCCGAGGATGACCTCCGTGCCGAGGTGCGACTTGCCATCGACTACGGATCGGCCGATGAGTTGGCCGCGAAGGGAGACAAGGCCATCAAGGCGCTGGAAGCGGCCAATCCAGCTATCTGGAAGGCGTTGCGCAATCAAGGCGTGTTCCTGGGCGAGGGCGGGCCGACTCTGGTCGCGTTTCTCTACACCGGTCAGGGGTCGCAGTACGTCAACATGCTCGAGACGCTGCGCCACGAAGAGCCGATCGTCGCCGACGTGCTCGCCAGGGCCGATCAGATCATGGAACCAATTCTCGGGGCGCCGCTGTCTGACTACATGTACTCCGACCCGAGCGACGAAGCAGGGATCAAGGTCGCGGCCA
Organism: bacterium; assembly: GCA_024226255.1. Classification (GTDB taxonomy): domain Bacteria; phylum Actinomycetota; class Acidimicrobiia; order Spongiisociales; family UBA5794; genus JAHEJX01. The sequence goes on along the minus strand of JAAELU010000748.1, from coordinate 3,095 downwards.
ATGAGCTTCGCCAAACGGAGATCACCCAGCCGGCGGTGCTGACGGTTGATCAGGCTCTGACCGAGATGTTGGGCGCATACGGAGTCCATCCCGACATGGTCATGGGCCATAGCCTGGGTGAATACGGTGCGCTCGTCGCAGCCAAAGCGCTGCCATTTGAGGACGCCCTCGAGGCTGTGGCTGGACGCGGCCGCGAAATGGCGCACGTCGAAGTGGAAGACAACGGACGTATGGCGGCGGTCTTTGCTCCTCTCAGCGAGATCGAAGACGTGGTGAACGATGTCGAGGACTACGTGGTCATAGCCAACCTCAACAGCTATCAGCAGGCGGTCATCGGCGGCTCGACGCCCGGCGTTGAAAAGGCTTCGCGCCGCCTGAAGGACAGGGGGGCCCAGGTCGTGCCGCTCCCTGTGAGTCACGCATTTCATACCGAGATCGTGGCCCCTGCCAGCGGGCCACTGCGGGAAATCCTGGGTCGCCTCCGGCTCGCCTCTCCGGCGATTCCTCTGGTCGCAAACGTCGATGGTGAGTTCTACCCGATGGGACCGAACGTGACATCACGGATGATCGACATCCTCGGCCAACAAATCGCCTCTCCGGTTCAGTTTGCGACCGGCCTCCGCACCCTCTACGACGCCGGATGCCGGGTCTTCGTCGAGGTCGGCCCCAAAAAGGCGCTGCACGGACTGGTGGAGAATGTCTTCGCCGACGACCCCGACGTCGCAGCCATCTTTACCAACCACCCGAAGCTCGGCGACGTGGTCACCCTCAACCATGCGCTGTGCGGCTTGTACGCCGCGGGAATGGGTGTAGGAACCAAACCGCAAACAGCAACCGTCCCCCCGACCACGGCGGCTGCGACCGACTCAGACGCACTAGCCGCTGCTCCCGTGGCGTCGGCAGCCGAGCTGCCGAGCGCGGCGCCGGACGGCCCCCGTGCAGAACCCGCCGTAGGCGCCGCGGCCGATACCGCGATGCTCACAGAATTGGGCCAGGTGTTCGCCGACTTCCTCGCGACGGGCTACAAGATCTACTCGGGCACCGAGTCATCTGCTGCTGCGCCGGCGGCCGGCCCGGCGGCACTGGACTCGCAACGCCCGGTCGCGGTAACCGGAGCCGGACTCGGACTGCCCGGCGGCAAGCGGGTCTTCGGGGACGACAAGATCCCTGCGCTGCTTTCCGGCGAGCAGATGATCGACACCATTCCGCTGAGATTCCGGCAGAAGGTGGCGGACAAGCACATCAACCGGCTGGTCAAGTCGGAGGCAGGCGGTGGCCATTTCGAGACCATCGACAGCCAGGCAGACGTGATCAAGCTGGCCGGGAGGTCGGGCGAAATCGACCTCGTAGAGGAGTTCGGTTTTCCAGCCGACCGGGTCTCCGCCCTCGACCGGACAACGATGCTCGCAATTGGAGCCGGGCTCGACGCTTTGCGCGACGCCGGAATTCCGCTCGCCATGCACTACAAGGACACCACTACTGGAACCAAGCTGCCGGAGCGCTGGTTGCTCCCTGCGGCCTACAGGGACACCACGGGAGTCATTTTTGCGTCGGCCTTCCCTGGGGTGGACGCGTTGATGACCGAGCTGGAGAGCTTCTATGAGTCCGAGACACTCAAACAGAGGCTCGAGGATTACAAGACACTTCAGTCCAGGCTCGCCGACCTAGGAGGGAGCGCCCTGCTGGCCGAAGAGCTGCAACACAGAGTCCACGAGCTCGAGCATCAGCTCGAAACGGACGGCTATGAGTTCGATCGCCGGTTCCTGTTCCGAGCGCTCTCAATGGGGCACTCGCAGATGGCCGAGTACATCGGCGCCCGCGGACCCAACACCCAGATCAATGCCGCCTGCGCTTCGACAACTCAGGCCGTCGCTATCGCCGAGGACTGGATAAGAACGCAACGGTGCGAGCGGGTACTTGTCGTGGCTGCCGACGACATCACTACGGACCACATGATCGAGTGGTTCGCATCGGGTTTCCTGGCAGTAGGTGCCGCCGCGACCGATGAGATCGTGGAAGAGGCCGCAGTTCCGTTCGATCGCAGACGCCACGGCATGATCATCGGCATGGGGGCTGCCGCCATCGTCATAGAACACCCCGCTAGTGCGGCCGCCAGAGGCATCCAGCCGATTTCCGAAGTGCTGTCATCGGTTGTCGCCAACTCGGCCTATCACGGAAGTCGACTCGATCCGTCCCACATCCGCGAGGTCATGGAGGATCTGATCACCACGGCCGAAAACCGCTGGGGTATCGATCGACACACAATCGCTCCCAAGACTGTCTTTGTTTCGCACGAGACATACACCCCGGCGCGCGGCGGCAGTGCGCAGGCTGAGGTGGACTCGCTCCGGCACGTTTTTGGTAGCTCGGCAGATTCGATCGTGATCGCCAATACCAAGGGCTACACCGGACACGCCATGGGTGCGGGAGTCGAAGACATTCTCGCGATCAAGTCGCTCGAAACCGGGATCGTACCTCCGGTTCCCAACCACAGAGTGAGCGATCCGGAGCTCGGCAATCTGAACCTGTCGCGCGGTGGCTCGTATCCGATCGAGTACGCCCTGCGGCTGGGCGCCGGATTCGGTTCCCAGGTCAGCATGACACTGTATCGGCACATCCCGGCGCTGCACGGCGTCCATCCGGAACCCGATGAGCTTGGCTTCGAGACACGACTCGTCGACCCGGCCCGGTGGAGTCAGTGGTTGGCCGACGTCACGGGACTCGACGGTCCGACCGTCGAGGTCGATCGGCGGACGTTGCGGGTGCGCGATGCCGGACCACCGTCAACCATTCCCGCCGCCGCCGTGCGCTCTGAGATGGCGGCGCCGCCTCGCCCGTTGCAGGACGCGACCGCGCCGGTCGTTTCCGAAGACGTGCCGATCACTACCGAACCACCGACAGTTCCCGCGACCGTGGCCCAAGACGACACAGCGGCATCCGACGAGGTGGCGGCGAAGGTGCTCGAGATTGTGGCCGGCCAGACCGGGTATCCACCTGACATGCTCGACCTCGACCTGGACCTCGAAGCCGACCTGGGAGTCGACACCGTCAAACAAGCCGAAACGTTCGCTGCGATCCGCGCCGAATACGACATT
>JAAELU010000747.1 GCA_024226255.1 bacterium | reverse complement strand
TTGAGGCGCTGGCCCGAAGGCAGATCCGGGTCCTCGAGGTACCCAACGACTTCTTTGGTGGCAACGTGGCTGTTGCCGGACTGCTGGTGGGGGAGGACGTCTCGAAGGCCTTGCGCCAAGACCAGGAACCAGCGGGCCTCTACGTGCTGGCAGACGTGGCGCTGAAAGGCGACGTGTTTCTGGACGACATGCCACTCGCCGCCGTGGCCGCCGTGGCCGGCGCGCCGCTAATGGCCGTTGCTCCGTCAGCCGAGGCGCTTGTCCGGGCGGTGGCAGCATGAGCCGGCTTCCTGTGGTCGCTGTGCTCGGCCGCCCCAACGTCGGCAAATCGACCCTCGTAAACCGGATCGTGAGGCGCAAGGCCGCCGTCGTCGACGAGCAGCCGGGTGTCACTCGTGATCGACGTGAATTTGAGGCCGATTGGTCGGGACGCCACTTCCTTCTCGTTGACACCGGCGGATGGGAGCTCAACCCCGGTGAAGAGCTCACCGCCGGCATCCGATCTCAAGCTGAAGCCGCGGTTAGCGGTGCCGACGTGGTGGTGTTTGTCGCCGATGCGACCACGGAACTGACGGACGACGATCAGGGTGTTGCCCGGCTCCTGTTGCGCTCGGGGATTCCCTTCCTCTTTGTGGCCAACAAGGTGGATTCGCCCAAGCGCGATCTCGACACCGATCATCTCTGGACGCTCGGCCTGGGCGAACCGGCGCCGCTGAGTGCGCTCCATGGCCGGGGAACCGGCGACTTCCTCGATGCCCTCATTGCCAAGCTGCCGCCGGAGGAGGAGATCGACCAGGTCGAGTACGTGGCGTCGCTCGCCATCATGGGGCGTCCCAACGTCGGCAAGTCGACGCTGCTCAACAAGTTGGCCGGGGAAGAGCGGGTGTTGGTTTCAGACGTGCCGGGCACCACCCGTGACCCGATCAACCTCATTGTTGAACTGGATGGGGAGCCATTCGAAATCATCGACACTGCCGGCATCAAGCGGCGGACCCGAATCAAGGATGACGTCGAGTTCTATTCGACTTTGCGCGCCCGAGAGTCGCTCCGTCAGGCCGATGTGGTGCTGCTGATGGTCGACGGCCAACGCGGCGCTACCCACCAGGAACAGCGGATCGCTGAGGAACTCGCCAAGTCAGGAGTTGGTGTGATCATCCTGCTCAACAAGTGGGATGAGGTCACCGAGGACGAACGCCTCCACACCGAAGACAGTGTGGCCGACCGGTTGGCCTTCGTCTCGTGGGCGCCCGTACTGCGGATGTCTGCCAAGACAGGCTCGCGGATCCACAGGCTTCCGAAGACGGTTCGGGCTGTGCTGGAGACTCGGCGCCAGCGGGTGCCGACAACCGAGCTCAACCGGCTCATTCGCAAGTGGCAGGACGCCCACCCTCCGCCGGTGCGCAAAGGGAAGCGGGCCAGAGTCATCTATGCCACGCAGGCCGAGACCGAGCCCCCAACATTTGTGCTCTTTGTGCGCGGCGGCGATCTGGGTCCGGATTATCTACGATTCCTCGAGAATCGTTTGCGCGACGAGTACGACTTCATGGGGACTCCCATCCGAATCCGCACGCGGCGCCGCCACCAAAGGCCTGAAGAAGAGACTGAGTGATGACCGAGCAGAGCCACAGCGAACGATTCCGCGACGCGTCGGAACGCGCCCGTGATGGCGGGCCTGCCAAGTATCACGAGAAGTTGAAGACCCAGGGCAAGATGTTCGTGCGGGATCGAGTCGGTCAGCTGTGTGATCCGGGGACATTTGTCGAAGACGGTTTGCTCGCCAACGCGATGACGCCCGAGTTGGCGGCCGACGCAGTCGTGACCGGACGGGGCATGGTCGATGGACGCCCGGCCGTCATCATCGCGAATGACCCGACGGTCAAGGCGGGGAGCTGGGGGCGCCTCACGGTCGAGAAGATCATCCGGGCTCTGGAAGCCGCCTATGACGAGCTGCTGCCCGTGTTCTATCTGGTCGACTCGGCGGGAGCGCGGATCACCGACCAGGTCGAGTTGTTCCCCGGGCGCCGTGGCGCCGGCAAGATCTTCTACAACCAGGTTCGCCTATCCGGCCGAGTGCCTCAGATCTGCTGCCTGTTCGGCCCTTCGGCTGCCGGCGGCGCCTATATCCCGTCGTTCTGTGACGTGGTCATCATGGTCGAGGGCCAGGCATCGATGTACCTCGGATCCCCCCGAATGGCGCAGATGGTGATTGGGGAGCACACCACTCTCGACGAGATGGGCGGCGCCCGGATGCATTGTGAGGTTTCGGGATGTGGTGATGCGCTCGTGTCGAGCGATGAGGAGGCCATCTCGTGGGCCCGCCTCTATTTCTCCTACGTTGCCGACCACTATCAGGTGTTGCCTCCGCAGTTCGCCGCGGCCGACCCGGACCCGTCGTCCGATGCCGCCACGGCGGTCCCCGAGGACCCCAAGGCCGGCTACGACATGATGGACTTCATCGATGCGATCGTCGATGAAGGCAGCGTCCTGCAGATCAAGGAACTCTATGCCAAGGAGCTGATCACGGCCTTGGCCCGCCTCGACGGCAAGGCGGTCGGGATTGTCGCCAGCCAGCCGAACCATCTTGGGGGAGTGCTGTTTGTTGACTCAGCCGACAAGGCGGCCCGTTTCATTTGGCTGTGTGATGCCTTCAACATCCCGCTCATTTTCCTGGCCGACGTTCCCGGTTTCATGATCGGCACCGAGGTCGAGCGCCAGGGGATCATTCGTTCCGGGGCCAAGATGCTGACTGCTATCGCCGAGGCCACGGTTCCCCGGGTCTCCGTCATTGTTCGCAAGGCCTACGGAGCGGGGCTCTATGCCTTTTCCGGCCCCGGTCTGCGCCCTGAGGCGACGTTGGCGCTTCCGACCGCAGAGATCGCTGTGATGGGGCCTGAGGCTGCGATCAATGCGGTTTACTACAACAAGATCCAGACTCTCGACGAGTCGCAGCGGGAGGGCTTTGTTGAGGAGATGCGCGAGGAATACTCCGAAGACGTCGATCTGTTGCGGCTCAGCTCCGAAATGGTTGTTGACGCCATCGTGCAGCCCGCCGATCTCAGGGCCGAACTGATCGCCAGACTGCGTCTGGCGGCCCGCAAGACGAGATCATTCTCCGGTCGCCGCCACGGTGTGCCTCCCGTATGAGCGACGAGCCGGTTGGCGACGGGGCCGATGTTGCCGCCACCGCGAGTGCCGGCAACGTCGAAGAAGAGCTCAAGTGGCCGATCGGCTTCATCACGATTCTCGTGCTGGCTGCCCTGTACCTGGGATGGCGCCTGATCCAGCTTCTCGGCCGGATTCTCGACCTCATGGCGTGAAGGTGAACGCGGGCCCGTGCGAGTCTGCAACAATCACTGACGACAAATCACATACGGGCTGTGGCGCAGCTTGGCAGCGCGCTTGACTGGGGGTCAAGAGGTCGCCGGTTCAAATCCGGCCAGCCCGACGATTGGAGTCCCTGCTCAGGTGGGGTTCTTGGTTTCGGAGTCTGTTGCGCGCGGACGAGCTTTTCTCGGTTCGATGTGCTGCCTCACTGACGTGTTGTGACTCACGAGGGGTGCTTGCTTCTTCAGCGGCGCTGAAGGCCTTGTCACATTCGACCGCGTCATCGCCAACCCGAACGACTACAAGGCGTACGTCTTTCCACTCTTGTTCTTCAGGCGGCTCTCCGACGTCTGGGACGAGGACTTCCAGGACGCTTTCGAGGAGACCGACGAGGGCTACGCCACCGCCATTGCAGCCGACCGTTTCGTCATCCCGGACGGCGCACACTGGAAGGACGCACGCAACGCATCACGGGTCTGCTCAACGCTTACCACTCGATCGGGGCTGCCAACCCGGAACCGCCTCCAAGGTGTCTTTGGCAGCCTGCGTGGACCGACGAGGCTCAGATGGCCGACGAGACGTTCAACAACCTCATCGAACATTTCTCGAAGCACCCTCTGAGCCTTGCCGCGTTCGACAGACGAATCATGAGCAAATCCCAACGACCCCTGGCCGGCCTGCAAGAATGTGCCAACGCATGAACGACAAGGCGGGCCCAGTGCCAGCCTCGATACTGGATCGTACCGTGGATTTCATCGCCGGGTTGGAGGATCTCGAGGAAGAGAGCCGATTGGGCCCTTGGGTATCTTATGGCGCCACTGAACTGCGGTTGCAGTCCCGCGTAACCGTGAGGGTGGTTGAGGCCAATTTGGACACTGCCGAACGCGTCCGATTTCAGAGATTCGCCTACCACAATCAACGGCTCGGCACGATAGGAGGTTTAGCTCCAATTACCTCCTACGGCTTGACGGAGAAGGGATTTCCGTTCTGGCTGTTTCAGTTTTCGGGCTATTTGCCTCTGGCTGCGTCGATCCACAAAGGAGCCGACCCCGATCTCGTCCTGCGCCTCGCCCATGTCGCGATGTGCCTGGCGGAGGCCTCCGAACATCGCAATCTGAATCCAAACACAATCTGGATCAAGGAGTTGCAGCCTCCTCTCGTGACAGATTTCTCGCCAGCTGCATTCCCTGAGGGATTCCTTCACTTGTCCACTCGAGGTATGAGTCCGTTTGCGCCGCCACAACGGTTCAATCCGGCAGAGCCGAGAACAGGCCGCGCACTCCTGCGGCGAAGACAAGACGACGCGAGCATCTACGCGCTATCGGCGATGCTGGCTACAGCGAGCGGATGGCAGATGCCCGACCACGAGGATTGTTTGGCAGTTCTTACCGGCGACAGCAATGTTCTCCCCTCCCCAAGACCTCCGGACGGAATCTCAGAACCGCTGCACGGCGTTCTCCTGGACGGTCTCGAACCCGGTGCCCCAGAGTTTGGAGAGCTCTCCCAGTTTGCCCGTGCTCTACTCTCGACAAGAGATGGCGACCATTCGGACGAAGAGCGTCAGCACCTTCGACTTGGCGGTTGGAACCTTCCGAGCGTATCGCCTGTCGATGAGGCTTCGGA
>JAAELU010000746.1 GCA_024226255.1 bacterium | reverse complement strand
CTCCGCAGACTCCTGGCGCCGATCTTCGAACCGAAGTTTCACCAGGCGTCCTTCGGGTATATCCCGAACCGCAACTGCCATCAGGCTATCGAGCGGGTGCTGGCGTATCACGCGGAGGGATATCGGGTCGTGCTTGACGCCGATGTCGCCGCATTCTTCGACAACATCCCGTTCAAGGTCATCATGGCAGCCCTGGCAGAGGAAGTGGCAGATGGAAACATTCTGCGCTTAGTCGAAAAATTTCTCGCTGCTGGAGTGATGGACAACGGCGTGTTCAAGCCGACGACGGTGGGCGTCCCGCAAGGCGGAGTCGTCTCACCTCTGCTGGCCAACATCGTGCTCAATCACCTCGACTGGACGCTGGCGGCCGACGGCTATCGCTTCGCGCGATACGCCGACGACTTCGTCATCGTCTGTCAGACAAAACAGCAGGCGCAAGAGGCTCTGACGCTCGTGCGACGCGTGCTCGAAAACGACCTCGGGCTGGCACTCAGCCCACAAAAGACGAGAATCACGACCTACGGGGAAGGCT
>JAAELU010000745.1 GCA_024226255.1 bacterium | reverse complement strand
CTTGGCGGCATCTCGCCGCCCACCCAGATACAGGTAGGCCAGGCTGGTAAACAGGACGCCGCCGGCAACCAACGTGAAGGTGCCGAAGAACGCCGATTGTGGCCGCGCATAGAGCAGCATGTTGATGACCCCACGCACCGGACGACCGAGATCGATCAGCACCGCCAGCAGGCCCACTATCAGGGACCCGACGGTGAGCAACTCGGCTATCCGTGTGATCGGGCGCAGCTCCTTGACCCGGAACACCCTGCTGATGGCGGCGATCACGACGCCGGCAAAACTGACGCCGATGAAGTACTCAACGATCACGATGTAGAGACCCCAGGTGGCGCCTCCAGCAGTGCCGGTGCCACGCATACCCGTCACGCCCAGTCCATTGGTCGTCTGGTACCAATAGGCGAACAGGCCAAAGGCAAACACCGCCGTGGCCGCCAGAATGAATATCTTCCAACCGGCGGTCAGCCGGCCCACTCCTTGCGGCAGACCGGGTTGAATTCTTGCTTCAACTGCCATGTCACACCGTCGCTTTCGGCCGCTCGATTTCCTTCAGGCCCTTGGTCGGAGGTTTGCCTCCGACGTAGTAGACGCTGGGTTTCGTGCCTGCTTCCTCGAGCAACTGCCAGGTGCTCTTCTCGTGCAAATAACGACTGATCGGCGATTCAGCGTTGTCCACGTCGCCAAAGACCAGCGCATCGGTGGGACAGGTATCGACACACGCAGGTGCCAAACCCTTCTCAACCCGATGCACGCAGAAGGTGCACTTCTCCATGATGCCTTTGGCGTGAGCGCCGCCGGCGGTTCGTCGCTGTTCGTCACCGTAGAGACCATCGAGGTCGGGGTTCCGATAGGGCGGAATTGCCCCGCCGGTTGCCGCTTTCAGGTCCGCATCTTCCCAATCGATTATGTCGTATTGACCCTTCTCGGGCTTCTCCCAGTTGGAATAGTTCACTCCATACGGGCAAGCGAGCTCGCAATAGCGACAGCCAATGCAACGGTCGGCATCCGTCAGCACAAGCCCGTCTTCCCTCTTGAACCGTGCACCAACGGGGCACACCTTCACGCAGGGGGCATTGTCACAATGCTGACAGGGTCGGGGCAAGAAGCTCATCTCGGTGTTCGGGAAGGTGCCCTCCTCGAAGCGGAAGACATACATCCAGAAGTTGCCTTGCATTGTGTTGTTCTCAACCTTGCAGGCCTCCATGCAGGCCCGGCAGCCTTGGCAGCGTTCAAGATCGACGACCATCGAGTACTTCGCCATCAGGCATCACCCCCTTTCGTGACCTTCACTTTGACGTGGAAAGACTGGTCAGCCGTGGCGGCCATATACCCCTCTCCGGTGAAGTAGATCTCGTTGGCCGATGCGCCCTGCCCCTTGTTTTGTGGATGGGTCCACATACCAAAGTGGTGGGGCATCGCAACTGTGTCGGGCCGGATCGCATCGCACATGGTCGCCGTGGTCACCAGGCTGCGGGTTTCGCCCGTGATGGCATTCTGCGATTCGACGGTGACCACATCACCCTCGTCGATCCCGAGCCGGGTGGCCGCTTCCGGGTTGATGTCGAGTCTGGCTCCTGGTGCGAGTTCGGCCAGCATCGGAACGAAGCTCGTCCGCGACTGCTTGTGCTCAATCTGGTGATAGCTGATGAGCGTGAACTCGTACTCGCCCGGCGAACCGTCCATGGTCGGGGCTCGCCAAGTGGGCAAGGCCGTGTAATCCTGCCAGTAGATCTCCTCGGCGCCCTTTTCCTTCATCTGGTTCTGGGCGTCGAGCAGGGAGTCTCCGTAGAGGCGATGAAGCGCCCCACCGAATGGTGGGTCCGCAACGTACCCGTACATCTTGGTGGGCTTGACCGGACCCTTGATGAAGGTTCCCTTGGTGGGATCCTCGAAGTACTCGATTCCCTCTTCGATTCCCTGCGACCGCGACCATCTGTCGAAGATGTCGCGCACCTCGGGCTTCTGGTCGAGGGGGAGCTCAAACTCGGTATCGGTGAGCTTCAACTCGCTGTTGACCACCGAGAGATAGCCGTCCTCGCCGAAGAGGACACCCATCTTCTCGCACAGATCCATGTAGATGTCGATCTCGCCCTTCGACTCGAAGAGCGGCTCCATCGGCGGGATCCGGAGAGTTACGGCGTCCGTGTATTGGTCTGTGGCCGAGATTGGTCCTTCGTACTTCTCAATGGTTGCCGCCGGCAGGACCACGTCGGCGAAATAGTCCGCCGTCTCCGACAGCCAAGGGCTGACAACCGCTACAAACTTGAACTTGCCGTACGAGTCGAGATACTCCTTCTGCGATGGGAACGCGTTCAGCGGGTTCACATAGTGGAGAATCGCCACCTCCGGCAGTTCCTCGACTCCGTACCGTCCGGGATCGATCATTACCTTGGCGACCATCCCCGGGAATCCCGTGTTGATCGGGAAGTACTTGCTGTTGTTAAGGATGAAGTCGTACGGCGGATCTTCGACCGTCAACTTCTCGAATTTGGCGTAGTTCTTGTGGATCTTCCATGTGAAGTCGGAAAGCTGCCCTCCGGCGGCGCCCATAGCGCCGACCAGCATTGGAACCAT
>JAAELU010000744.1 GCA_024226255.1 bacterium | reverse complement strand
CTCAAGCTGACCAGCGCGTCGCCGCTCGTGGCACCCAAGCTGGTGGGCGCGGTCGGCGTGGCGACCGACTCAATGGCCTGATCCATGTCAGTTTGGATCTCAACCGGCGAAAGCGCCCGGTCGTAGATGCGAACTTCATCGATCATCCCCTCAAAGAACTCGTTGCTCCATGTCGCATTGCCACCGATTCGCAGGGCGTTCGATGAGCTAGTGATGCTGCCAACTGCGCCTTGACTGGCAACCAGATTTCCATCGACATACAGGCGAATCGTCGCTCCGTCGTACGTAGTCGCCAGGTGCGTCCAAGTGTCTAGCGGTATGCGCGAAGGACCATCAGCACCAATATCGCCGCTCGTCCCAGATCGCGTTATATAGCCGCCTGGCGATCCATCCGGCGATCCCGAATAAAGAGCGTATGCCAAACCACCATTTCGCTCTTTCAAGACAACGGTCTCCCAACTGTCGACCGAGGCTGGAAATACCCATGCTTCCACAGTCATGCCCGTGGTGAGATCGAGATCCGAGGTGTCGGAAACAGTGACCCAATCGTTGAAGCCATCAAACGACAACGCAGTACCAAACTTGCCCTGAGACCAACTAGCTCCGGAGATCACACCAGTGTGATGGTTGTCCGACGCATCGCTCACCGAACTTCCGCTTCCTTCCTCGAATCCCCACGCTGCTATGAGACCCGAGGTGGCCAGGGATGGCATGGCCGAGACTTCCGCCGTCAGACCGCTCGTACCACCCGCGTTGACGGCGGCGACCTGATAGAAATAGGTTGTGCCGTTGGTCAGTCCGGTGTCGACGAAGCTTGTACCACTGACACCCGACTGCAACAGCGTCGCATTGCCACTGACGGTGGCGCGATAGACGTTGTAGCTGCCGGCGCCGCTCGCCGCGTCCCAACTCAAGCTGACCAGCGCGTCGCCGCTCGCGGCACCCAAGCTGGTGGGCGCGTCCGGTATGCCGACCTGTGGCATGGCCGAGACTTCCGCCGTCAGAGCACTCGTGCCACCCGCGTTGACGGCGGCGACCTGATAGAAATAAGTCGTGCCGTTGGTCAGTCCGGTGTCGACAAAGTTTGTGCTGCCGACACCCGACTGCAACAGCGTCGCATTGCCACTGACGGTGGCGCGATAGACGTTGTAGCTGCCGGCGCCGCTCGCCGCGTCCCAACTCAAGCTGACCAGCGCGTCG
>JAAELU010000743.1 GCA_024226255.1 bacterium | reverse complement strand
GGCCATGATCTTCGAGGCACGGAACTCATCGCGACGATGGATGACCGTGACCTTCGAGGCGAACTTGGTGAGGAAGAGAGCCTCTTCCATTGCCGTGTCACCTCCGCCCACAACGACGATCTCCTTCTCTCGGAAGAAGAACCCGTCGCACGTGGCACACGCCGAAACTCCATGGCCGCGGAGCTTCTCTTCCCCAGGGATCCCGAGCCAACGGGCCGAGGCTCCGGTGGATATGACGATCGACTCGGCCTCGTACTCGTCGGCGTCGACCCACACCTTGAAGGGGTGGCTGGTGAAATCAACTCGAGTGACGTCGGCCGTGATCAGCCGGGTGCCGAAGCGCTCCGCCTGCTTGCGGAATTGCTCCATCAGGTCGGGTCCCATGATGCCGTCGGGGAACCCCGGGTAGTTCTCGACGTCAGTTGTAATCATGAGCTGGCCTCCGCGAGTGAAGCCTTCGATCATGAGAGGATCAAGTTCGGCTCGTGCGCCATAGATTGCGGCTGTGAGGCCGGCTGGACCTGACCCGATGATGAGCAACTTCTCGGCCATTGCCTAGATCTCCCTCTGTTCCGTAGCGGTTTGGTCGTCGGGGGAAGGCAACCGTTTGGTCCAGAGGACTATTCCAATAAGGACAAACAGGCCACCGAAGATGCCGTACGCCCCTTCGACAGTGACCACTCCGGCGAGGAGCCGGAACAGAGCGACGATCGTGAAGATGAGCATCAACAGCCCGAGCATTGCGAGAACAACACCAATGGCTGTCCACCGCGCCCACCCGGCGGCACGCTCCACGGTCATCTCGCGGACTCGGCTTGCTACCGACTCGAGTAGATCGGCAATCTTTGCGGGAAAATCGTCCATGGGCGGAGGTTAGTCAGCCCGCGATGCCGGAAATCAGAAGCCAGTGGGAACGGACCTGGCGGTCCGTTCCTTGGGAGCTGCTGCGCAGCTCCACATAGGACAGTTTCGATTCCGTCGTCGGTGTCCGAGGTTCAGAAGCCGGTTCTGGCGAGCTGCTCGCAGTTGTCGGCGGCGTGGGCGATCAGCTCCGACTCCTCGAGATCTTCTGCGAGGTAGATGATGTAGAGGACCTCGCGGCCATCGATCTGGCCGCGGGCGATCTGGAAGGCTTCGATGAAGTTGTCTTCCGAACTGATCGTGATGGATGCGCAGGTTTGCGAGTCTTCGAGCTGTTCCTCCTGAACGGAATCTCCACTCGCTTTGAGAACGCCGGAGCGAGAGGCTTGCTCATCGAATCCGGTGCCGGCAACTGTGCTGAGGAGTGCAGACAAATCAGGCTCCTGAGCAAAGTAGGCGTACAGCGTCGGGTCCTGGACACGGGTCGTCGGAGCCGCTGTGGTTGCGGGCGGTGCGACGGTGGTCGTCGTCGCGGCCGCGAAGGTGGTCTCAGGCGCTGCCTCGGATCCGTTGCTCCCCTGCAGGTCGTTGGCGTTCGGGGCCGCTTCTAGTGCTGCTGTCGGCGCCGATGTTGTAGCGAAGCCGCCGTCGGCGACCACGGTGGCGTCGGCAGAGTCGTCGTCCCCACCAATCAGGTCTAGCGCCGGACCTGCTACCACGACGGCGACCAGGACGGCGGCCGCCGTTCCCAACGCAGCCAGGGGCATCCGTCGCCGCTTCTGCTGCGGTGAAGTGACCGCTGTGGTCTCGGCGATCCCCAACTCCTCGCGTACGTTGCGCCGCAACCGCGCCGATTCCATTTCAGTAAGCGTGGCGTCGGGCAGCTCGTGAAGCGCGGCCAGCACAGACTCCTGCATTTCCAGATCGAGGGAGCACTCGGGGCACGCCGCGATTTCGGCCCGGGCGGTTGCGGCCGCCTCTGGGTCGAGGGATCCCTCGGCGAGGGCCATGATGATTTCGATGTCGTGGTGGTGCATCTCAGACGTTTCCGGGTTCAGGCTGGTCGTGGGGAGCCGGTGGGCTCGCCTCGTTGTGTTCATCTATGTGATGTCGCGGGGGGCCCTTATGGTTCCCAAGAATTTCTGCGAGCAGGCGTCTTCCGCGAAAGACTCGAGATTTCACAGTCCCCGAAGGGACCCCGAGGATCTCCGCCGTCTGGTCGATGGCCAACCCCTGGAGGTCGACGAGCACAACGGCGCTACGGAACTCCTCGGGGATTTGGTCGAGGGCCGCTTCGATGTCAGGTCGGATTTCGGCTGACTCGAGAGGATCCTGAGCTCGCGGATCGGCCGGGTCATGCCCCTCAGGAAGCGAATCGGCGCGACGCCGCTTGGTGCGTCTCAGGTAGTCGTAGCAAGCGTTCATCGTTACCCGATAGAGCCAAGTACTGAACGCCGCCTCGGCCCTATACCTGTCGGCCTTTCTGAAAACGGTGAGAAAGGTCTCTTGGGCGACGTCGAGGGCGGCTTCGCGATCACGCAGCATGCGTAGGCAGATTCCGAATACGCGGTTCTCGTGGGCGCGCATCAGCTCGTCGAAGGCTGCGAGATCCCCCCGGAGATACCTCCCAATGAGGTCGACGTCTTCAGCTGCGCGATGTGTCATCTGGGCTGATTCTGGCGCGATCGCGCCCAAGTGTCACGAACGGAACGAAACCTCGCTGATAACCGTGTAGTAGATGCCCTCTTCCTGCTGGGGGAGATCGGTGAACCAGAGCAGCCAAACGCCGCCGCTGCGCTCCGTGAGCTGCATCCTTGTCGCCCCGTCGCGCAGCTCCCCTGAGACGACGTCCTCGTACTCGTCCCGGGCTGCGTCGGCCGATCGGGCCCAGGCGATGGTGTATCGAGTGCTTTCGGTTCCGATGACGTCGACTGTGGCCGGCATGTCCTCGACCGTGAACACGAGCCCCACCCCCGGCTTCAACAAGGGGAGTGGAGCGAAGTAGCTCTCTGTGCGCCAGATTGTCGTGTCGTCGCCGTCGGTCAGGAAGGCGAGTTCGCCGTCGTGCTCCGAACCATCGCCAAACGGATCAAGGACGCCGGCGCTTGCCGACAGGACGACCTGGTCCGGAGTCAGGGGAGCCTCAGTGGTTGTCGGAGCGGTCGGTTCCGGTGCTGTTGCGGTTGTTGTCGGGGAGGGTGTGGCCGGGAACAGGAATGGGGAGTCGGGGTCGGTATCGAGGGCGATGCCCGCAGTCGCCACCGCCAGGGCGGCGATGATGAGAACTGCGGTGGGGACCAGCCAACCCCACGACCACTCTCGTTTCTCGACCTGCGGCGGGGTGGTCGGAATGGCGCGCAGGGCGGCAGCCAGATCGGCTGAACCCAGTTGCCCCGCTTCGGCCGCGTCGAGGGCCGTGTCGACAGCACGGGGAAGCCCCTCGGCCACTTGTGATGCTCTGACCCCTGGGGCCTCCGTCCCGGTGATGGAAGCCCGCAGCGCGGTGGCCAAGGCAGCCGTATCGGCGTGGGGGGTCGACCAACGCCCAGGCCGGCCGAATGCGCCCAACTTGGCGGGGTGGGCTGCAGAGAACTGAATCGCCCCCGGATCGATTGCTCCGTGAATGATGTCCTGGTCATGCAGGGCGGCCAGCCCATCGGCCAGTCCCGCGGCGTTCGGCAAAAACTCCTCGACCGGGAGCATCTCGCGTGCCGCCAGCCTGTCGCGGATCGAGACTCCACCGTTCCATTCGAGTATTGCGTAGGTGCTCTCGTCGTTGCCAACGGCGAACACGTCGACGAGGTGCTGATGAGGGACAGAAGCCGCCAGCCGATTTCGTTCAACGAACGTGGTTCGCCGAGAGGCGGCAGCCTCGCTGCTCAGGATGCGAACAAGAACCGGCCGATCGAGTGTTGTATCGATGGCGAGCCACTCTTCGACGTCACTATCGCGACCCAGGCGAACCTGTGTCTGATAGCGATCGGGTAGGCGTGGGGCCAAGGGAACCTCCGGGGGCGTGGCCTGAGGTTATCGCGGAGGAACCGGCAGGGGGACCGCGATGGTTTGTGGGTGTATTGGGGTGTGGCGCAGCGGTCCTCGTTGTCGTATCACGTATCACGTACCGCGTGCCCTGGGAGTTCCCAACTCCGACGCGCGTGCCGCGGCACTGACTGCGCGCAGCAGTGATCACGCGTGGTGACTGGGCGATCCCGGGTGCGTCGCCGGGAACGCCTGCGGCGTTCCTTGGGAGCTGCTGCGCAGCTCCAGCCACCCTCAGGGTGGCGGCCGAGAGCTCGCGGCGGTTGGGCGTCCGCCGAAGCGTGTTGCGGCGTTATCGCGCCCTCCGCTTCCCCCACCGACCTGCTCCTTCGTCGCAGCCCACCTCCCCCAAACGTCGCCCGACTGCGTCGTTCGACGGGGGAGGAGACAGAAAGCGAAGGTAGTCCGAAAGGCGAACGTTGCGTCCTGGTGCCAAGTGAGTGCGAGGCGAGAGCTCGCGGCGGTTGGGTGTCCGCTGAAGCGTGTTGCCGCGACTAGTTCGCGTGGTGACTGGGCGATCCCGGGTGCGTTGCCGCCCTGTTTGTGGGAGCCCGCCGCAAGAGATGGAGAGCGGCGGCGCAAACGGTGTCTCTCCCCCCGTCTGACTCCGCTTTGGGAGGCAGACGTTTGGGGGGAGTGCCGAGCTTGCGAGGCGAGGGGGGCTGCGAAGGTAGTCGACAAGGCGAACGTTGCGTCGCGTATCGAAGTGAACGAGAGCCGAGAGCTCGCGGCGGTTGGGCGTCCGCAGGCGAGCGTTGCGGTGTTGCCGCGACTCAGCTTCCCCCTCCGTCCCGGCCCAGAGCGGCCGGCCCACCTCCCCCAAAACGTTGCCCGTCCAAAGCGACGTGCAACGGGGGAGGAGACGGGCACGCCACGCTTCGCCCTCGCGAGTACGTAATACGACCCGCCAGACAATGTCGAGAGGCGTTCCCCGCCGCTACAGCCCAGGCGCGAGGCCCGTCGCGCCTTATGCCTCGATGCGGAGGAGGCTCAGCGGTTCGGGGAGCAAGCTGAATCCTTCAGCCTCGTAGAGACCTATCGCGGATTCATTGTCGTACTGGGTGTTGAGCAGCATGATCTTGGCGCCATTCTTGCGGGCTCGCCGAGCGGCGGCGCGGACCAAGGAGCGGCCCATGCCCTGACCCTGCCACATTGGGTGAACGGCAACCCGCTGCAAGTAGGCGACAGCACTGCCGTAGCCGACAATGGCGAAGCCTGCGGGGCCACCGTCGGCGTCACGAATGATCACCGTGTCCGAGTTCCCCGTTGCCTCGATCGCTTCGGTCATGCCGTGCTCATCGAAGCGCCAGAAGGAAGTGAAGGCCGCTCCGTCGATCTCCAGAAGTTTGGACAGCGGAACATCTGACCCGTCGACAACAAGATGGTTCGGTGACTTGGGTTGCTGACTGAGTTCCAGACGCATCAGAGCTAGGTCGAGAAAGGGTGTGTAGCCGGCCTCGAGCCAAGGGGAGTGAGCGCTCGCCGGCAGCGGGGGAGAGAGAACCGAAGGGGCTCCCATGTCGGTGAGGCGTGAGGTGCAGGCTTCGAGGAAGCCTCCGCCGCCGCGTACCAGACGCAGTGACGCAGTTACGTCGGAGTCGTTCCAGGGCCGAGCGTCCGCGCGCGCCCATCCGCGCCGAAATGTCATTGGCCCGGGCCATTCGCCTCGGTGCATGACCTTGAACGGACTCTCAGTAAGCGCCATTGTTCCCACATCTCATGGCCGCAGTGTCTGGCTTGGGTGTCAGGCTAACCCGATTCGAGAGGGCCGAGTCCGTCGGCATGTAATCATGGGGTCGTGAAGCTGCTACTAGCCACCCATGAGTCATCAATGCGCCATGACACCGGATATGGCCACCCCGAGAGGCCCGAGCGTATCTCCGCCGTGATTGCGGGCCTTGAGTCGTCGGGAATCCCGCTAGTCGGTGTTGCCCCGGAGCCGGCGTCGATCGATCTTCTTTCTGCGGTTCATGATGCCGAATATATCTCGAGATTCGAGAAGTTCTGCGCCGATGGCGGCGGCGCCATTGACATGGACACCTATGCCGGTGCTGCTTCTTGGGAAGCTTCGCTGCGTGCCGCCGCGGCAGGCCCCGCCGTCTGTGATCGTCTCGACGAGGGTGTGGCCGACCTTGGCTACGTGGCAATGCGCCCTCCGGGCCACCACGCGGTACGCGATCGTGCGATGGGGTTCTGTTTCTTCAACAACGTCGCTGTCACCGCGGCGTGTCTGACGCGGCGTGGAAACCGGGTAGCCATCGTCGACTGGGATGTTCACCATGGCAACGGGACACAGGACCTCTTCTACGAGGATCCCGACGTTCTCTACCTGTCGATCCATCAGGAAGGCATCTACCCGGGTACGGGCAGCCTCAGCGAGACCGGCCACGGCGAGGCGGAAGGCACCAACCTCAACATTGCGGTGCCGGGACGCACCGGGGGGGAGTTCTACATCCGGGCGATGTCCGAGGTATTGGTGCCGATCATCACTCAGTTCAAACCAGACTGGCTACTCGTGTCGTCCGGTTACGACGCTCATGTGGATGATCCTTTGGCCGGGCTGAATCTGGTGGCCGATGACTACGGATCGATGGCCCAACTCCTCGCCCCCCTCGTGCCAGCCGGCCGATCGGTGATCTTTCTCGAGGGGGGCTACGACTTGGATGCTCTGAGGCAGTCAGCGGCTGCCACGGTTAGGGGTTGGCTCGATCCGACCTTCCAAGCCGGTCCGGCTGACGAGGGGATCAATCCCCAGGGCTACTTACGGTGGGCGCAGGAGGTGGCCGCCCGGTATTGGAAGCTGCCCTAGGGAAGATCTAGGCCTCGCAGCCGGCCATTACCTCGGACGCAACGCAGGTGTCTATCCCGTTGTTGCCGTTGCCGGTATCAGCGCCATCGCCGCCGTCCACGTTGTCGTCGCCTTCACCCCCGAGGAGATAGTCGTCGCCACCCTGGCCGAGGAGGGTGTCGTCTCCGGCACCACCCATGATCACGTCGGCGCCGTCGCCGCCAGCCAAGTAGTTCGCACCAGAGGTGCCGACGATGATGTCGTCAAAGCTTGTTCCGATTACGTGCTCGATACCCACGATCGTTGCGCTCAAGGCATCGTCGTCATCGCCACCATCGAGGATCACGAGCTCGTCTGCCATCAAGTCAACGGAAACCGCTGAACCGAGGCCGGCGAAGGTGATCGTGTCGCTGCCGGCGCCGCCGTCGATGGCGCTGTTGGAGGCGTCACCGACGAAGGTGTCGTCGAAGGGGGTGCCGACGAGGCCTTCAACGCCGGCGAAGCTGGTTGCGAATCCGTCGAACTGATAACGGTCGTCTTGCTCGATGGCCGCAAATCCGCTGGCCACATCCACGACCAGGGGGGCTGGTGAGCTACCGAACATGATGGTGTCGACGCCTTCGCCGCCATCTACGTCGTCTGAACCGGTGCCACCGTCGACAATGTCGTCGCCTGTGCCGCCGGTGAGAGTGTCGTTGTCAGCCTTGCCGAAGAGCGAGTCGTTGTCGCCGCCGCCGTCGATCGTGTCGTCGCCCTGGCCGCCGCGGATCTCGTCATTGCCACCCGAACCGAGGAGAACGTCGTTGCCCTTTGAACCGAAGATGGTGTCGCTGCTGCCGCCGCCGTCGATCGAGTCGTTGCCGCTTCCGCCGGTGATGTAGTCCGAGCCGCTGCCGCCGGCGACACTGTCATGGCCGGACTTGCCATGAATAGTGTCGTTCCCGACGTTGCCGCGGAGGTCATCACTGCCGGAGCCGCCGATGATGTAGTCGTCACCCGAGCCGCCGGTGACATAGTCTGCACCCGATCCGGCGCAGATTGTGTCGTTGCCGTCGCCGCCGTCGACTGTGTCGTCACCGCGACGAGCAACGATGACGTCGTCACCGGAAGTGCCGACTATGACGTCGTCGCCGTTGGTTCCCACGATGGTCGCCTCGAGGCCGTTGCAGGCGTACGAACTGGATGCCATTGCCGGTGCGGCAATCGAGAGAAGAAGAAGAGTCGCTACTGCGATTCGTGATACTGCGGTGGTCATCCGTGGCCCCAATTCTGTTCGACAGTCCGTTGTCGGTGTGACGGGGATTCTCCCGTCTCACACTTTGAACTTCGGCAGAATTAAGGACAATTCTTTAAGGCGAATCACTATTTTTTCTGGCCCCATCTTGACTAGTTATCTAGTCACTTTGAGCGAGACCTAATAGCCACAACAGGTCCCGCCCGATCCAGTGGCTAAGAAGCCCGTCGCGGACGCGTGCGAATCGGTAGAAATATTCTCGGAAAGTCGGCGATGAGGGCAGATATGGAGGTCAAATCGGGGGTAGCGAGTGAGGCAAGGCGGTGAGATTGTGGTGCACTGATCGCGTGTTGGTGACCGCCCGCAGCGCTGTTCGCGCGTGGTGACGGTGCAACCAAGGGGGCGTCGTCGCCGTTCTCCCGAGCCGGTCGTAAGAAGCGGCGAGTGGCGGAGCAAACGTAATCTCTCCCCCCGTTGAACGCCGTCTTCGGCGGGCAACAGTTGGGGGGAGCCGCCGAGGAACGAGGCGGAGGGGGGACGCGGAGGTAGTCCGAAAGGCAAACGTTGCGTCGTGGCGATCTCGCGTTCTCAGCGCAACCGCGGCGGTTGGGTGTCCGCCGACGCGTCTTGCGGTGTTGCCGCGCCCTCGCTTCCCCCTCCCAAGCTGCCCGCAGGGCAGCCCACCTCCCCAAACGTTGCCCGCCCAGGGCGGCGTCCAACGGGGAGGAGACAGATGTGGGGTGCCCGGCCTGTGCGTGCCCTTCAAGCGCCGCTGGATCGGACACGCACCTCTCGACTCGCGCTTTTCCTGTCAAGACACGGGGGGTGGCGGCCGATACCACGGAGAGTGCTGAACGGGGGCCGCAGCACACCCAAAAAGAGGGCCAAGGACATTCTCGATCAAAAGGTCATCGAGGATGGAACTAGAGGAGATCGACAAAAAGTGAACCCGCTGCCACCGCTGGACGAGCTCTTGCAGAAGCTCACCGAAATCAAGGGATCCGATCTCCATCTGAAGGTGGGTTCACCCCCGGCCTTCAGGATCGATGGGGATCTTCACCTCTCCAATCTGGAGCCACTCACCTCTCAGGACACCGCGACATATGCGGAAGAGCTTCTCACCGAGCGAGTAGCCATGGCTTTCGAGGCAACCAACGAAGCCGACTTTGCCTTCGGTAGGCCGAGCCTCGGCCGCTTCCGAGTCAACTGCTACCGCCAGCGCGGCTCGGTCAACATCGTCGTCCGCGCAGTTAGCCCGGCTAGCCAGCAGTTTGACGAGCTTGGCCTTCCCGGCTTGGTGGGCGAGATGTGCGACAAGCAGCGTGGTCTGATCCTGGTGACGGGTCCTACCGGATCGGGCAAGTCGACGTCCCTCGGTGCGATGGTCGATCACATCAACTCGACGCGCCGCGCCAACATCATCACTCTCGAGGATCCGATCGAGATCCTCCACCCCGACAAGAAGTCAATCGTGAGCCAACGTGAGGTCGGCGTTGACACCGAGTCATTCGCTGAGGGCCTACGCCGAGTACTCCGCCAGGACCCCGACGTGATTCTCATCGGCGAGATGCGCGACCGCGCCACCGTCGAAGCGGCATTGACCGCCGCCGAGACGGGCCACCTCGTGCTGTCGTCACTGCACACGATTGATACCAGCGAGTCAGTTAATCGAGTGATTGACTTCTTCCCGGCGGATCAGCAGCAACAGGTTCGGCTGATGCTCGCCGCCAGCCTCACAGCAGTGCTGAGCCAGAGGCTCATCCCTCGCTCTGACGGCAAAGGGCGGGTGCCGGCGTTTGAGCTTCTGGTCAACACCGAGCGTGTCGCCGAACGAATCATCGACCCGACGCAGACGAACACGCTGCCTGAGGTCGTTGCCGAGGGTGCCTACTACGGCATGAACAGCTTCGATCAATCGATTCTGCGGCTCTACACCGACGGGGTCATCAACTTCCAGGACGCCCTGGCCTATGCAAGTAACCCGACAGACTTCAAGCTCCAGGCCCAGACGACAGGGCTCATGACGGCGTAGGTCCCACACAACAGACCTGGCTCCAGACGCTGGCGCCACGTAGCGATGGCGGCACCGGGCTAGGACCGAGCCGCCATCGTCGCGTTGTGGGCGGAGATGTTTTGGTGGTGCACTAGGGTCCGCCGCCATGGCCACATTTACGTGTCAGGACTGCGCCAAGTCCTTTTCTCTACCGCAGCATGTGCTCGACAAGTACCCGGGTTGGACGCCGCGCCAGTGTATGGATTGTCGTGACGCCGCCAAGGGCACGACCGGTTCAAATCAATCCACGTCCAAGAGGAAGAAGCGCTCCCGTACCAAGGATGTGATTCTCACAACCGACGAGGTCCTCGCCGAGTTCACCGATGGCCCCGACACCGGTGTCTTCACCGACGGGGGAGCGGTGCCTAATCCGGGGCCCGGTGGCTGGGGGGCGGTCTACGTCCGCAACGGAGAGGTGATCGCCGAAGCATGTGGTCATGACCCGGACACCACCAACAATCGTATGGAGCTCATCGCCGCCATGGAGGCAGCCAATCTGGTGCCGGAGGGTGAATCGGCAACGCTCTACGCCGATAGCCGCTTGGTGGTCCAGACAATCAACGAGTGGGCGGCCGGCTGGGAGAAGCGAGGGTGGAAGCGCAAGACCGGCCCCGTAGAGAATCTCGACCTAGTGCGTCCGCTCTATCGGACATTCCGGGCCCGGCCCGAACTCAAGCTCGAATGGATCGCGGCACACTCCGGCTATCTGTGGAACGAGTACGCCGATGCGCTTGCCTCGCGGTGGCGCATCTGACTGGTTGAGACTCTTGGGGCTTGTATCGAGTAACAAGTATCACACAATACGCTCTACGGAATACGAGCCTCTGGGCAATCCCATCCGTCGCCCAACGGGCACCTATCCGCCGTCTCATAGGTCTAGAGAGCGAGCTCCCGATGGGTCGACCATGACCAGGATGAGGCGTACCGGCCCGGCCGTGTCATTGCGGTATTCGTGGGGCTGGTCGCCCGAGTACGAGGCCGAAGCCCCTTCGCTCACCGTGTGGACCTCGTCGCCGACTACCAGCGTCAACTCCCCTTGATCGACATGCAGCAGCTCACGAATGCCAATGGGGTGGGCCCGGCCGTCGTAGCGCTCACCGGGAACTAGTACCCATTCCCAGATTTCGATGAAGTCGGGCTTGCGGCCGCCCACCAGGAGGCGAGCCGAGCTGCCGGATGGGGTTTCCCAGAGCAGAGTCGCCTCGTCGCCGGGGACCACACGGACGATCGGAACATCGCCGCTGTCTACCAAGTCTGGTAGCGAAACGCCTAATGCGTCTGAGATCTTGGACAGGGTGCCGATGCTCGGATTGGTGCGACCTTGTTCGATCTGCACGACCATTCCCTTGCTCACACCGGATCGAGTAGCGAGTTTGTCGAGTGTCCATCCGCGCTCGGCGCGGGCTTCCCGAACGTTGCGCGCCACCGCATCTGTGACCGTGGGGCCTACCGCCGCCTCATCTGTCGCCATGGAGTTCCCTCTAGAAAGTCATTTCCTTATACCGTGTAGTCAGTATATAGTGGTATAACACATTGCACGATACGGTCAGCCTGTTGACCGAGCCGGTTGACCAAGGGTTGCGCCGCTCCGTCCGGGACGAAGGAGTTTCTATGAGCGCTACCAACCTTGGATGGGGTCACCATTACTTGATGTGTCCTCCCGACCATTTCACTGTCGAGTATGCCATCAACCCCTGGATGACCGCAGATGAGCCGGTTGACCCAAAGGCCGCTCGCGACCAATGGGGCGGGCTGGTTGGAGCGATCGAGACCGCTGGGGGCAAGGTGTCGACGATTACTCCCGACCCCGATCTGCCCGACATGGTCTTCACCGCCAACGCCGGCATCATGGCCGACGGTGTGTTCGCTCCGGCAAGGATGCGCTTTGCGGAACGGGCACGGGAGCCCCAGCTGGCGGCCCAATGGGCGGCGGGCGCCGGATACGAAGTCGCCGAGGTAGGGGCCGCAACGTTCGAGGGGATGGGCGATGCCCTCCCCTTCCGCGACAGGTTGATCGCGGGCTACGGCCAGCGTACAAAGCTGAGAGCGTGGAGTGAGTTGTCGGAGAACCTCGGTTGGGACTTCACGCCGATCGAGTTGCGTGACCCGCGGTTCTATCACATCGACATCGTGTTTTCGCCCCTCAATGACCGCTCCGCCCTGGTGGCTCCGTCGGGGTTGACCAGCGCTGGGCTCCGTACGATCAAGAGCGTTGTCCCAGACCCGATCCTGTTGACTGATGATGAGGCGCAATCCTTCTCCGCCAATTCGATCGTGGTTGGTGAGACTGTGATTTCACCTGCCGCCAGCCCCCGGCTTCGCCGCGAGCTGGAGCGCCGCGGCTTCACCTCCGTCATCGCCCCCGTCGACGAGTTCCTCAAGGCGGGCGGCGCGGTACGCTGCCTCACGCTGCCGCTCGACATCGAGCTCGGGGTCGAACTGGCTCAGATCGCGTAACTCCCTAGGGCGCCGAGTTACTGATTACCCTTCGCGCCATGATCCCTCCGCGTCTCGAACCACTGCTGCGCGCCGATAGCCCCGCCGGCCGTTTGTCCGTCTTGTTTCACGAGGCCGGCCACGAACTGGCGCTCGTCGGCGGTAGCGTTCGCGATGCGCTTCTCGGGCGTCCTATCGATGACCTGGACTTCACGACTGATGCCCATCCGGACCGTATCAAGGAGATCGTGCA
The DNA here is from genome assembly GCA_024226255.1 of bacterium. Lineage (GTDB taxonomy): Bacteria > Actinomycetota > Acidimicrobiia > Spongiisociales > UBA5794 > JAHEJX01. Next base: position 21,612 of record JAAELU010000743.1, on the reverse strand, counting down.
CCCCTGGGCCCACGATCTGTATCTGGCGGGACAACGGTTCGGCACGATCGGGGCGATTCACGACGGCCACATCTATGAAATCACAACGTACCGTTCCGAGGTCTACTCGGACGACAGCCGCAAACCCCAAGTGTCCTACTCGAGTGATATCGGCGAGGACTTGTCGCGGCGTGATTTCACCGTCAATGCGATGGCGTTGCGAATCGGTGGGGGCGATCCCGAACTGCTGGATCCTCACGGTGGCCTGAATGATCTCTTCCAAGGAATCCTGCGGACCCCGCTCGATCCAGAGATAGCGTTTGGGGATGATCCGTTGCGCATGCTGCGGCTGTTCCGGTTTCTATCGACGCTGGGTTTTGCTCCGACGGAGGAGGCTCTCGGCGCAGTCTCGGCGATGGCCGATCGGCTCCAGATCATTTCGGCAGAACGAATCCGACAGGAGTTCAGCAAGCTGTTGGTCGGCGACCACGTGGCCGACGCGCTCGTCGGGATGGTCCAGGTTGGCCTGGCAGAGCAATTCATTCCCGAATTCACCGCACTCGAGTTGCAGCAGGATCCACACCATCGGCACAAGGACGTCCTGGCACACTCGATCGCTGTCGTCGCCAAGACCTCGCCCATCCTCGAACTCCGCCTGGCGGCGCTACTTCACGACATCGGCAAGCCGGATACCCGGGCATTCACACCTGCGGGGGTCACGTTCCATCACCACGAGGTGGTCGGTGCCCGGATGGCGCGACGGCGGATGAAGGAGCTGCGCTTCTCGAGCCAAGAGGTCAAGGACGTGTCCGACCTGGTGTTCCTCCATATGCGGCCCCACACCTTCAAGATGGGTTGGACAGACTCAGCCGTGCGTCGATACGTACGCGACGCCGGACCGCTGCTCGACATGCTCAACGAGTTGGTCCGGTGCGATGTCACCACTCGCAACGAACGTCGGGCCCGCGCCATCCAGCGAGGTATCGATGAGCTCGAGGAACGAATCGCCGACCTGCGCCAGAAGGAGGAACTCGATGCTCTGCGGCCACCCATCGATGGCACTCAGGTCATGGAATACCTCAGCCTCGAACCGGGACCGCGCGTCGGCCAGGCGATGCGCATGCTTCTCGAGCACCGGATCGAGGACGGCCCTTACAGCGAAGAGGAGGCCTTTCGCCTCCTCGACGACTGGAACCAGAACCGCGACTAGACCGGCGGCCTAGACGCTGTCTCTCCCCCCGTGACACGCCGCCTTGGGCGGGTCACAGTTGGGCGGAGTGGCGAGGCTTTGCGAGCCTAGGGGGGAAGCGGAGGTAGTAGAAGAGGCGAACGGTGCGAAGCGAGAGAAAGCCGCGTTCGCCGCGGCGGTGGGTGTGCGCCGGCGCGTGTTGCGGCGTTATTGCGCCCTCCGCAGCCCCCACCGAGCCGGCCCAGAGCGGCCGGCCCACCTCCCCCAAACGTCGCCCGACTGCGTCGTTCGACGGGGGAGGAGACCTACACGCGCGCTCCGCCGCTCTCGGCTGGCGCGTAACATCGCTCGGATGAACGACAAGCCGTTTGCTGACGACAAGGACTGGACCTGGGTGCTCAACGAGATGTGCCCCGAGTGTGAGTTCGAGGTGCGCTACTTCGCGATCGAGGACGTGTCGGTCATGATTCGATCGATCGCCGCCGACTGGACTGAGGTGCTGCGATACGACGAGGCTTTGCTGCGGCGCCGGCCCCAGGAGGATCGTTGGTCGGCCCTGGAGTATGCAGCCCACGTTCGCGACGTCTTTGAGCTGTACGACTACCGGTTGGGTCTCATGCTCGCTGAGGACGGGCCGCACTATCCGAACTGGGATCAGGATGCCACGGCGGTGGACAAGGACTACGCCTCATCCGATCCGGCGGAGGTGGCCGTCGCTCTGGCTGCCAATGCGGAGACACTGGCGAGCCACTTCGAGTCGGTATCGGGAGACGATTGGCAGCGCACGGGCTTTCGAAGTGACGGAGCGGCCTTCACGGTGGAGACCTTTGCCCGCTATCTGGTCCATGATCCCGCACACCATTTCCGCGACGTGCTCAACGGCTTCGATCAGATTCGATCGTGAGTGCCCAGAAATCAGAAGTCAGAAGTCAGATGAGAGCCAAGATGAACTTGACTCGACGGTGCCGGAGGTCTGAGGCGGCGTTGCCGTTTCGACTTCTGGTTTCTGGCTTCTACCCAAGTCCGATCTGGCGGAGGAAAGCTTCGCTCGACGGTTCCCGACCGAGGAATCCGCGCAGTAGGTCCATGCCGCTGATGGTTCCACCCTTGGCGAGGATCGCTCGGCGGTAGCGCTCGCCGACTGCCGGGTTGAGCACGCCCTCGTCCGAGAAGACCGAGAACATGTCGTCCCCGTACACCTTGGACCACAGGTATCCGTAGTAGCCGGCGACGTACCCGTCGCTGGCCATATGACCGAAGCTGGCCCCTAGGTGCGTCGCCTGGTGCGGCGGCAGCAATGTCAGCGCAACGTGTTCGTAGTAGGCATCATCCGCGTCCATCGGACCGTGGCCACCGTGCAAAGCCAGGTCGTAATGGCCGTAGAAGACCTGACGCAGCGTCTTGAGGGCAACGTTCTGATCGCGGGCTGCAACCATCTTGGCGACGAGGTCGGCAGGAATCGGTTCGCCGGTCTCGTGATGACGGGCGAAACGGCCCAAGACTTCGGGCTCCCACATCCAGTTCTCCATGATCTGCGACGGGGCTTCCACGAAGTCACGCTCGGTCTGCGTCCCGGAGAAGCGGGGCAGCGCTACCTCGGTCAGTGCGTTGTGCAGGACGTGACCAAACTCGTGGAACAGGGTCACCGCCTCATCGTGCTTGAGGAGCGAGGGAGCATCCTCGGTCGGCTTGGTGAAATTGGCAGCCACCACCGTCACCGGATGTCGGTAGCCGTCAGGTGTGTTCACTCCGGCCTGCAGCCGCCAGCACGCGGCGTGGCTGAACTTGCCGGGACGAGGGTGGAGGTCGGCGTAGTAGTGGGCGATCGTCCGTCCGGAGGCGCGATCGGCAATCGTGTAGACGGACACGTCGGGGTGCCACGTTTTTGGGTTGGCCACTTCGGTGAAGTCGATGCCGAACATGTCACCGCAGATGTCGAACATCCCGGCAACCACGGCTTCGAGAGGGAAGTACTCGGCAACCTCGTTGTCGTCGACGCCGAAGTCCTGTTTGCGCTGCATGGCGTCGTAGTAACTCCAGTCCCATTGCTCGATGGGCTCTCCAGGATTGTCGGCCTCCATGAGGGGCCGGAGCAACGCCAGCTCACTCTGTCCCAAACTGGTGAGACCGGGCACGATCGAGGCGTAAAAGTCGGCGACCGCATCGGGGTCGGCCATCTTCGTTTCCATGGCGTAGTCGGCAAAGCTGGAATATCCGAGCTTGCGAGCAATCTCCCAGCGCACCTGTACCGCTTCGTTGAGGAGCGGCATGTTGGCGGTGGCGGCGCGGTTGAGAAACTTGAACTGCAGCCACTGCCGGGCATCCCTGTTGGTGGCCTGATCCATGAACGGCACGTAGTCGGGGTAGGCGACTGTGACCCGGTGCGTGCCGGCGTGTTTCCCCGGCTCGAGGCGTTCCAGGTAGTTGTCGGGCATTCCGGCAAGCTGGTCGGCCGTCATGTCGATGCCGTCCTCCCACTCGGCCAGGTTGCGCTCGAGTGCGACATTGAGCTCGATGAGGCGATTGCGCAGCTGCTCGATCTCTTCACGTTTGTCCTGCGACAGATCCTGGCCCGCCTGGCGGAAGTCACGAAGCCAGAACTCGAGGTTGCGCCGTTCCTCGCCGGTGAGGCCGGTCGCGTCGCCCGCTTCGCTGTAGGACTTCACTGCTTCATGAAGATCGCGGCGAAAGGCCAAGCCGGCGAGCCACTTGCTGTGCAGCTCTTCCGCCTCGGCGCCGGCCGCACGGATGGCTTCGTCGGGGTGGACCTGCGACATGAAGCCGCCGACCCCGTAGGCATCGTTGGTGAGGGTGATCGCCGCGTCCAGGGGAGCCAGCGTGTTGGCATAGGTCCGTGGCTCGTCGATATCGACCGCAGCAGCGATCAGCTCGTCGGCCTCGCGGAGAGAGTCCGCGACGACGCCGAGTGTGGTTTCAGGTGTGAGGACTGTGTAGTCGGTGAGTTCTGAGGTCATATGGCTGCACCGTAGTCCTTACCTGTTGCCTGAACGCGGTCAGATTGCGCCAAGCGAAACGCGCTCCGGCTCCGTCGACAAAGTATGAGACGGCTATCTCATCTTCAGGTGACCACGGTCCAGTTCCTTCAGGGAGGCGACTCCGAGCAGCTGCATGGTGCGCTCAATTCCGGCCGAGAACATCTCGAGAGCCCGGTCTACTCCATGTTCGCCGCCGGCCATCAGCGCGTACAGGTAAGCCCTTCCGATGAGGGCTGCGGTGGCGCCCTGGGCGACCGCAGCAACAACGTCGCCTCCGTCCATGATGCCGCCGTCCACATACACCTCGATCTTCTCGCCGACCGCATCGACAACGTCGGGGAGGAGTTCGAAGGTCGTCGGCGCTCGATCGAGTTGGCGGCCGCCATGGTTGGACACAATCACGGCGTCGGCGCCGTGGTCGACGGCTTTGCGGGCGTCCTCGACGCTCTGAATGCCCTTGACGACCAACGGGCCCTGCCAGTGCTGCCGCATCCAGTCGATATCTGCCCAATTGAGTGCCGGGTCGAATACGGAGGTGACCAGTTCCGCCACTGTGCCATCGAAGTTGCGAAATGTGGCAAATTCGAGGGGCTCGGTCGTCAGCAGGTTGTACCACCAGGCTGGGTGCCGGGCCATGTCGAACAGCGTCTTGAGGGTGAGCGACGGCGGAATGGTGAGTCCGTTGCGAATGTCGCGCAGCCGGGCGCCGGCGACAGCCGTATCGACGGTGAGGATGACTGCTGAGTAGCCGGAGTCCTTTGCTCTCTCGAGGAGCTCCTGGCTGAAGTCGCGGTCCTTGAACAGATAGAGCTGGAACCATCGGTTGAGGTCAGGCGCGGCGGACGCCAGATCCTCGGGAGTCGTCGTCCCCAGTGTCGACAGCGCGTACGTGACGCCGGCCCGCTGAGCGGCTCGTCCGATGGCCGGTTCACCCTCGTGCTGCAGCATGCGGGTGAAGCCGGTCGGCGCCAGCGCCAGCGGCATGGAGGATGGTGCGCCGAGGAGGCTTGTCGAGGTGTCGACTGCCGACACGTCGCGGAGCACAGTGACGTCCTGCCACTCGACCCGGCCGTACGCCTCGCGGGAGCGGCGCATCGCGACCTCCTGGTCGGCGGCGCCGTCGGTGTAGTCGAACGGGGCGCATGGTGTGCGGCGTCGAGCGATTTCGCGCAGGTCCCAGATCGATGCCGCAGAAGCCAAACGCGCCTCGGGCCCGAAGCCGGGCGGCCGGATCTTGACGAGTGGTTTGATCTCTTGCCAACGCGGCATACGACGTCCCAGGGCGGCTCCTTCAGAGGATGGTCTCAGGTTAGGAGAAGGACAGATGTGAGATGTCAGATGTCGGGAACGGACCTGGCGGTCCGTTCCGTGGGAGTATGGCTGGCGCCAGACTCCAGTCATGTGAGGCGTGAGGAGTGGGAGCTCGAACCGTTCCTTGCGGCGTGTCGCCCGACGAGCTGCATGAGTATTGGGCTCGCAAGAACGTCGCGAGCATCGATGGATATCCGACCGGAATCTTCGCCGGCTGATCGAAGGCGCTATCCCATGGCCGCGAAGCTGACCTCCATGTATGCGGCGATGTCGCGGAATGAGGCGACCGCCGCCGGTCGACCAGATTCGCCGAGCAGTGGCAGGTGGGAGAAGCCGCGCTCGGCCATCTTCTCGACGGCCTCGGCGATAGGGGAGCGTGCCGCCATGGCCAACGGCTCGGGCGTCATCACATCCGAAACCACGATCTTGGACAAGTCGTCCACGTAGCAGCCGATCTTCTTCTGCAGGTCGTATTCAGTGAGCATTCCAACCAAATGCTCATGGCCGTCGACCACGAGCACGGATCCGATGGCACGGGCCTTCATGTGATGGGCGGCAACCTCGACCGTGTCGCCGGCGGTCACCGTCACCGGCGGACTGGTGTGCAGACCGGTGAAATCGATCAGCGTGAGCCCATGGCGGCCCTCGGGATCGTGGTCATCGTCGTTGAGGTGATCCGTGATCAGCGCCGCGATCCTGGACATCAGCGTGTAGTACGACAGGTTTCCGACGAGGTGCCCGCTGCCGTCGACCACAGGCACGCTACGCACCCACCAGTCGTTCATGATTGCCAGGCCGTCGGCTGCGCTGCTGTCCGGATCCATTGTGCGAATTGCTCGCGTCATCTCTTCGGCAATTGGATGGTCCCAAACCCTGGGGCGCCCGATGACCCGATTGAGGATGTCGCGCTGAGTGAAGATGCCCAGCAAGCGCCCGGCCGAGACGACACAGGCGACGGAACGGTTGGCGCCGTTCATTGCCTCGACAGTCTCGGCCACGCTGGCCGTCGGCTCCACTTCGACGAATGGTGAAAGATCGAGTTCGGAAACGGGTGTGGCCGCTAGGGACTCGGCGATATTCACAGTCATCCTTCCGTCGGGCGTTACTTGTAGCTGCCTCCGAGAATATCTGTGCCCGGCTCGCTGTAGTAGGGCCCCTTGGCCCTGGAACCTTCTCGTTCTTGCGTAGATGACGGCCGACACCGGCCGTCATCTACGCAAGAACGGAAGACGCGAGCGGCGGTTGGCGCACCCGAGCCGTCCTCAGTAGCCGAGAGCGGGGTCGACCCGGTTCTGCAACGGTTCTCCTGCGACCAGGCGGCCGACGTTCTCGAAAACCAGATCGAGGGTGCGGGGCACATATGTGAGAGCGTCATCGGATGACATGTGAGGCGTCATGACGAGGTTGGGAACATCCCACAGTGGGGAGTCCGCGGGGAGAGGCTCAGGGTCGAACACATCGAGGATGGCCCCGCTCAACGCACCCTCGGTCAATGCGGCGGCGAGGGCTGTGTAGTCGACGACGGCGGCGCGCCCCATGTTGATCACCCCGGCATGTGGCGCCAGCAGAGCAAGTCGCCGACTGTCCATCAAGCCGGTGGTCTCGGGTGTGGCCGGCATCGTCACCAGAAGGAAGTCGGCCGCAGCAAGCAGATCATCGAGGTGGTCCAGCGGATGGACCTCATCGAATCCGCCGGTGTCGCGCGGGGTTCGACGTATGCCGATCGTCCTAAGGCCAAGTCGCTTCGCCTGGACGGCAACCGCGCTGCCCATGGCTCCGGCACCGAGAACCAGCAGTGTTTTGCCCCCAATGGCGGTAGTGAAGCACTCGATGTAGTTGTGGCGCTGCTGCTCACCAACGAGGCGGGGGATGGCGTTATTGAGCATCAGCAGAGCCATCAATCCGTACTGGCCGGCCTTTTCGGCGTGGACGCCCCGGTTGTTGGTGAGGGTGACCCCGGGCGGCAGCCAATCGAGCGGCTGCAAGTGCTCGATCCCGGCGCCAATGATGTGAATCCACTTCAGATTGGGGGCGCGGTCGACCAGATCGGCGGTGGGAAGATCCCAGGTGATCAACGCATCGGCCATGGCCATCGACTCATCGAAGTTGTCGAGGTCCCAGTCGATAGTGACGTCGACCTGCCTCGCCAGCTCGGGGTGCCGGGCCGCCGCCGCCGCATAACGTTCCGGCGTCATTCGAAACACGTCCTCGCCGGCACGGTTGTTCTTGATGTGCAATCGGATCATGCACCGGCACCGTAGCGCGACGACGCTTGCCGCCATTGACGCTCAGACGCTTCAGCGCCCAAAGAACCCCCACCCAAGGTGACGCAGGTGGCGAACGTTGCCGGGCACGGGTATTCGGGAGCGCCGCACCGACCAAATGGCCAGGCCCGCGGAGAGCGGCACTGTCACCGCCAGCAGGGCCCAGGCGATACCCGTGGTGGTGGACCACTCGAGGCCTTGGGTCGCTGCGGTCACGACCGCTACGACCACGATGTATGGCACGAAGTACTTCTTGGCTGGAAGCTCGAACGTTGACTTGCCGACCAGGCTGGTGCTTCCGAACATTCGGAGCAGCAGAATCCCGAGCATCAGTACGCCCATGTAGACGATGATGCCGAGGTCGACTCCGACTGCCCCTTCGGTCGGGCTATCAAAAAACATCGCCAAGACGAGGGCCACTATCGCTCCTGCCAGCAGACCAAAGGCCACGTTGCCGAAGAGCCATTTCCACGGTGTCCTCTCGGTGTCCGCGTCAGCCAGCGCATCTGCCAACTCGCCGACCGGGCCCAATTCGTCGACCGGATCCGTCCCCGACATGGCGACGTGCTGGTCGAGCTCGGCGACCAGTTCACCGATCCGGTCTCCCGAGAGGCCACGCGACAGAAGCGCCGCTGTGAGCTGCTCGAAGTAGACGCGGCGGGGTGATCCTGCCGCCGGTACCGGGGGCGGTGGCGGCTGTGCGGGGATCTCGTTCATGCGGAAGTCCTTTCTCGTTGGCCCACCAGTTGTGACACTCGTTTGGCGAAGAGTTCCCATTCCGGTGCGATCGCATCCGCCGTAGCTACCCCGGAGCGTGTGAGGCTGTAGTACTTCCGGCTCGGGCCGGACTCGCCCTCAACCCACTTGGGTTCAACGAGATCGTCCTTTTCGAGGCGAGCCAAGATCGGGTAGAGGGTGCCACCCTTGGGTCGAGAGAAGCCCGCATCTTCAAACCGGGTGGCGATCTCGTAGCCATATGCCGGGGCCTCCTGGAGGACTGCAAGCACGCAAGCTTCGAGCAAACCCCGCAGCCACCTGTCTTGGATCTTCTCAACACCTGGCATGACTACATTGTATGTCTATCTATATAGATTGTCTATCTATAGGGGTCACTTCAGCATCGTCCGGCTTCACGGAGCTACCGTCCCAGGGGTACGGCCAGTCGGACAAGCCCAACATTTTGGTCCTCCTCACGTACCGGAGTAGGGGCCTACGCAGACGGACGCCTGCGATGTCGAGCAGGAGTGGTGGATCGGTGTTTGACGGTGCCCCGGTCTTTTGTGTTTCAAGTCGGTAATCTCGGATTCAGGGAAGTTGGTGCTGAGTGTGCCCATCGAGCGGGGACGTATCATCCGACGCGCTCAGGCATCGTATGGGTGGAGATCTGGCGCAGCCTCAAGGTTGCCCCGACATCAGGAGGTACAGCGATGGCGGAACCAACAACACCGAGTATTGGGGCGCGACCGAGGCGACGGGTACTTGGTCTGTTTGCCACCTTCGCTCTCGTCCTATCGATGGTTCCTGGCGGTTTGGCTGTCGCCGAGGTCGCTGCCGACGTCGGGGAGGATCCAGAGACCGGCTATCGGTTCATTGACTCTGACGAGGTAGGCGGTCCGGCGTATAACCGACTCCTGCCGAATACCGCTGTTGGGTACACCAGCAACACGCAGATCTTCAACGTGCCCATTGGGTTTGCCTTCAATTTCTATGGGACCCTCTACGATCAAATAACCGTCGTAGAGGACGGCGTCTTCCTCTTTGGTGCAGGCCAAGATGATCCCGGCTTCGACGTAGTGCCGTTGAATCATGCTGCCACCGATGAAGATGGTGTCTATGCGCTATGGAGCAACTGGAACATCACCTCTGGCGGCGCGGATGTCTACTACCAGACATTTGGCGCGGGAGCTGACAAGGTCTTTGTGGTCGAGTGGCGCAGTGTTCACACCCAGGCCACAGATAGCGAAGACAGAGTTACCTTCCAGGTCCAGCTGCACCAAGACGGCCACATCATTGAGTTCCACTACACCGATGCCGTCACTACGGACCAGGCCCACACGCAGGGCGTTTCGGCGACGATCGGAATCGACAACGGCACTGCTTCGGAATTGCAGTATTCCCACAAGACTGCCTCGGTTACCAGCGAGTTCGCGATTCGCTTCACATCGCCATCGTGCGACGGGAAATTCCCCACCATTCGCGGGACCAGCGGCGATGACGTAATCAACGGCACTCCCGGAAGCGATGTCATCAGCGGTTTGCGCGGCGATGACATCATCAACGGCCTAGGAGGCAACGACACGATCTGTGGTGGCAAGGGTGATGACAGCCTCAACGGCGACGAAGGAAATGACCGGTTGTTCGGGGACACCGGAGATGACCTGCTCAAGGGTGGCCCGGGCAACGACTACCTCCATGGTGGGCGCGATAAGGATGTGCTCCGAGGCCAGGGTGGTTTTGACACGCTTGATGGCAGTCGCGGCCGCGACACACTGGTGGGCGGTAGCGGGGTCGATCAACTGACCGGAGGGACCGGCAAAGACGCCCTCTTCGGCGGCCCCAAGGGCGATACCCTCAAGGGCGGCGGTGGCGACGATGAACTGTCCGGAGGTAAGGGAGGGGACGACCTGAACGGCGGCAAGGGCACCGACGACTGCAGGGGCGGTTCCGGGTTCGACACGGCCAAGAAGTGTGAGAACGAAAAAGGCATTCCCTAGGCGAGCCGTCGTACCTGACGTCAGGCTTCAAGCCAGTGCGACGCCGGCTTCAATTGCGTTGTAGTTGGCCGATTCGAATGGTCCTGCGGCCGCGGCCGAAACCGCGTCGATGGGAATGACTCCCGCTCGCCTAGCAGCAACCGTCAGCAACACCAGCGCGACCTGGGCCTTGGGAACTCGCCTGTCCCACTCAGACGGGTCCACGACGATGAGCTCGGCGTCCGTTGCCAGGTCGGCGAACTCGGGAAGGGTCACCACGACTTGGGTCCGCTGTGGCCCCACTTGACGGTTGCCGGGCTGTCACCACGCAGCGTCGCCCACAGGCCACAGTCGTACCAGCGCCCGCGGGGCACACCGTGTCAGTCGGAGCTCGCCGCGGCCGAGGTCGATCGGCTGGCTGGATCAGGCGCATAGCCACCGTCTGACTTTTGGCCCTACAAGCGAACCGCCTACGGGATGACAATGGCTACGGCCACTGCGGCCAATGGGGAAAGGAAGGTCCATGAGAAGGTTTCTCGTGATTGTTGCTCTTGCTGGACTTCTAGGGGGAATGTCCGTTCCGGTCGCAGCCGGGGCAGACGATGTTGTTGCCGGCGACTCGGTGCGGGGTGCCCGGGTGGTCATCACCGCTGACGTCAGCTTGCCCGAGCCGTTCGAAGGCCCGTTCACCGCGCGGGGCGCCGCGGTACGGCGCGGCATCGTGTGTCCATCCGGCGATCTGGAGGGAGTGGTGAGCGGTCCTGGTGGGCCATTCTATGACTTCACCGTACGTCATGACTTCACTTGTGCCGATGGGACGGGCATGTTCTCGATCGACCTATGGGTCCGGCTGTTCGACTCGGGCCGAACCCTCTTTGTCTGGTCGGTGGCAGGGGGCACTGACGCCTACGTCGACCTCTCGGGGCGCGGATTTGGCTTCGGCAGGCCATTTGCCTCAGACGACGGCATTCGAGATAGGTATGTGGGCCGGGTGGCTGGTTAGGCAACCGACGCCGTCCTAGGGCCACGGTCTCAGGGCGGGACGTCCCTCGGGGTTTCGCCCTGGTTGACCGCCGGCTTGGCGCTTCAGCTGCGGGGAACCTCGTTCCAGGGGAGGTGCTTATCGACGCGGGGCTCACCGGGTAGGCCGAGGACTCGTTCGCCGATGATGTTCTTCATGATCTCGGAGGTGCCGCCCTCGATGGAATTGGCGCGGACACGTAGGAAACGGCGCCGGGTGTCGGTGCTGATTTCCTCGGCTGTCTCCGGTTGGATGAACTCGTAGCTGTCGTAGCCCATGCCGGCAGGGCCCATCAGCTCGGTGGCTAGGTGGTAGATCTTCTTGTTGAGCTCGGCGTACACCAACTTGCCGGTGGAGCCCTCGGGCCCGGGAGTCCCGGCCGTTGCGTTCTGGTTGGCGCGGATGTTGGTGAGACGTCCGGCTTCGGCTTCCACCCAGAGCTTCATCAGCTCGTCGCGGTCGTGCTCGCTACCCCCGTGCTGGCGCCACACTTCCATCAGGTCGCCGATCGGGCCGCTGTTGCGAGGGGCGACGGCGCCGCCGATGGCGACTCGTTCGTTCATCAGCGTGGTCAATGCGACCCGCCACCCGGCGCCAACAGCATCAATACGCTGTGAGTCGGGAATGCGGACGTCGGTCATGAAGACCTCGTTGAACTCAGCCTCACCGGTGATCTGGCGCAGCGGCTTGACTTCGATCCCGTCGGACTCCATGTCCATCAGAAAGTACGTCATGCCGAGGTGTTTGGGAGCATCGGGATCGGTCCGAACGACGATCATGCCCCATTTGGCGACGTGGGCAACCGTGGTCCACACCTTCTGCCCGTTGACGACCCATTCGTCACCGTCCTTGATAGCGCGCGCCGCAAGGCCGGCGACGTCGCTGCCGGCACCGGGCTCGCTGAACAGCTGGCACCAGACTTCCTCACCGGTAAACAGGGGACGTAGGTGACGCGTCTTCTGGCCCTCAGTGCCATGGGTCAGCATCACGGGAGCGCCCATACCGTGGCCGATGACATGGAAGAAGGACGGACGATGCGGCGTCGCCTCGTCGAGCCGGTCGTTGACGCGCTTCTGAAGGCGGCGTGACAGATCGAGCCCGCCGTGACCCTCGGGAAAATGGACCCAGGCAAGACCGAGGTCGAATTGGGCACCCATGAAGTCGAGCCGATCTCCGTGGGGATCATTGTCTGTCAGGAGTTGGTCGAGCAGCTCGTCGATTTGGGTTTCTGCCGCGGAGCGTTCTGGTGTCGTCATGGAGAGGAAGTTAGCCCTTCAGTTCTGGGTCTGAGTCGGCCTCGTTCAGTTCGGCGCGCTTGCGGGCGCCCCGTTTCTCGGTGTACTTGATCACACCAATGGCGATGGCGATTGGAATGGCGAACATGAGGATCTCGTCCCAGCTGCCTTGATGGGCGACGATCCACATCATCATCCCGCCAGGATAAATAGCCCGAGACTGGTCAGTGCCACCATAAGCACCAGCATCGCATATTGAGTGCGCACAGCAACTTCGGCACCGAATTCGGCCAGGGCGCGGTCGTGGGCGAGAACCACGCCGGCCACATGGCCGAGCACGATGACAAGCACTTGGACGTACCAAACCCAAAGTTGGCTCGGCGTGAAGACCACCCTCCAATCGGCCGTTCCGAATAGGTCCCAGCCGCGCCCAAAGGGATCGCTGGCCGCGTGGAGGAGCTGTTGGCCTTCAAACACGATCAGTGTGAAGTAATGGGCGAAAGCATATGCGAACGCGATCGGGACGAGAGTGTGGGCGAATCTGCGCGCGATGGCGCCGGCCGGCCGGGTGTCCCCGGCCAGACTCCCAGCGAGGTGTGATGCCGCCAGGTAGGTTCCCCCGATCAGGGCGCACGTAGCCAGGAGCGCAACCGTCTCGAACCACATGTCGCGGCGAGCTTCGCCAACGAGGTCGGCCCACCACCCGGCGCCCGACATGCCGTCGTAGGTGACGGTCCCAATCATTGCGATGATGAACGTGACCATGCCGCTTGGGATCGGCAGGTGGGGGAGCGCAACCAACCACCGACGACGTTCCAATCGGGGCCGGCCCATGTGAGGCAGTCTCATTAGACGGACCGGAGCGATGTGTGCGATGGTGTCCGTATAGACCTCAAAAGCTTCAGCGGAGTTGAGGGCGGTCTGAGGGCCGAGCCAGCGAGACAACGCCACGAGGTAGGCCCCGTATACGACGGCGGCGGTAGCCAGCGTCTGCGGCAACGTGTTATCCGGATAGACCAGCTCGAGCCACGTAAACGCTACAAAGGCCCCGGTCGCCGGCCACACGCCGAGGCCGGCGCGCAGGTCAACTCGCTCCGCCACGCGGCGCGACGTTCGATACACCAGGCGCCGGTAGGGGCTCATCCAGAACCACAGTCCGCCGATCACAACCGAAGCAAAGGGCAGCGCCAACCAGAAGACGATCCAGACGATGACGGCACCGATGCTGCGCGTGGACCCGGTCCCGTCGAAGATGCCGTTGGCCACGACCAACACCAGGCCGCCCGCTCCTGTGAGCGAGAGGAGCCGGGGCACCCATCGGGGTAGCAATCCGCTTCTTTGGGTGGCGTGGGAGCCCTGCAGGCGCGGCTCGAGCCAGTTTGCGCTGACCATCGCGAATGCAATGACCACCGCGACTCCGGCACCCACCACGAAGAAGCCGAGTGGAACCGGCAGATCGCTGCGGCCGCCAACATGCGCCAGCAGGAAGCTCACTTGACCTCGATCACCACCAGCTCGAGGCGGGAACCTTCGAGTTCAACCTCGAAGACTCCAGGTATCAGCGCCTCGACCCTCAACACAGCGGGCAGCCCAGGCGCGACGTCGCCGAACACGTCATATCCGTGGAAGTGAACCTCATCGGCAACGTCGGCCGTCACGGTCAGCACTATGACCTCGCCCATTGCCACCTTCACCCGCCCGGGGCCCTTCACGGCACCGTTGGCGACTGTGATGTCGATCACGACGGTGGGTTGCGTCGGGGGCTGCGTAGTTACGGTTGTCACGGTGACCGGGGTAAGAGTCGTCGTGGTTGTCGAGCCGCTGGGCGCCGCGGTTGTCGAGTTGCTGGGCGCCGCCGTCGTTGATCCAACCGCGGTGCTGGTCACCGACGTCGTTGTCGAGGCCGTCGTGATAGGTGGTGGTTGCGTCGTGGCTTGAGTTGTTACAGGCGAGGAGCTGTCACCACAGGCCGCGAGGATCAACATGAGGCTGAGGGCGGCCAACGAGATTCGGGTTCGTGGAGTGGTCATTGGATGGAGGTTACGACGCCGCCCTGACTAGGAGCGACACACGAGACGGCGTCTTGCATAAACATACATCTATGCGTATATTGCTACTCGGCGGCGAATTGTCGCCGTTTCTTGTTGAAGGACCCCGAAGCCACCCGGCCACCCGCGGATAACAATCACCATGTCGCAGCACAAATCACATCACGTCGTGGGCGTAATCGGCGCTTCGGGCTACGCCGGGGGCGAGGTCGTGCGCCTGATCGACGACCACCCGGCGATGAGCCTGGGTGTCATTGCGGGCCATAGTTCGGCCGGCAAAGCGCTAGGCGAGGTCCACCCGCACCTGCCGGGCGCCGAACGTGTCCTGATATCTCAGGCGGAGTCTCTCGAGAGTGAGGTCGAGCTCATGTTCCTGGCGCTGCCGCACGGCGCCTCCGCGGTTCCGGCGATGGCCCTATTGGACAGAGGCGTCAAGGTTGTCGATCTCGGAAGCGACTTTCGGCTCACCGATGCCGGCCGCTACGAGTCTGCGTACGGCTCACGTCACCCGTTTCCGGATCAGCTAGGGCAGTGGACCTATGGCCTTCCCGAGATGACCCGGCACTTGCTGGCTTCGACGGACAGAGTTGCGGTCCCCGGCTGTTATCCGACGTCGGCGATTCTCGCGATGGCTCCGCTGGTAGCGGCCGGTTTGGTCAATCCGGAGGGAATAGTCGTCGACTCCGTGTCCGGAGCGTCGGGAGCCGGGAGGGGGGCCAAGGCCAACCTCAGTTTTGGGGCAATTGACGAAGGGGTGCGGGCATACGGAGTCGGCACCCATCGGCATCGTCCGGAGATGGAGCAGGCGATCGCCGACTGGTCGGATGCCGATATCGACACAGTGCGGCTGTCCTTCACTCCCCACCTGGTACCTATGCAGCGGGGCATCCTCTCGACTTGCTCGGCCCCGTTGACATCAGGGGCAACCCTTGAGGAGATCTCGGCAGCTCTCGAGAAGGCGTATGCCGATGAGCCTTTTGTCGAAGTCTTGACGGAACCGGTATCGACCAGATGGGTAGTGGGATCGAATCGATGTGTCATGTCGGCGCACGTCGACGACCACACTGGTCGTGCCATCGTTATTGCCGCTATCGACAACCTGCTCAAAGGGGCTGCCGGCCAAGCGGTGCAGTGCGCCAACCTGATGTTCGGACTCCCCGAGCCGGCCGGCTTGCCGATTGCTGGGTGGATGCCGTGAGCGTTGCGGTTCCTCGAGGGTTCGCCGCGGCCGGTGTCGCCGCCGGGATCAAGGCAGGCGACGCGCTCGATGTCGCGCTGATCGTTGCCCAGGAAGGGGCCACGGCAGCCGCTGTCTTCACGGTCAATCAAGTGGCCGCTGCTCCGGTGCGGCTCAGTCGTGAACATCTTGCGGCCGGCACAGCCATCCGGGCGGTAGTTCTCAACAGCGGGGGCGCCAACGCGGCGACCGGCGCCGTCGGCGACGAAACCGCTCTGCAGATGGCACAGGCCGTGGCGGATCGGGTCTCCTGTGATCCTTCGCAGGTTCTGGTTTGCTCGACCGGGACCATTGGATCCCATCTGCCTCGAGCCGAGGTACTGGCTGGAATTGAAGCCGCGGCCGACGCTCTTGATGGCGGTCCCGGGGCGAGCCGCCTGGCCGCTCAAGCGATCATGACAACCGACAGCGTCCCGAAGGAATCGACCTACAGGTCTGAATCCGGTTGGTCGATCGGGGCCATGGTCAAGGGTGCCGGAATGATTCGCCCCGACATGGCCACGATGTTGGCCGTGCTGACCACTGATGCGATCGTGGAGTCCGCCGCATTGAACAGCGCACTGCGCAATGGAGTTGACCACTCATTTCACGAGCTGAACGTCGACGGCTGCGCCTCGACCAACGACACCGTGATCCTTCTGGCCTCAGCGGCATCCGGTATCGCCCCGGATCCCGATGAGTTCTCGAATGCGGTCGCCTCGGTGTGTCGTGATCTCGCCGAGCAGATGGCGGCTGACGCCGAAGGTGCCAGCCGCGTCGTCGTGATTCACATCACGGGCACTGACAGCGACGCCACGGCCCGCACGCTGGGCCGAGCAGTCGCCGACTCAGCCTTGGTCCGCTCTGCCTTCTACGGCGGCGACCCCAACTGGGGACGCATCATCGGTGCTCTGGGTGTTGCCGCCGCCAACGACTCCGTGAGTCGAGCCGACATCGACTTCATCGGAGTCCCCGTGGCACGTGATGGAGTTGCCGTCGAATGTGATGAGGATGCCCTGGCGGTGCAGCTTGAGACGGGCAATTTCGCCGTCGACGTCCGTGTTGGCAACGGGCCCGGAGAAGCCCATGTCCTGACGACCGATCTGACCCCCGACTACGTGCGGTTCAACGGAGAACGGAGCTGATGCTGATGCACCACGGTCACGAGACGGAGTTGATGCACCGCCCCGCGACCGCGTTGGCGTATCTTCGGACTGCGATGTCCCAGGCTTCGCCTTCCGTCTCAACGCAGAGCAACTGCGCCCTCGCCGTCAGGCTGTGCCAGATGACCCCGCAGTCTCGAAGCTACGCGCACCACGGTCACGAGACGGAGCATTAGGCACATGGCAACCGGACACACCGCCCCCGATCCGGCGAAGACGCGTATCGCCCGCACCATGGGCAAGGCCGCCATCTTCAGCGAGGCCCTGCCCTTCATCAAACGCTTTCGTGGAGAGACGGTCGTAATCAAATACGGTGGCTCTGCCATGGTGAACGAGACGTTGCGGAACACCTTTGCCGACGACGTGGCGATGCTGCATTACGTCGGGATCAAGCCGATAATCGTTCACGGTGGTGGCCCCCACATCTCGGCCGCCATGGGTCAGCGCGGCATCGAACCCCAATGGCTCGATGGTCTCCGGGTAACCGATGCCGAGACAATCCGAGTTGTGCAGTCGACACTCGCCGGTGAGATCAACCCTGACATCGTTCGTCTGATGAACGCCCACGGCGCCGTCGCCACCGGCATCAATGGTTTGGACGGAAACCTCTTCGTGGCAGAACCCAAGGACGAGCGTCTCGGCTTTGTCGGCGAGGTCACCGAGATCAATCCCGGCCTGATCAATAGTCTGCAATCGGAAGGCTATGTCCCTGTCGTCGCCCCACTGGCGCGCGGCGGTGATGGCCACACCTACAACCTCAACGCCGACACCGCGGCCGCGGCCCTGGCGACGGCGCTGGGTGCCAGCAAGCTGGTGTACCTGACGGATGTTGAAGGGCTCTACCGCGACCTGGGCGATCAGGACTCGCTCCTGTCTCGGGCCATCGTGCCCGAGTTGCGCGAGATGATGTCCGGCTCCGGCGTGTCGGCGGGAATGCTCCCGAAGCTGCAAAGCGCCATCGATGCCATCGAGGGTGGCGTCGAACGGGTTCACATCCTCGATGGGCGCACTCAGCATGCGGTACTCCTCGAGATCTTCACGCCCGAAGGAATCGGCACCATGATCACCGCGGAACCGGAGGCGACGCCATGAGTTCGAACCGCGACACCCGCAATTCGCGGCGTCGACTGATGCGCCAGCTGCTTGCGGACGGCAAGGTCACCAGTCAGAAGCAGCTGGCTACGGCATTGGCCGATGCCGGATTCACAGTTACCCAAGCCACGGTGTCTCGAGATCTGGATGCCCTGGGGGCCGTTCGTGTGAAGTCCGATGACAACGGCATCCACTACGAGATCCTCGATGACCGTTTCGCCTTCAAGCAGGGCATCGAATCGGCGGCGCGGGCTATGAGCGAGTTCGCTCAGTCGATTGCGGCTTCTGCCAATCTGGTGGTGATTCACACCGCACCGGGCGCGGCTCACCTCCTGGCGAGCGCTCTCGATGGGGCCGGCCTCGACGAGATTCTGGGGACGGTGGCGGGGGACGACACGATCCTTATCGTCGCCACCGATGGGGTTGAGGGATCGAAACTTGTGCAAATACTCGAATCAATGGGAGCAGGATGATGGCCAGGGATATCAAACGGGTTGTATTGGCCTACAGCGGTGGCCTTGACACATCCGTGATCCTGCGATGGATCAAGGAGGAGTACGGCGCTGAGGTCATCGCCTACACCGCCGACGTTGGGCAGGGAGAGGAAGTCGGCGAGGCCGTCGAGAAAGCACTGGCCACAGGTGCCGTCGAGGCGGTAGCCGAAAACCTTCAGGAAGAGTTTGTCGCCGACTTTGTGTTTCCCGCCCTGCGGGCCAACGCCATCTACGAGGGGTACTACTTGTTGGGCACGTCGCTGGCCCGCCCCATCATCGGTAAGGGCCTGGTCCAGGCCGCGGAGCGCTTCGGAGCAGACGCCATTGCTCACGGGGCTACCGGCAAAGGAAACGATCAGGTTCGCTTCGAGCTGACGGCCTTCGCCTTGAAGCCGGATATCAAGGTCATCGCGCCGTGGCGCGAGTGGGATCTCAAGGGTCGTGCCGACTGTGTTCGTTACGCCGAGGAACATGGGATTCCAATCCCGGTGACACCAGACAAGCCGTACTCGACGGACGCCAATCTGTTGCACATCTCATATGAAGGAGGAGTCCTCGAGGACCCGTGGGAAGGACCGCCCAAGGGAATGTTCAACATGACCGTTGATCCATGGGAAGCCCCCGACGTGATGGAAACCGTCACGGTCGGTTTCGAGCAGGGGACTCCGGTGACGGTCAATGGAGTCCGACTCGGGCCAGCCGACTTGCTGCGAAAGCTCAACGAACTCGGAGGAGCCGCCGGCGTTGGCCGGATTGACATCGTCGAGAATCGTTTCGTCGGCATGAAGAGCCGCGGTGTCTACGAGACGCCAGGGGGTACGATTCTGAGCCATGCCCACCGAGCCGTCGAGTCGATCACACTCGACCGTGAGGTGATGCACCTGCGCGACGAACTATCGCCACGGTATGCCGAGATGGTTTACAACGGGTTTTGGTATGCCCCCGAGCGTGAGGCGCTCCAGGCGTTCATGGACAACATCCAGAAGAGGGTGAACGGAGAAGCCCGGCTCACGTTGTATAAGGGCAACGTCATCGTCGATGGGCGCCGCTCGGACGACTCTCTGTACGATGAGGCCACCGTCACCTTTGAGGAGGACGACGTGTACGACCAGGGCGATGCCACCGGCTTCATCAGGCTGCAGTCGCTGCGCTTGCGCACCTTTGCGGAGAAGCGCATCGGCGAGGGCGAGTAAGTCGCCCATGACTCTTTGGGGAAGCCGTTTTGAGGATGCGCCCGACGAGCTGTTGTGGCACTACACAGTGGATACGGCGGACCGTCGCCTACTCCTCGATGATCTGGCGGGCTCGCTGGCGCACGTCGGCATGCTCGAGCAGGTCGGCATCGTCGACGACTCCGAGGGCGAGGCGTTGCGTCGCGGCTTGGAGGGTGTCCTGGCGGAGGCCCGGTCGGGGGATTTTGAGTTCCTCGACTCAGACGAGGATGTCCACTCGGCGGTGGAGCGCCGCCTGGGTGAGCGGATCGGTTCGGTAGCCGGCAAGCTGCACACGGCCAGGTCGCGGAACGATCAGGTTGCCCTCGATCTTCGCCTTTACATGAGACGCGTCGCCGCCGATCGGATCTCCCAGATTGAGCTGTTTGCGCTTGCCCTGGCGGACGCCGCCGAGGACGTGGGCGAGACCGTTGTAGCCACCTATACCCACATGCAGCAAGGTCAGGCCGTTCCGCTGGCCCATCACATATTGGCCTACGCCTGGATGGCGCTGCGTGATCGGGCCCGTTTTGAGGATCTGCTGAAACGTCTTGATGAGTCTCCGCTTGGGGCCGGGGCGGGCGGGGGAACCTCACTTCCGATCGACCCAGAAATCAGCGCCACGTCGCTCGGCTTCGAGACTGTCTTTGGCAACTCGATCGACGCGGTGGCATCGCGTGATCTTGCCGCCGAGTTTGTATTCGTCTGCGGCCAAGCCATGGTCACGTTGTCCCGGCTGGCGGAGGACATGCTGCTGTGGGCCACGGAGGAGTACGGCTGGGCGACCTACCTCGACCGACACACCACCGGTTCGTCGGCGATGCCGCAGAAGAAGAACCCCGACATGGCCGAGCTGGCGCGAGGGCGGTCGGCATCGGTGATTGGTGACGTGACCGCCATCCTCGCGCTGCAGAAGGGGCTCCCAATGGCCTACAACCGGGACCTCCAGGAAGACAAACGATTGCTGTTCCACGCCGATGACACGTTGGCCGGAACGCTGAGTGCGCTGCGGGCCATGATCGCCGGAGCGACCTTCTCCCCGCCGGCGCCTTCGTCGTGGGTTGGTGCGCTCGACTTGGCGGAAGCATTGACGGCTCGCGGGATTCCGTTCCGAGAGGCCCACCACATCGTGGGCGCGCTCGTGGTCAAGCTGACGTCAGCCGGCAGGACTCTGGCCGACGCAGATCTGTCGGATCTTCACGATGTCGACAACCGGTTTGTTTCCGCGGATCTGGAACAGATCTCGCCGGAGCACTCTGTCAGGTCGCGAACCAGCCCCGGTGGCGGCTCCCACACTTCGGTGGTGACACAAATCGAGAAGCTTCGCACTCTGCTGGGCTGACGAGTCCCAGTTGTGAGTGTCAAGTAACTGGTGGGGCCAGTCGCACCCGTCGCCCGGCCCCACCTTTCCGGGCCCTCCAGAGACCCATTTCGCCAAACCTGTGACTATTGCCCGTGTTCTTCTAGGTCGGCGGACCCATTTAGGCCCAATAACACAGAAACCGCGTCACAAAGCGTTCGACATGGTGTCTAATGGGTGTGCAAAGCCTGAGGGGGCAGCAACGACGCACCGGCCAGGGTGCGCAGGGGAATCCGTCTTTTAGCGAAGACGGAGGTAGGAAGTTCCATGACGGTGGGGCGAGTCGCAAGACTCGCAGGGTCGAGGAACGAGACAGGGTTCTGTCTCGGCGCCCGGTAGG
>JAAELU010000742.1 GCA_024226255.1 bacterium | reverse complement strand
GGGATATAGACAGGCGGAGCCATCTCCCACGAAGATATTGTTCTTGATGATGTCGGTGGCGCTGGGCGACGGCATGTAGATAGCTCCGACAGCGCCGAAGCTAGTGTTGCCATTAATGACCTGGAATCCATCAACGGTGACGCTCGCCGAAGAGAGCTGGAAACCGCCGTCGACAATGGACTCGGCACCTCTGACACCGGGAACCCGGCCGGCGGCGATACCCGCATTGGCGCCCTCGATTGTCAGGCCGTCCTTTCCGGCGACCACGGTCACGTCCTCCGTGTAGAGTCCCGCAGCCACGACAACGGTATCCACCCCTGTCGCTGCGCTGACCGCCAACTGGATCGTCGCGTGGTCAGCCGGCACGTTAATGACCGCAGCTCCAGCAGGTATGCCGACGAATGACACCAAGCCGATACACGCGCAAAGAATCGCTATCTGTCGCATGATCTCTCCTGATTTTTTAGCATAAGTAACGCATTGGGCCCATAGCCTGCCCTCGGACCTTGGAACGAACTCACAATACCGAACCAGAGCGCCTGACGACCGCGATGGACAGGCCGGCCAGGAGCAAGAGCCCGAGCACCGCCAGGCCAAGGTCGTTCCCGGCAGGCAGGGCGGCTACCACGGTCGGGAACACGCACTCGTAGCCGCCCCAGTTCCCCGCCGAGGTCCCACCCTCCGCGTGGAACGAGCCGCTTTCGGACGTCACTCCATTGGTTCCGCTCGCCACGCGCGTGGCGTCGTAGGGAACGCCGAACGCGTCCCAGCCCGAGATGTCGCTCTCGAAGCCCTGGACGTAG
>JAAELU010000741.1 GCA_024226255.1 bacterium | reverse complement strand
AGTTGGCACTGTTCATCGGTGGTCTTTCACTGCCGACCATCGCCGAGACTCTGGGTTGGCGGTGGGCCTTCGCGATTGTGGCCCTCGTCAGCGTCGCCGGGGCCTACGGCAGCTATCGATCGCGGCAAGGAGTCTCTTCCGGAGCCGGGGAATCGCACGTTGGCGGCCCGCCCGGGATCTCTAGCGCGGTCCGCTGGCTGTCGATCTACGGCCTGCTGATGGGGTTCTCAGGGGGAGCCCTGTTCTTCCTGCCACTGTTCGCAGAGGAAGACCTCGGCCAGAGCATCAAGGTGGCCGGACTCGCCGTCGCGGTCGTCGGTTTGACCGCCGTCGTCGGAAGAATTCTCTGGGCCCGGTTTGCTGACGATGGGGCCCGCTATCGCATAGCGCTGACGGCGATTGCAATCATTGCCGCGATTGGCCCCGTGCTGCTCATGTCCGCCAACCACTCGGTTGGGTATCTATGGCTCGGAGCAGTTCTGGCCGGCGCCGGCGTCAGTTCCTGGAACTCGGTTGGCATGCTGGCCGTGATCGATGACGCCAGTGCCCGGGGTGCCGGTACCGCCTCAGGCTGGGTCCTGCTTGGTTTTCTGCTGGGTCTGGGAGTAGCGCCACCGATCTACGGATACACCTTTGATACATCGGGCAGCTACACGACGATGTGGGCGATAGCCGCGGTGACCGCAGGCCTGGCGCTCCTGGTGATGGGGCTGTGGTCGCTCAGTGAGCGCAGGAGAGCGGCGGCGTGAGAGTGCTGTACCTGCGTGGCGCCAGCGACCGAGAGGCCGAGGAGTTGAGGTCATCAATGGTTTCCGAGCCGTTCAGCTACGGAACCGGAATTCTCGACGGCCAGGCGCCGAGCGGAATGAGTGACGATCGACTGGACGTAGTGCTCGGCATCGGCGATGAGGCATGGAAGCGGGCTCGACGAGCTCTCGATGAATGGACCCACTTCGATTTGCCGTGGGCCGGAGTGGCTACCGGAGGTGGTCCGGCGCAACCGGGCCAGGCAGTGGTCGTGCACGCCCGGAGGCTGGGAATCCACATGCGGGTGGCATGTCGTGTTCTCGAGACCCATGACACCGTCGGAGCCGATCGGCTCGCCTATGGCTTCACCTACGGGAGCCTGCGCAACCACATCGAGCGGGGCGAGGAGAGCTTTGAGGTGTGGCACGATCTGGCCAGCGACGAGGTTGGATACACGATTCACGCCATGGCGGCACCGGGACGTTGGTACAGCCGGCTGGCCAAGCCGCTCGTTGACCACTACCGCGGCCAGTTCCGACACGACAGCGCGGAGGCAATGGCGAAGGCAGTAGTGGGATAGTCGTGTCAGGTGTGGCAAGGCCATGCTCCAATGGCGGCACAACGCGTTCTGGCCGACAAACATCCTTGCGGAGGCGCGATATGGGTGCCGGAGAAGGGGTCCCGCGAGTAGGGTCCACGCCAGCGAGGGGAAGGCCCATGATTACTTCTGTGACCGCCAGCACGCCGTCGCGCCGAAACCACACATCGAGTGTGCTGTGGCTCTCAGTGCTCGGAATCGTTGTTCTCATGACCGCTTGTGGCGGTGCTGGCTCTGAATCTGGCTCTACGATCGAGTCACCCGATGGCCTAGCGACCCTGGTGATACCCGAGGGCAGTCTGCCGGAGGGTGTTTCGATCGATGATGTCCGGATCGACCGGACTGATGTCTTGAGCGAGGAGCCGGGCGCTCCCGTATTGGCAGTGATACTGACACCTTCCGGATTGAACCTATCCGCGGCAGCAACTCTCCGGGTTGAGATACCCGATGCGCTTGAACAGATTCTGGTTGTGCACAGCAGCGCCGACGGTTTTGAGTTCCTCGACGCAACACTGGAACCCAGTGACGACAAGCTTGCCGCCGCGATCGAGCTCAGCGACTTCAGTTTCATCAACATCTACGAGGCCGACTTCTTCACCGTGACCGCAGCCGCTACACCTGAAACGGTGTCGGCAGGCGAGACCCAGTCGGTGACTTTGGAGATGACCATCTCGGATCCGCTCATCCCGATCTGGGTGCAGTTGGGCGACCGGGACACGCCCACATACCAGCTATTCGAGTTCGGGGTCGAAGGCATCAACGGCACCTACCTCTACCAGCCAACTGTGGATTGGACCGATCCGGGCGCCATGGGGGTCTTTGTTCCGTCCGATGGTTGGGCCCCGAACGATGTCGAGGCGCAGTTGGTGGAGGGAGAACTTTCACTGGCGATGTTTGCGTCTTCACGGTGCAAGTCACCCACCGATGCCGTAGCGAGGATCGGTACGTCGATCGCATTGAAGCTGCGCCTGGCGGCAAAGAGTGTGGTTCTCGATGGGGTGACATTAGGAATGAAGGATCTACTGGACTCCAGCGACAGCGACGTGATTATCTCGAAATTGCCGCGGATTGGTCGTGATTCGTATGACGTGCCGATCGGGCGGACCGTTTCTGCGTTCACGTACGTGGGTCGGGCGCTCCCAGCCGAGTGCTTGGAGGTGGTCGGCGCCAGCACGAGTTCTTCAACCACACAACCCCCCAACGACACTGAAGAGAGCAGTGAGATTCATCTGGTGGACCCGGCCGGAGACGCTGAGTGTGAAGATGCCGGTGACACACTTGATCCTGCGCTCGATGTCACCGCCCTGGACATTGTTCAGGATGGCGACGGGATGGAGGCGACGATCACTTACGACGGGGACGCCGAAGCATTCAATAAGGCGTCAGCCGATAAGTTCCCATTCGCCCTCCAATTCCGGTTGAAGGAGCAGATGGGTGGACCCTTTCCCGAGGTCTTCTTCATAGAGAAGGACAAGCTCAAAGTATCTGGAGGCCTGTTGCAGGTGATCAGCTACGAATTCTCCGGCAACAAGCTGGTCATCCGTCTCGCGGGTCGCACTCTTGAAGACGTACATGCTGCGCAGACATCGACGTCCGCTTTCGACCGCGGGCGATGCAGGGATCTAGCGTTCTCGGAAGGCTACAACGACTAACTGTCCCCACCGGGTTTTGGTCGTCTTCAGGGGTGACCGCGGCGACATGTTGCGCCCACCCCTGCTCGATTCGTACTCTCTCTGGCTGAGCAACTCGGGAATGGCATGACGACTTCGATCAAGAACGACCGGCGAACCATTTTCGGCTGGGCGATGTATGACTGGGCCAACTCGGCCTACATCACCACATCGGGTGCCATCGTGGCGGCCTT